>JAICEW010000322.1 GCA_025923995.1 Vicinamibacteria bacterium | reverse complement strand
CGATCGATCCCGTCAGCGCTCCTCGCCGCATCGCTCCACCTCCTGCCGTCCGGGCCCTTCGGAGCCTAGCACGCGCGGAGCCCTAGCGAGGCGTGTCGACGTCTCCGGCCATCGTCTGGCGCAGTTCGATCAGCACGCGGTCGGAGTCGTCCACCCGGATGAACCCCAGGCGCGGGAACTCCAGGTCGACGATCACGAAGATCACGACCGCCAGCACCCCCGCGTAGGCGACCATGTGCAGCCCGTCCCGCGAGCCGCGCGCGCCCATGGCGTTGCCGACGAGGAACGCCGCCACCAGCGCCAGGCCGATGAGCATGGCGTAGAGCGCGACGGGCGGGTGGGCGTAGATCACCGCCGCCCGCGTGGTGGCGACCTCGAACGCGTTGTTGAGGGTGGGCAGGATGAGCTGGGGCGCCGGGCTGCCGGCCGCCTGGGTGGCGGCGACCGCGTCGGACCATAACTCCTGGCGCAGCCGCCGGCTGCGGTCGAGGGCCTCCCAGGCCGCGTCGAGGCCCTTGGCCGCGCTCTGCGCCGCCAGGCGTGCGTCGAGGTAGGTGGCCAGCTTCGCGCGCAGGGGCGGCCGCGCGTCGGCGGGCAGCAGGTCGAGGCGCTGGTAAGCGGTCTGGATGGCCTTCGCCTCGTCGAGGATCATGCCGCGCCGGGCCTCGAAACGCGACGCCGCGCCGGAGAACGTGAACGCGAGCAGCAGCCCCAGGAGGCCGTACACGGCGCCTTCGATGCTGCCGAGCCCTTCCCTCGACTCTCCGTGCGTGCGTTCTGCACGCGCGCGCCCCGCGCGGCGGCCGACCTCCTGCAGTGCCAGCAGCGCGATGAACAGCGTGACCGCCAGCCCGACGTTGGCGACGAGGAATGTGGTGGGGCTCATGAGCCGTACGCGTGCAGTCTAATACGCCGCGGCACGGCTCACGCGCGTCTCAGTGGGTCTCAGCGGGCCGTCGGCCTCCGCCGGATGTCGACCACCCAGTGCGGCACCCACGTGCGTCCGCCGTCCGTGGAGCGCGCGCTCTCCCAGTGCGCGCTGTCGGGAGTGATGTCCGACCAGGTGAGCCGCGAGCGGACCGGCGACCCGTCGTCCCTGGTCCATTCCGCGTGCAGGTCGATCCGGCCCTCGGCGAAGCGTCCCTTCCACACGTGGAAGTGCGCGGGCTGGAGCGTGTCGGTCCAGGTGTGCTCCCACTCGCCCGTCTCGCGGTTGTACGCGCGCAGGCCGAGGCCCTGCAGGCGTCCGCCGTGGTAGATCCCTTCGAAGACCTCCACCGAGACGGTGCGGTCGAGCATACGAGTGGCCTTGAGGTGCCCCGGCGCCTCCTCCCATCCTCCTTCACGTGGGACGCGACACGTCGCGTCCCATTCGCCTTCCAGGAAGTCGAACGCGCGCTCGGCGCTCGCTGCCGGATCCACTCTGAGCGGGCGATCCAGTCGTGTCGCCATGGCTGTCCTCCGGTCGGTTGTCTTCACTTACGCTCTGAACGCCCCGCAGGCGGTGCGTTCCGATCGCCGGGGGGCGGCGGTGCCGATCATGCGCGGGGCGGCTCCTCGCCCCCCGGACCCCGCCCAGCATCGTGACGCACCCGCGTCCGCAGCCAATAGCCATCCGGGGACGGGGGCATAGGGCCAATCGGCCCCCGCCCGGGCGGATCAGACGTTGCCGGCGGCGATCGGACGGACCTCGACCGCGCCGCGCGCGCGCGCGCAGGGCGTCCTGGCCACGAGCCGGATGGCCTCGTCCAGGCTGGTCGCCTCGATGATGGAGACCCCCGCGAGCGGCAGGAACGACGCGCCGAACGGCCCTTCGGTCGTCTGGGGGTTGCCGTCCCACGCGCGGACGACCGTGGAGGACGGCCCGACCGCGGCCACCAGGTCGCCGCGCTTGCGCAGCTGCTCGTCCTGCGCGAGGAGGGCGGCCTGCTCGTCCTTCGACAGGCCGTTCCACGCGCGCTCGTCACCGTACGCCAGGCAGAGATACTTCATGGACTCCCTCCGTCTTGGTTCGCTCCCCGACGACATCCCTCCAAGGGTAGGGGAAGCGGGTCGGCGGATCCCGGGGGCGGGAGGTTTTTTGGGGCCCGGCAAATGTCGTCGCGACCGACCGTTCGCCGCTCGTCCGGGCGACCATGGACGAGGCCGCACCACCGACCCGGAGCACGCATGAACGATGACGACCCCAGCGACCAGCCCGTGCCCCCGGGGCATGAGGAGCCGCCGGTGAAGGAGCCGCCGGACGCGCCCGGCCAGCCTCCCGAAGGCGACCCGCGGCCGGAAGGCGATCCGCCCTCGAAGGCGCCCACGCGCCTCGTGAAGTGAGCCGGCGGCCCTAGAGGTTGCCGACCGGATCCATGAGCAGCCGCACCATCTCCGTCTGGCGGCTGACCTGAAGCTTCTCGAAGACGCGCTGGAGCTGGGTCTTCACCGTGTTGGGGCTGATGCCCAGCCGGCGCGCGGCCTGCGCGACCGAGTGGCCCTGCAGCATCTCGAGGGCGACGCGCGATTCGGCGGGCGTCAACCCGTGCAGCTCGCGCAGCGTCGCCTCGCGCGGAAGCGACCGCGGATCCGCGACGAAGATGGCGGCGACGGGTGCGCCGCCGTTGTGGGCCCCGACCGCACGCACCACGACCGCCTGGCGCGGTCCCGAGGCGAGCGATCCCTGCCAGACGACCCGGGCCTTCTCGCCGCCGGCCACCTCACGGACCGCCTCGCGCAGCCGGCGGGTGGCGGGGCCCTGGTCCGCCGTCAGCCTGCCGTCCGAGCCGACGCCGATCGGCTGATGGCGTCCCAGCAGGTGACGCGCCAGCGGGTTCGCATGGACGAGGCTTCCGTCCGGCGCCGAGAGGATCACGCCGAAGGGGAGCAGGGCGAGGAAATCGTACGGCAGGGCTTCGGCCATTCCGTGGTCGCGGGCCGACACTAGCAGATCGCGACCGGGCCGGCCAGGTCAGGCGGGCGACGGCGCGCTCCACGGCGCTCCCAGCAGCGCCGCGTATGCCCCGTGCAGGTCCTCCCAGCCGTGCGCCTTCGCCTCTTCCCCGACGATGCGTCCCACGGCGCGCCCCGACAGCATGAGGTCCGCGACGTCGATGCAGATGTGCCAGCCGCTCGCGACGCGCGGGATCCACTCGGGGTCCTCGACGGTGTGGCGCAGCGTGAGGCGCGTGCCGGTGGGTGTCGGCTCCAGCTCCCAGCGCAGCACGTCCTGGTCCCACGTGTACTCGAGCAGGCGCTCCGGCTCCGCGTGCCGCACCACGACCTGCGACACCTCCGAGCCGTCGCCGCCCGCCATCGTCAGCGTGGCTGGGCCGGTGCGGCCCAGGTCGCGGTCGGCGTCGAACGGCGCCCAGCCGCGCAGCTCCGCGGTGTCGGTGAGCGCGCTCCAGACGCGGCGGGGCGGGTGCGCGAGTTCGCGCACGAACACGAGCGTCCAGCGATCGCCGTCCTTCTCCGCCGTCACCCCGCCCGCGGGCGCGGGCCGGTAGTCCTTGCGATTCATCGCCGTTTCTCCTTGCGCTCCAGGTGCCGCTCGAGCGCGTCGAGGTGGCGGGTCCAGAGCTGGCGGTACGGGGCCAGCCACGCCTCCAGCTCGCGGAAGCGGGCCGGCTCCAGCTGGTAGATCCGCTGCTGCCCCTCGCCGCGCACGGACACGAAACCCGCCTCGCGGAGCACCTTGAGGTGCTTCGAGACGGAGGGCTGGTTCGCGGAGAGGGCGTCCACCAGATCGTTGACGCTGCGCGGCGACCGCTTCAGCTCGCCCAGGATCTGCCGGCGGGTCGGCGCGCCCAGTGCCTCGAAGGCGTCCATGGGGGAAATATGCGCTCCAGGGAATATTCCTGTCAAGGCATATTTAGGCCGGACGGCGACGGGGACGGGGCCGGCCTAAGGCTGCGCGGCGACGGCGGCGGGGGCGGGCGCGAGGTGGTCGAGCGAAGCCGTCAGGAATCCGAGGCGGGCCACGCCGGCGCAGCTCAGGACGATGGTCTCGTCCGGCAGCGTCCAAACGATCTCCTCGCCCTTGAGCGAGCTGCCCGTGGGCGTGCGCTTCGTGGGCGCGCCGTGGGCGTCCGTCTGTGCCTTCTCGATGTCGCCGCAGGTGGCCGCCGTCGCCTTGGGGACCGCGAGGTGGATCCGGTTCAGCGCGTCCTGCTCGAAGCCGAAGAGCACGCGGAACGTCGCGCCCTCGCCCTCCCAGGACGGGATGGCGATGTCGCTCGAGCCGCCGGCCAGGCTCGCCCCGTGCTGCGGCTGTGCGAAGTCCGCGGCCTTCTCCAGCCGCTGCGCCTCCTGGGGGAACGCGGCCAGGACCGCCGCCTTCGACATGCCCCAGCGCGCCTCGCGCCACACGGGCGGCGGCGTGGGGACCGGCGTGGGCGTCGGCGCCAGCGTCGTGGGAGGCACGGTCGTGGTGGTCGTGGCCTGCTGGGCGACCGGCGGCGGCGCCTCCTTCTTCGTGCAGGACGAGACGATCAGCAGCGGCGCGGCGAGCACGGCCAGGCGGAGGGGCGTTCTCATGGCTCTCCTCGTGTGACGGGCGGCCTACTTTACCGCGAAGGCCGGCGGCCGCCGATGCGTTGTTATGATCCGCCTCGAGGAGGAGCTCG
Source organism: Vicinamibacteria bacterium (assembly GCA_025923995.1). GTDB lineage: Bacteria > Acidobacteriota > Vicinamibacteria > Fen-336 > Fen-336 > JAICEW01. The sequence goes on along the minus strand of JAICEW010000322.1, from coordinate 2,639 downwards.
ATGATGATGACGACGAGGCTGCCGGGGTTCACGTCCTGCCTTCTCGCCTGGCTCGCGCTGGCGCCGGCCGCCGGCGCGGCCGACAAGTGGGAGACGCCTTTCCTCAACCTGAACGACGACGGCCCGAACACCATGAACGTCCTGCGCCACGGGTCCATCCAGGCCGACCACGACCTCGAGGGCGCGGCGGCTTCTCCCGACACCGACTGGATGATGATCCGCGTGAAGGACGGGCACTCGTACGAGGCCCGCGTCTCCAGCGACGTCGTCTACTGGGATCCCGCCTGCGGGACCCCGCCTTGCCCCCGCTTCGATCGCGTCAGCGGGAGCGGCGTCGTGCTCACCGCGGGCACGGTGAGCAACGACGACCTCAGCGGGATCGACCTGGGCCCGGGGCAGGGCATCGTGGCCACCGGCATGACGGTCCGCTGGATCTCGACCGTCGACGGCAAGGAGTTCGTGCGCGCCCGGGGCGACGAGAACCTGAGCCTTCCGGCCGGCAGCCTCTACCGGGTCGAGTTCTTCGACACCACCTGCTTCGTCCCGCGCTGGAACAGCACGGCGTCGCAGACGACCGTGTTCATCGTGCAGAACACGACCAACGCGACCGTGGCCGGCAGCATCCTCCTGCACAACGCCGCCGGCACGCTGGTCCACAGCCAGCCGCTCAGCGTCCCCCAGTTCGGCGTGGCGGTCTTCGGCACCGCGAGCGTTCCCGCGCTCTCCGGACAGTCCGGCTCCGCGCGCATCGTCCACACCGGCGGCTACGGCGCGCTGGCCGGCAAGGCCGTCGCGCTGGAGCCGGCCACCGGCTTCACGTTCGACACCCCCATCACGCTGCTGCCGCGCTGACGTCCCGAGCCGCCTCGGCCGCCCTGAGGCCCCATCACCCGTTCGGATGAAGCGGACGGTGGCACCTCTTCCTTAAGCTCCTCCCATTCCTCCGGATCGCCCGGGTCGACGGGCGTCCACCTGTTTGGGAGCGACTCGATGGGCGCTCGTGCGCGCGTGGCTGGGATCGGTTGGGCGGTGTGGACGGGCTCTGCTGCCCTGGTGGCGGCGCAGACGCAGGTCTGGGCGACCCGCTACGACAGCGGACCCGTGGCCGCGCTGGACGCGCGCCTCGCCGCCGGCGACCTCCTGCGGGGGAAGCACGCCCTCGTGACCGACGCCGCCGGGGAGACGTACGCGACGGGCATCCTCGACAAGTACTCGGACACCGACTGCCTGACCGTCAAGTACCTCGCCTCGGGCGCGGTGGCGTGGTCGGCGGTGTACGACGGAGGGGCCGCGGACACCTGCTACGCGATCGCGCGGGACGGTGCCGGCGGCGTCTACGTGACCGGCACCACGGGCACCGTGAAGTACGACGAGGCGACGGGCGCCCAGTCCTGGGTGTCGCCCGTCACCGGCGTGGCCGTGGCCGGGGACGCCTCGGGGATCGTGGTCGCCGGCGACGGCGCGGTCCGCCGTCTCGACGGCGCGGGCGCCGTGCAGTGGGTCCAGGTGCTGCCGGGCCAGGCGCGCGGGGTGGTGGTGGACGGCGCCGGGAACAGCTACGTGGCCCTGGTCGAGAGCAACGGCCTCAACGACGACTACGGAACGCGCAAGTACGACGCGGCGGGCGCGCTCGCCTGGTCGCGGCTGTACAACGGCTCCGGCAACGCGGCGGACGAGGTGCACGACATCGGCGTCGACGCCGCCGGCGCCGTCTACGTCACCGGCACGTGCGCGAACGCGGCCAACGGCGACGCCTGCACGGTGAAGTACGACGCGGCCGGCACGCAGCAGTGGGCCGCCGTCCACAACGGCGGCAACGCCGACTCCGCCCACGCGCTGGTGGTGGACGCCGCCGGCGGCGTGTCGGTGGCCGGCTCCACGCGCGCCGCGGCCTCGGACGACTTTTTGACCATCAAGTACAGCACCGCGGGCGCGGTCCAGTGGACCAGGCTGCACGACCCCAACAACAACAACAACGACGCCGCCTACGCCATCGGCCTGGATGCCGCCGGCGACCTGCGGGTCACCGGCTTCTCCGTCCAGGGATCGGGGTTCGACTTCCGGACGGTGAAGTACACCGCCGCGGGCGTGCTGTCCTGGACGGTCCCGTACTCCGTCCAGGCCAACCGCTCCGACTTCGCGTACGCGCTGACCGTCGACGCGGCGGGCAACGTGATCGTGGGCGGCTACTCCCAGTCCAGCACGGCCGGGAACGCGGGCAGCGAGTTCCGCCTCGTGAAGTACAACACCGCCGGCACGCAGCAGTGGACCGTGCCGCATCCTCCCGTCGACATCGACCCCGAGGACCGCCCGGCCGCGCGCAAGGCGATGGCGGTGGACGCGGCTGGCAACGTCTACGTGCTGGGCCGCTCCTTCAACGGCCAGGATCCGGACTTCCGCCTGGTGAAGCACGACGCGGCGGGCGCCGTGGCCTGGACGCGGACCTACGCCGGGTCCGCCGGGAACGACGAGCCCGAGGCGCTCGCGCTCGACCCCGACGGGAACGTCTACGTGACCGGGACCACCGCGACGTCGGGCAACGCCGGGACCAACTTCGTGACGATCAAGTACGACCCGGCGGGGACGCAGCTGTGGCTGATGACACACAACAACGGCCCCTCCGACCGGGTGCGGGCGCT
>JAICEW010000321.1 GCA_025923995.1 Vicinamibacteria bacterium | reverse complement strand
CCTCGATGCGTCCGCGCGCGAGTACCGCGACGTCTGCCGCGCCGTGGCCGCGCTGGGTGAGCTCTCGACTCGCGCGTCGGACCTGCTGGTGAGCCGGGGCGAGCGGCTGTCGAGCGCGCTGCTGGCCGCGGTGGTGCCCCGCACGCGCCTGGTCGACCCGATCGCGATCGTGGTCACGGACGGTCGTCACGGCGGCGCCTCTCCCGAGCTGGACGCGACGCGGCACGCCGCGCGCCGCGTGTTGCGGCCGCTGCTGGCCCGCGGCCTGACGCCGGTCGTGCCCGGGTTCTTCGGCGCGGCGCCCGACGGGTCGGTCGCGACGCTGGGCCGCGGCGGCACGGACCTCACGGCCACGCTGCTCGCGCGCGCGCTGTCGGCCGACGAGGTCGTGCTCTGGAAGGACGTGACCGGCATCCTCACCGCCGATCCGCGCGACGTGCCCGGGGCCCGCGTGATCCCCGACCTGCACCGGCGCGAGGCGGCCGAGGCCGCGTACTTCGGGGCGAAGGTGCTGCACCCGCGCGCGCTCATCCCGCTGGAGGGGACACGCACGACGCTGCGCGTGCGCTCGTTCCTCGATCCCGAGCAGCCCGGGACGTCGGTGACCGCGCGCCGCGGCGACGCGCGCTATCCGGTCAAGGCGCTCGCGACCATCCGCGGCCAGGCGCTGGTCACGGTCGCGGGCAAGGGCATGATGGGCGTGCCGGGCATCGCCGCGCGGACGTTCGCCGCGGTGCACGCGGCCGGCCTGTCGGTCTCGACCATCTTCCAGGCCTCCTCCGAGAGCTCGATCGGGTTCACGCTGCCCGCGGGCGAGGCCGGGCCCGCGGTGGGCGCGCTGCGCCGCGCGTTCAAGGAGGAGCTGTCGACGGGCCTGATCGACGACGTGGCCTCGCGCGCGGACGTGGCCGTGATCGCGGTCGTGGGCGAGGGCATGGCCGGCACGCCCGGGATCGCCGCGCGCGTCTTCACGGCGCTGGCGCGCGCGGGCCTGAACGTGATCGCGGTGGCGCAGGGTTCGTCCGAGCGCAACATCTCCTTCGTCGTCCGCTCGGACCAGGCCGGCGAGGCGGCCCGGCGCGTCCACGACGCGTTCCAGCTGGCGAAGATCGGCGGCGGGCGTCCGGAGGAGGCGCCGCACACGGACGTGGTGCTGCTCGGGTTCGGCCGCGTGGGCCGCGCGCTGGTGAGCGCGACGATGGAGGCGGAGGGCCGCCGCGATCGGCCCGTCCGCATCGTGGGGCTCCTGGACCGCTCGGGCTACGTGTTCGACCCGCGCGGCCTCTCCCAGCGGCGTCTGCGCCTGCTGGCGGAGGGCAAGGACCAGGGGCGCCTCCTGTCCAGGCTGGGAGGCGTCGCCGCGTCCGCGGTGGGCGCGCTGCGCTTCATCGCGTCGCACGCGGTGTCGCGCCCCGTCCTGGTGGACGTCACCGCCGAGGAGACCGGCGACCTGCTCCGCTCCGCGCTGGGGCACGGCTTCGACCTCGTGCTCGCCAACAAGAAGCCGCTCGCGGGTCCCTCGCGCGACCACGAGGCGCTGCTGGGCGCGGCCGAGGCGTCCGGGCGCCGCATCCTCTACGAGGCCACGGTCGGCGCGGGCCTGCCCATCCTCGACACGCACCGCAAGCTGGTCGAGAGCGGCGACCGCGTCCTGCGCATCGAGGGCTGCCTGTCCGGCACGCTCGGCTTCGTCCTGTCGGCCGTGTCGGCCGGCCGTCCGTTCTCCGACGCGGTGCGCGAGGCGATGGCGCGCGGCTACACGGAGCCGGATCCGCGGGACGACCTTTCCGGCCGCGACGCGGCGCGCAAGGGGTTGATCCTCGGCCGCCTGCTCGGCTACGGCGGCGCGCCGCCGGAAGCGGAGAACCTCGTCCCTCCGCGGCTGGCCCGATTCCCCCTCGCGGAGTTCCTGGAGCGTCTGCCCTCGCTCGACGAGGAGTGGGCCCGCCGCGTGAAGCGCGAGGCGGCCGCGGGCCGCGTGCTGCGCTACCTGGTGGTGGCCACGCCGCGCTCCGTGCGCGCCTACCTGGCGGCGGTGCCGGTGGGTTCGCCCGCGGGCTCGCTCTCCGGCACGCGCAACCTGGTGTCGTTCACCACGCGGCGGTACCGCGAGGAGCCGCTGGTCGTCACCGGCCCCGGCGCGGGCGCGGAGGTCACGGCCGCGGGCATCCTGAACGACATCCAGCAGCTCGCGTCGGCGTAGCACGCGATCTTCCACCGCCGATCGCAGAGGTCGCGGAGCTTGACAGCTCTGCTATTTTCCTCTGCGCTCTCCGCGTTCTCCGCGGTGGATGTCGTGAGGGAGTCCTTTCATGAAGGCAGCCGTCGTGTTCGACACGGGCGCGCCGGTGCGCATCGAGGAGATCGACCTCGACCCGCCGCGCGAGTCGGAGGTCCTCGTCCGCATCGTGGCGGCCGGCGTGTGCCACTCGGACTACTCGGTGGCGACCGGCGTGATGCCCACGAAGCTGCCGTGCGTCCTCGGACACGAGGGGGCCGGCATCGTGGAGGAGGTGGGCCCCGGCGTCGACCACGTGGCCCCGGGCGATCCCGTCGTCCTCTCGTGGGTCGCGCAGTGCGGCGAGTGCTTCTACTGCCGCGCGGGGCAGCCCAACCTGTGCGCGGTCGGCAGCGCGATCAACATGCGCTTCCGGATGCCCGACGGCTCGACGCGCGTCCACCACCAGGGGCGCGACCTGCAGTCGTTCTCCGCGCTGGGCGCGATGGCCGAGCGCGTGGTCGCGCCGGCCCGGTCCGTCGTGAAGCTGCCGCCGGACGCGCCGCTCGAGAAGGCGGCGCTCATCGGATGCGCGGTGCTCACGGGCGTGGGCGCCGTCGCCAACACGGCTCGCGTTCCCGCCGGCAGCTCCGTCGCCGTGTTCGGCGTGGGCGGGGTGGGCCTGAACGTCCTGCAGGGCGCGGTCCTGGCGGAGGCCGGGCCGATCATCGCGGTCGACCTGAGCCCGGCCAAGCTCGAGTTCGCACGCAGCTTCGGAGCCACGCACACGGTCGACGCGTCGCAGGTCGACGCGCCCAAGGCCATCCGCGAGCTGACGGAGGGCAGGGGGGCCGACTTCGCGTTCGAGGCGATCGGCCGCAAGAAGTCGATCGAGCAGGCGTACGCGGCCACGCGCAAGGGCGGCACGTGCGTCGTGATCGGCATCGGCTCCAAGGACGAGACCGTCGACGTGAACGTCTACTTCCTGCCGGTGATGGAGAAGCGACTGCTCGGCTGCTGGTACGGCGGGGCGGACGTGCGGCGCGACCTGCCGCGCCTGCTGGAGCTCTACCGCGCGGGCCGGCTCAAGCTGGACGAGCTGGTGACGCGCACCTACCGCCTGGACGAGATCAACGAGGCGTTCGAAGACCTGGCGCGGAGCCTGGGCCGCGGGCTCGTCGTCTTCCCCTGAACGGGTCCCACCCCCGTTAACGTTACCGGCCCGTTGGTCGCCCGACCAACCGGTCGGTCCATCGCTTTGATTGATCGGTACCATCAATTTTGCTTGACACGACTGCGCCTCGGGCATAGCGTTTTGGGCGCTTGACCAAGAAGAAGACCTCCGCACCGGTCGACGACCGGTTCCTGGACGCGGCCGCGCGCCTGTTCCGCCAGCAGGGGTTCGAGGCCACGACGGTCCGGGAGATCGCGAAGGCGGCAGGATCGCTGCCGGGCAGCCTGCACTACCGCTACCCGACCAAGGCGGCGCTCCTCATCGACCTCACGCGGCGGGGCATGGACGCCGACCTGGCGGCGGTGCGGTCGGCCATCGGCAACGTCGCCGATCCGGTCGAGCGGCTGCGCCTCGCGCTGCGCGCGCGGCTCTCGTACCTGCTCTCGCGGGATGCCGCGCAGGTGATCCTGTACGACTGGCGCGCGCTCAAGGGCAAGGCGCGGGAGGAGATGATCCGCCTCCGCGACCGCTACGAGGCGTTCTGGTCCGGCCTCGTCTACGAAGCGGCCGGCTCCGGCCGGCTGCGGCCGGACCTGGACCTGAAGATGCTGCGCTTCCTGCTGCTGGGCGCGATCAACTCCGTGGCGCAGTGGTACTCGCCGCGGGGGCAGTGTGGACCGGCCGAAGTGGCGGACGCGTTCTGGGAGTTCCTCGCGTTCGGCGTTCTCGACGACGCCCATCGGATGCCGGCGGCGCGCAGGGGCGCGCCGGAGCCGGCGCTGGTGGGGGAGGAGTAGCGGGCGACCACGGAGGGCGGGCCCGGCCGGTGCCCGCCGTTCCCCGGAAACGACCGGCCACTGGAGGCGGATCCGATGCGCAGGACGGCTGCCCTTAGAGCGCTCCTCGTCGCGAGCATCTCGTTCCTGGCCCCCGCCATCTCCATGGCGCAGGCCCGACTCACCGGAGGCGACCTGCGCGGCACGGTCGCCGACCAGTCCGGCAGCGTGCTGCCCGGCGCCACCGTCACCGTCACCAGCCTCCAGACGGGGGTCACGCGCTCGGCCGTGGCCGACAGCCAGGGCCGGTACCACCTGCAAGCGCTGCCGCCGGGCGGCTATCGCGTGTCGGTCGACCTCAGCGGCTTCGCGCCCCAGAAGCGCGACTCGGTGGAGCTGCGCCTGGGCCAGTCGCTGGAGGTGAACTTCAGCCTCTCGGTCGCCGGCCATGCGGAGGAGATCACGGTCAGCGAGCAGGCCGTCGTCGACTCGGACAACACGACGGTCGGCGCGGTCATCGGCCAGGAGCAGATCCAGAACCTGCCCATCAACGGGCGGAACTTCATCAGCTTCTCGGTCATCACGCCTGGCGTCACCACCGACAACACGCCGCAGCAGGGCGCCTCCGCCACGTCGGGGCTCTCGTTCACCGGCCAGCGTGCGCGCTCGAACAACATCATGGTGGACGGGCTCGACAACAACGACCCCATCGTGGGCTCGGTGCGCGCGGTGTTCAGCCAGGAGGCGGTGCGCGAGTTCCAGGTGCTGACCAACTCCTACTCGGCCGAGTTCGGCAAGGCCAGCGGCGGCGTCGTGAACATCGTGACCAAGAGCGGCGGCAACGAGTACCACGGCAACGCGTTCATGTACTTCCGGGACGACTCGCTCAACGCCAAGGACGTCTTCGAGAAGCAGGACGTGTTCGGCAACCCCATCGACCGCGAGAAGTCGCCCTTCAGCCAGAAGCAGTTCGGCGCGACGCTGGGCGGGCCCATCCAGAAGGACAAGACGTTCTTCTTCCTGTCCTTCGAGCGGGTCGACATCGACGCCAACAACTTCGTGACCATCTCGGCCGCGGACGCCGCGATCCTGAACAACGCCGGCTTCCCCGTCACGCCGGGCCCGAACCCCTACCAGTTCGAGGACACGCTGTTCCTGGGCAAGATCACCCACCAGTGGAGCCCGGACAGCAGCCTGGCCCTGCGCGGCAACTACTCCGACCGCACCAACGAGAACATCGAGCCCTTCGGCGGCCTGACCGCGCGCAGCCGCGGCGCGGTGCAGCTGCGCACCGACTACGGCGTGTCGCTGTCCCAGACCAACATCCTCTCGCCGCGCTGGGTGAACGAGGCGCGCGTGATGTGGGCGCACGAGGAGCAGCACATCAACTCGCTCGACCCCAACTGCGGCGGGCCCTGCGACCAGTTCAACCTGGGCGGCCCCACGCTGGAGGTGGGAGGAGTGGCCAGCGTCGGCCGGCAGCGCTTCACGCCGCAGCCGCGCACCAACGACCGCATCCAGGTCGCGAACACGCTCACGCTGGCGACCGGCAGCCACGTGATGAAGGCGGGCTTCGACTACGGATGGCTCGACAGCCGCGACGCGGCGCTGCCGCTGCACTTCGGCGGCCGCTACCTGTTCCGTCCGTTGCCCGCGGTCCCTGGCCTCATCCCCCAGCCGCTGTCCGCCATCCAGGCCGTCGCCGCCGGCATCCCGGCCGCGTACATCCAGGGCTACGGCGAGCCGGGCGGGCCGTACCGCAACCAGGACCTCTCGCTCTTCATCCAGGACGAGTGGCGCGTGGGACGCAAGCTCGTGATCAAGCCCGGCATCCGCTACCAGTACCAGTGGTGGCCGGACTACACGTACAACGTCTCGGACCTGGGCGGGAGCAACTTCCAGTACGGCTATCCGAGCGACGGCAACGACTTCGCGCCGCGCCTCGCGGTCGCCTACGACCCCTCCGGTGACGGCAAGACGTCGATCCACGCCGCCTACGGCAAGTTCTTCGACAACCAGATCGTCTCCATCGGCAGCATCACGGACGAGATCCGCGGCGGCGCAGACGGCGTGCGCACGCTCGTCGCGCGCTTCCCCTCGCCGGTCGTGCTCGCGGCCTGGCGCGCGCCCGGCCACAAGCTGCCGGAGGCGACCGCGCTCGCGCTGCTGGGCGGCTCGTATCCCAGCCTCGTGATCTCGCCGGATCCCGGCCTGGAGACCCCGTACTCGCACCAGGCGGCGGTGGGCTTCGACCGGCAGTTCGGCGAGCTGGCGTTCTCCGCCAACTTCGTCTGGGTGCACGGCGAGCACCAGCTGGGCACCGTGGACTACAACCCGGTGATCCCGTCGCTGGGCGCCGGGCGTCGGCCGAACGACCGCAACGGCGTGGCCGGCACCTCGGCCTCCGTGCTGCAGTACACCGACTTCGGCGAGACCTGGTACAAGGGCATGACGGTCTCGCTCAGCAAGCGCATGAGCCACAACTTCGAGTTCCTGGCCTCGTACACGCTGGGCAAGGCCGAGGACAACTCGACCGACTTCCAGAGCGCGTTCATCCCTCAGGACAACGGCCGCGGCCGCAACCCCAGCGACCACGAGGGGTTCCCCACCGCCTTCAACCCGGACGCCGAGCGGGGGCCCGCGACGCACGACCAGCGCCACCGCTTCGTGTTCTCCGGCCTGGCGACGCTGCCCTGGGACCTCAACCTCTCGACCATCATCACGGCCGCATCCGGGCGCCCGTTCAACGCCATCGCGAACGCGGACCTCAACGGCGACGGCGACGGCGGCTCCATCCCCGGTTCCGACCGCGCCCGCCGCAACCCGGCCGACATCAACACGAGCGTGGGACGCAACAGCGAGAACCTGCCCTCGACGTTCACGGTGGACCTGCGGCTGTCGAAGCGGATCCGCTTCGGCGGCTCGGCGTCGCTGGACCTGATCGCCGAGGCGTTCAACCTGTTCGACCGCACGAACTACTCCGAGGTCAACAACGTCTTCGGCACGGGCTCGTTCCCCGACAACCCGCAGAAGGACGCGGCCGGCCGCGTGACCTACGGGACGTTCACGGCCGCCCTGCCGCCTCGCCAGATCCAGCTGGCGGCGAAGGTGAACTTCTAGCTGAGGGGCCGGGGGTCCGGGGGGACGAGGAGCCGGGT
>JAICEW010000320.1 GCA_025923995.1 Vicinamibacteria bacterium | reverse complement strand
GTGGACGTCGGCACGCGGAAGGTCGTCTTCCTCGACACGCCGGGCCACGAGGCGTTCACCCTCATGCGCGCGCGCGGCGCCAAGGTCACCGACATCGTGGTGCTGGTGGTGGCCGCGGACGACGGCGTGATGCCGCAGACGGTCGAGGCGATGGACCACGCGCGCGCGGCGGGCGTGCCCATCATCGTGGCCGTGAACAAGATCGACAAGCCGGACGCGCAGCCGGACCGCGTGAAGCAGCAGCTCTCCGACCGCGGGCTCATGCCCGAGGAGTGGGGCGGCACCACCGTGTTCGTGAACGTCTCGGCCAAGAAGAAGCAGAACCTGGAGCAGCTGCTGGAGATGATCCTGCTGGTGGCCGACCTGCAGGAGCTGAAGGCCAACGCGAAGCGGCCGGGCGTGGGCACGGTGCTGGAGGCGCGGCTCGACAAGGGCCGCGGCCCGGTGGCGACCATCCTGGTGCAGGACGGCGCGCTGGCCATCGGCGACACCGTGGTGGCCGGCGCCGTCTCCGGCCGCGTGCGCGCGCTGGTCGACGACCTGGGCGCGCGCCTCAAGGAGGCGGGCCCGTCGACGCCCGTCGAGGTGCTGGGGCTGGCCGCGGTGCCGGAGCCGGGCGACCAGTTCCTCGTGGTCACCGACCAGCTGAAGGCGCAGTCGATCGTCGCCTATCGGCAGCTCCGGCTGCGCGAGAAGGCGATGGCGGCGTCGTCCAAGATCAAGCTCGAGGACCTCTCGCGCGCGATCGCGGAGGGCCAGCTGCAGGAGCTGCCCCTGGTCGTGAAGGCCGACGTGCAGGGCTCGGTCGAGGCCGTCACCGACCAGCTGATGAAGATCCCGCAGCAGAAGATCAAGCTGCGCATCATCCGCTCGGGCGCGGGCGCCATCAGCGAGGGCGACGTGCTGCTGGCGGCCGCGTCCAACGCGGTCGTGATCGGCTTCAACGTGCGCCCGGAGCGCAAGGCCCAGGAGCTGGCCGACCGGGACAAGGTCGAGCTGCGCCTCTACACCGTCATCTACGACGCGGTCGAGGACATGACGAAGGCCCTGGAGGGCCTGCTGGCGCCGACCATCAAGGAAGTGAGGCTGGGCGCGGCCGAGGTGCGCGAGGCGTTCAAGATCTCCAAGGTGGGGACCATCGCCGGCTGCTTCGTGACGGACGGCCGCGTGAATCGCAACGCGCAGGTGCGCCTGCTGCGCGACAACGTGGTCATCCACACCGGGAAGGTGTCCTCGCTCAAGCGCTTCAAGGACGACGCGACCGAGGTGAAGTCGGGTCAGGAGTGCGGCATCGGCATCGCGGGCTACAACGACATCAAGCCCGGCGACGTGATCGAGTTCTTCACCACCGAGAAGGTCAGGGAAACGCTGGCATAACAAGCGCCGACAACGTCCTCTGGCGAACGTTGTCGGTGCTCCTGGCTCGCGGTGTCCCTTTCCGTTAACGTGCTCGCATGGTCATCGGCCTCTTGACGCTGGACCTGCACTTCCCAGGGGCTCGGTCCTTGAAGGACAAACGCCAGGCCCTGCGAAGCCTGGAGACTCGCCTCCGCAACCGCCTCAACGTGGCGGTCGCCGAGGTGGAGCACCAGGACCTCTGGCAGCGCGCGCGCCTCGCGGTCGTCTCGGTCAACACCGATCAGGCGCACCTCGACGCGACGCTCTCGCACGCCACCTCCGAGGCCGCGAACGCGCGCGACATCATGGTCCTCGACTCCAACACCGAGATCCTGTGACCCAGCCATGAGCCGCCGCACGAACCGCCTGGAAGAGGAGATCCGCGAGGAGGTCGCGAAGATCATCGCGAGCGAGCTGAAGGATCCGCGCATCGGCTTCGTGACCGTCACCGGCGTCCAGCTCACGCCCGACCTCCGGCACGCGCGGATCAACGTCGGCGTGCTGGGGGACCAGGCGGCCCGCGAGAAGAGCCTGGCCGGCCTGCGGCAGGCGGCCGGCTTCGTCCGGCGCGAGCTGGGGAAGCGGCTGCGCATCCGGCACACGCCGGAGGTCGCGTTCCAGTACGACAAGGGGCTCGACGCGACCGAGCGCGTCGCCCGCCTCCTGGGCGAGGTGGCGGCGGAGGACGCCGCGGCGGACCCGGACCGGCGCGAGGACGACTGACGGCGGAGGGAGGCGGCCGGCACGGCGTGCTGGTCGTCGACAAGCCGTCGGGCCCCACCTCCCACGACGTCGTGGACCGCGTGCGGCGCGAGCTGGGCCAGCGGCGCGTCGGCCACACGGGCACGCTCGACCCGTTCGCGACCGGCGTGCTGCCCGTCTGCGTCGGGATGGCGACGCGCCTCGCGCGCTTCTTCACGGACGGCGAGAAGGCCTACCGCGCCACCGTCCGCCTCGGCTTCGCCACCACCACGGACGACCTCACGGGCGAGCCGCTCCACGAGCCGCGAGCGGTCGCGGTGGACGACGAGGGGCTGCGCGCGGCCTGCGCGGCCCTGGTCGGCACGTTCCCGCAGGTGCCGCCTGCCTTCTCCGCCAAGCGCGTGGGCGGCCGGCGGCTCTACGACCTCGCGCGCGCGGGGCGGCCCGTCGAGCGCGAGGCGGTGCGGGTCACGGTGCACGCGTTCGACGTCCTCGCCCGCGACGGCGATCGGCTCGACGTCGCGGTGCGGTGCGGCCCCGGCACCTACGTGCGGGCGCTGGCCCGCGACCTGGGGGAGGCGCTCGGCACGGGCGCCCACCTCACCGCGCTGCGCCGGACGCACAGCGGCGGGTTCGGGCTGGACGCGGCGGTGCCGCTCGACGCGCTCGACCCGGAGCGCCTGGTGCCGATGGAGGCGCTGCTTCCCGATTGGCCGGGGGTCGCCGTGAACGCGCGCGGCCGCGAGGCCGTGCGCCACGGCCGCGATCTCACGCCCGACCTGGCGGAGGCCTGGCCGCCCGACGCGCCCCACGTCCGGCTGCTCGACGAAGCGGGACGCCTGGTCGCGGTGGCCGTGCCTCGCCCCGCGTCCGCACCGGGCTCGGGCCTCGAGTTCCCGGCCGCGCTCCATCCCGACATCGTGTTCGAGCGCTGAGGGCGGTCAGCGCATCGCGTAGCAGCGCGCGCCCGGCTCGTCGTGCAGCGGCGCCGCCAGCACCGAGAGATCGAAGCGGACCCGATCGGGCCCGTAGAGGCAGAGGAACCGGGCGTCCAGCCCGGCCGCGATCGACCGGGCCTCCTCGACGTCGGTGGTGCGGAAGAAGCGGTAGACGGTCTCGTGCCGCCGCTCCAGCTCGGCGCGCGGCACGAACTGCGTGAGGTAGGTCGTGAACCGCTCGTACGGCACGCGGCGGCCCGCCAGCAGCACCGGCAGCGGGGGATAGCGGGCCCCGGGACGCTGCATCACGACGTCGCCCGGGCGGCTGCTCGCCTCCACCGCGCGCACGGCGCGCACCGACGCCGCGGGAACCGGATCGGGGGGCAGCGCCGCCTTCTTGGCGACGAAGTGGAGCGTCGAGGGGGTCGCCAGCAGCACCGCCAGCCACGGCACCGCGCGGGACCGCCCCGTCTCCGACCAGCGCGCGAGCGCGACGGCCGCGAAGATCCACAGCAGCGCGCCGCCCTGCTCGACCAGGTACGCGGCATCGTTGACGACCGTCTGCCCCGGGAGCACCTCGGGCGCGGAGACGCGGAACAGCAGGCCCAGCGGCCAGGCCGCGAGCGCCATCGCCGCCAGGGCCGTGGCGGCAGCCGGGCCGCGCGTGAGCGCGCGGCCGGCTTCGGGCAGCGCCAGGGCGCGGACGCCCAGCGAGGCCACGAGCCAGAGCAGCGCCCAGGCCGCGAGCCCCGGGCCGGACAGGGGAGCCAGCCCCAACGTCGCGCGCGTCGCGTGGACGAGGTCGAGCGGGGCCAGGCGCACGTCGACCGTCGCGCCGCCCTGGCCCAGCGCCAGGGCGGCCGTCGCGAGCGCGGCCGGGGCCATCACGGCCAGCAGCGCGCGCGCCCGGCCGCGCAGGACGTACGCGGCCCCGAGGCCGAGCAGCAGGTGGGCGCCCAGGAACACCTTGAAGAACGGGACCGCCAGCGCGAGGAGGACGGCCAGCGCGAGCCAGCCGCGTCCCTCGGCTCGCTCGTGGCGCGTGAGCGCGACGAGGGATCCCAGCGCCAGCGCCAGCGCGGGCACGATCGGGTTGGAGAGGGCGAGCGACACGAGGAGGTTGCCGCGCAGCAGGTCGGCCCACCAGTGGGCCTGCGGGTTGGCCGCGAAGAGGAACGAGAAGTCGGTCGCGAGCAGCGTCCAGGGCGCGATCGCGACGGCGAGCGCCGGCGCTCCGAGCGCCCGCAGCGTGGCGCGCAGGAGCAGGACGAGCGCGACCGCGCCCAGCGTGACGTCGAGTCGGGCGATCTGGTCGTGAGGGCGGACGCCCGCGAAGCGCCAGCCCGCCGCGCGCACCAGGTCCGGGCCCAGGTGGTACCCGAGCGGGAAGCCGGCGACTCCAGGGACCTGCGGCGGGTAGCCGGCCGTCAGCTCGTAGGCGAGGCCGGCGTGGAACGCCGTGTCCGACGCCACGAACGGATCGAGCAGGAACGCCCCGTCGGGCCCGATGCGGTTCCCGCGATACTGCGTCGCGGCCAGGAACAGGACGATCGCGGCGATGGGGGCCAGGGCGCCTCGCCAGCCCGGGCCCTGTGCCCACCGCCACGGCGCGGGACGGGCGGCGGCGGCCACCAGCGCGCCCAGCAGCGCCACGAAGAGCCAGGGCCGCCCCGTCACGAGCGCGAGCCAGTACGCGCCCGCGCAGGAGCCGAGCCCAAGGGGCAGCACGAGCGCGACGTCCACGGGCAGGCGGAGCAGGCGCTGCCAGGCGAGCCCCGGCAGGACCAGGGCGCAGGCCGCGAACGCCGCGTAGGCGAGCAGAGTGTCTAACAATATGACAGCAAAGGGATTATGAGCCCAGGGGCATGCTAGGCGGGGCCGGGAGGGCTGTCAAGGCCACGCGCCCGCCTTTGCTCAATCACATCAGGGGTTTACAGGGACGGCCGCCCATGCTACGATCCCCTGTTGACTGAAGAGAGATCCAGGAGGTCAGTCGGGTGACGCTCAGCACTTCACAGAAGGCCGGAATCATCAACACGCACCGTACGCACGAATCGGACACGGGCTCACCCGAGGTCCAGATCGCGATCCTGAGCGAGAGGATCAACTCGCTCACCGAGCACTTCAAGGCGCACGCCAAGGACCATCACTCCCGTCGCGGGCTGATGATGCTCGTCGGGCAGCGCCGCCGGCTGCTCGACTACCTGAAGACCAAGGACGCCACGCGCTATCGCGGCCTGATCGAGAAGCTCGGGATCCGCAAGTAACCGCAGCACCAGCTGGCCGGCAGACCCACGGACCCTTCCGTACAAGACCGTCCCCCGTCGCACCTTCGGCCGATCGATCCTCGGCCGCCGGGAGGATCGCGGTCGTGAGACGTGCCTGTTTGCATCGCGCGAGTCAGACGGCGGCCGCCCGGCGACCGCCAGGTCGGCGTTCACAACCAGCATTCATCCTCTGTTCGTCCCGGCCCTGGGGCCGGGCGCCCTTTTCTGCTGTGAACGGCGCACCTGCCTGCGGGGCCAACCCGTCGCTCGCACCCATTCGGATTCACTAAGCGGACCTCAAAGCGGAGCGGAGAGAAGAGATGAGCATGCAGAGAGCGGAGATGCCCCTCGGGCGGTTCACCCTGAGCATCGAGACGGGGCGGATGGCGAAGCAGGCGGACGGCGCCGTGGTGGTGCGGTTGGGCGACACGGTGGTGCTGGCGACGGCTTGCGCCCAGAGGGAGCCGCGGGCGGGCGTCGACTTCCTGCCGCTCACGGTCGACTACCGCGAGAACACCTACGCGGCCGGCAAGATCCCTGGCGGCTTCTTCAAGCGCGAGGGCCGGCCGAACGAGAAGGAAGTCCTGACGTCGCGCATGATCGACCGGCCGCTCCGCCCGTTGTTCCCCGAGGGCTACGGCTGCGAGACCCAGGTGGTCGGCCTGCTGCTCTCGGCGGACGGCGAGAACGACGGCGACGTGCTGGCGATCACGGGCGCGTCCACCGCGCTCTACATCTCCGACATCCCGTTCGACACGCCGGTGGCCGCGGTGCGCGTCGGCTTCTGGGACGGCCAGTGCGCGATCAACCCGACCATGGCCGACCTGAAGGCCAAGAGCCGGCTCAACCTGCTGATCGCGGGCACCGAGGACGCCATCGTGATGGTGGAGTCGGGGGCGCAGGAGCTGACGGAGGAGGAGATGGTGCGCGCGCTCAGCGAAGGGCACGCGGTCATCAGGCAGATCGTGCAGCTCCAGAAGGACCTGCGCGCGCGCGTGGGCAAGCCCAAGCGGCCCTTCGTGAGGAAGGAACAGGACGCCGGCTTCGTGGGCTGGGTGGAGTCGGTGATGACGGCCCCGCTGCTGGAGGCGATGAAGACGCCAGGCAAGCTCGAGTCCTACGCCCGCATGAAGCAGGTGAAGGACGAGTTCGTGGCCCAGCTGCCCGCGGAAGAGCCCGAGAAGCGCGCCGCCGTGCCCGGCATCTACGAGGCCCTGCGCGAGAAGATCATGCGCCAGGAGATCCTGGGGAACGGGCGGCGGCCGGACGGCCGGAAGTTCGACGAGATCCGCAACATCACGAGCGAGGTGGGCGTGCTGCCGCGCACCCATGGCTCCGCGCTCTTCCAGCGCGGCGAGACGCAGGCGCTGGTGACGGTCACGCTGGGCACCAGCGAGGACACGCAGTCGATCGACACGGTGCAGGAGGCGCACTACGAGAAGCGCTTCATGCTCCACTACAACTTCCCGCCCTTCTCGGTGGGCGAGGTGAAGTTCCTGCGCGGCCCCGGCCGGCGCGAGATCGGCCACGGCGCCCTGGCCGAGCGCTCGCTCAAGGAGATGCTGCCGCCCGAGGAGGTGTTCCCGTACACGGTGCGCATCGTCTCCGACATCCTGGAGTCGAACGGGTCGTCGTCGATGGCCTCCATCTGCGGCGGCACGCTGGCCCTCATGGACGCGGGCGTGCCCCTCAAGAGCCCGGTGGCCGGCGTGGCCATGGGCCTGGTGAAGGAGGGCGACAAGTACGCGATCCTCTCCGACATCGCCGGCGTCGAGGACCACTACGGCGACATGGACTTCAAGGTGGCCGGCACCCGCGCGGGCATCACCGCGCTGCAGATGGACATCAAGATCGGCGGCATCACGCCGCAGATCATGGCCGAGGCGCTGGAGCAGGCGCGGCGCGGCCGGCTCCACATCCTGGACAAGATGGCGGAGGCTCTGCCCGAGACCCGCGCCAGCATCAGCCCGTTCGCCCCTCGCATCATCACGGTGAAGATCCCGGTCGACAAGATCCGCGACAT
>JAICEW010000319.1 GCA_025923995.1 Vicinamibacteria bacterium | reverse complement strand
GTCTTCAAGCTCCGCAACGGCGCGGCGGTGCGGGTCAACAACTCGGTGGTGCCGGGCAACGACCCCGCGCCGAAGCCGGAGGACAACTAAGGCCCGAGCGCGAAGCGCGAGGGCCGTGAAGCTCGATGGCGCCGCACAGCGGCGCTGTCGAGCAACTAACCCTCAAACGATTCGTCGCCCTTCGTCTGCTTGAGGAAACGCAAGTGAAGATCACGGACATCTTCGTCAAGCGGCCGGTCCTGGCCGTCGTCGTGAACCTGGTGATCCTGATCGCGGGCCTGCAGAGCATCCGCTCGCTGTCGGTGCGCCAGTACCCCCGCAGCGACATCGCGGTGGTCCGGGTGACCACCGCGTACGTCGGCGCCAACGCGGACCTCGTCCGCGGCTTCATCACGACCCCGCTGGAGCGGGTGATCGCCAGCGCGGACGGCATCGACTACCTCGAGAGCTCGTCCGCGCAGGCGGTCAGCACCATCACGGTGCACCTGAAGCTGAACTACGACACCAACGCGGCGCTCACCCAGATCCAGGCCAAGGTCGCGCAGGTGCGCAACCAGCTCCCGCCGGAGGCGGAGGCGCCGGTCATCGAGCTGGAGACGGCGGACAACCAGTTCGCCGCCATGTACCTGGGCTTCGCCTCCGACGAGCTGGACCAGAACCAGATCACCGACTACCTGACGCGCGTGGTGCAGCCCAAGCTGTCGGCCATCAGCGGCGTGCAGCGGGCCGACATCCTGGGCGACCGCACGTTCGCCATGCGCGTGTGGCTGAAGCCCGACCAGATGGCGGCGCTGGGCATCGCGCCGTCCGAGGTGCGCGACGCGCTGGCCAGCAACAACTACCTGTCGGCCCTGGGCAAGACCAAGGGCTCGATGACGTCCGTCAACCTGACCGCGAACACCGACCTCAAGACCGCGGAGGAGTTCCGCCAGCTCGTGGTCAAGGAGAAGGGCGGCGTCGTCGTCCGGCTGGGCGACATCGCGGACGTCGTGCTGGGCGCCGAGAACTACGACGGCGACGTGCGCTTCGACCGCCAGACCGCGACCTTCATGGGCATCTGGGTGCTGCCCACCGCGAACTCCCTGGACGTGATCAAGCAGGTGCGCGAGGCCATGCCCGGCATCCAGGCCCGGCTGCCGGTGGGCATGAAGGCCGGCATCCCCTACGACTCGACCGAGTACATCCAGGACGCGATCGACGAGGTGCTCTCGACGCTGACCGAGACGCTCCTCATCGTCGTGCTCGTGATCTTCCTGTTCCTGGGGTCGTTCCGCTCGGTGCTCATCCCGGTCGTGGCCATCCCGATCTCGCTGGTCGGCGCCGTGTTCCTGATGCTGGCCGCGGGCTTCACCATCAACCTGCTGACGCTGCTCGCGATCGTGCTGTCGGTCGGCCTGGTCGTGGACGACGCGATCGTCATGGTCGAGAACGTCGAGCGGCACATCCACATGGGCAGGAAGCCGTTCGACGCGGCGCTGCATGCGGCGCGCGAGCTGGTCGGCCCCATCATCGCCATGACCATCACGCTGGCCGCGGTGTACGCGCCGGTCGGCATCCAGGGCGGCCTCACCGGCGCCCTGTTCCGTGAGTTCGCGTTCACGCTGGCGGGCGCCGTCATCGTGTCGGGCGTGGTCGCGCTCACGCTGTCGCCGATGATGGGCAGCAAGCTGCTGCGCGCGGGCGACACCGAGAAGGGATTCGCGGGCTGGATCAACCGCCGGTTCGACCGCGTGCGCCACGGCTACGCGAACGTGCTCGGCCGCACGCTCGAGTACCGGCCCGTGGTGCTGACGCTGTGGGGCATCGTCGTCGTGCTGGCGGTGCCGTTCTACATGCTCTCCCAGCGCGAGCTGGCGCCCGTCGAGGACCAGGGCGTCGTGTTCGGCATCGTGCAGGGCTCCGCCAACGCCACGCTGGACCAGACCAAGCTGTTCGCGACCAAGGTGGCCGACGTCTACTGGTCGTTCCCGGAGACCGCGCACACGTTCCAGATCACGTTCCCCAACGGCGGCTTCTCGGGCATGGTCACCAAGCCCTGGAGCGAGCGAAAGAAGACGACCGAGCAGCTCCTGCTGGAGGCCATGGGCCCGCTGTCCGAGATCCCCGGCGTGCGCGTGATCCCCATGACTCCGGCCCCCCTGCCGGGCGGCGGCGACTTCCCGGTGGACTTCGTGATCGCGTCGACCGCCGAGCCCCAGCAGCTGGTGGAGGTCGCGAACGAGCTGGTGAAGAAGGCGTTCCAGAGCGGCCTGTTCATCTTCGCGGACGCGGACCTCAAGTTCGACCAGCCGCAGACCGAGGTCGTGTTCGACCGCGACAAGGTGCGCTCGCAGGGGGCGGACCTGAGCCAGGTCGGGCGCGACCTGTCCGTCCTGCTGGGCGGCAACTACGTCAACCGGTTCAGCATCCAGGGGCGCAGCTACAAGGTCATCCCCCAGATCAAGCGCGCCGAGCGCCTCACCCCCGACCAGCTCTCCGAGATCCATGTCACGGGCCCCGAGGGCAAGCTGGTCCCGCTGTCGACGTTCGCGACGCTGCGCACGTCCACGCAGCCGCGCGAGCTGAAGCGCTTCCAGCAGCTCAACGCGGTGCGCATCCAGGGCGTCATCCCGCCGCCCGTCTCGCTGGACCAGGCGCTCACGTTCCTGGAGACGGAGGCGAGGCAGCTGTTGCCGCCGGGGTTCACCGTGGACTACGCCGGAGAGTCACGCCAGCTCCGCGTCGAGGGCAGCCGCTTCCTGGCCACGTTCCTGCTGTCGGCCATCCTGATCTACCTCGTGCTGGCCGCCCAGTTCGAGAGCTTCCGCGACCCGTTCATCATCCTGGCCGGATCGGTGCCCCTCGCCATCTCCGGCGCGCTGCTGTTCTCGTTCCTGGGCCTCACCTCGCTCAACATCTACAGCCAGGTGGGTCTCATCACGCTGGTCGGCCTGGTGTCCAAGAACGGCATCCTGATCGTGGAGTTCGCGAACCACCTGCAGGAGACCGGGCTCGACAAGCTGCGCGCGATCGTCGAGGCCTCGGGCACGCGCCTGCGGCCGATCCTGATGACGACGGCCGCGACGGTGGTGGGCCACTTCCCGCTCGTGCTGGCCACGGGGCCTGGCGCGGGCGCACGCAACAGCATCGGCATCATGCTCGTCAGCGGCATGATCATCGGCACCGCGTTCACGCTGTTCGTGGTGCCTTCCATCTACGTGCTGCTGGCGCGGACCCGCAAGGTCGAGGCCCACGAAGGAGCCCCGGAGCTGGCGGAAGCGACGGCCTGACGGATTCGTTCGTGCCATGGGCGGCGGGCGTGCGGTGCACGCTCGCCGCGTTCGTGTCTTCAGGCCGCGCGGCGCGTTCGGACGAGCCGCAGCAGCCCCCGCGCCTCGTCGACGAAGCCGGCGGGCACCGAGAAAGCGGGGAGCCGCCTCGGCCCTCGCAGCAGTACACGGTCGCGACGTCGCGACGCGCGGACGCTCAGCGTGTTCCAGAACATGTTGAGTGCCCCCAACTCAACACGTTGCGCAACGTGTTGAGGGCTGGAGACTCAACGGCCGGGGCGGGGCCAAACGAAGCTACTGCCCCGAGTCCAGGTGCCAGCCGGGATGGATCCAGCGCCCGTCCTGGCGGACGAAGATCTCGGTCGCGCGTCCGGAGAGGGTCCGCTTGCCGCTCGGGCCCTCCAGGTCCACCTCGTACAGCGAGTAGACGCACGCGGTGTCGCCGTATGCCTGGACCTCCGTCCTCGGGAACGCGAGGCGGGTCATCCGGGATCCCTTCGCCGCGAAATCGGCCGCGGCCCGCAGCACGCCCGCGCGGTCGCGCCAGGCCGCCTCGCCCGCGCTGATCGTCACCGCGTCCGCGGGCAGCAGCTCGGTGAGCTTCGCCTGATCGTTGCCGAACCACGCGTACCAGGCGCTGTCGCGCACGGCCAGCAGCTCCGCCTTCTCCCTCTCGCCCAGGTCCCCGGCCGCGGCCGCCACGGCGGCCAGGCACGCGCCCGCCAGGGCCATTCCCGTTCGCATCGCCATTCGTCCTCCCTGCCGATCGTCCGGCGGCTCGGAAGGAAGGTAGGGCTCAGGCGGGCGGTGGGCTTGAAGGATCTTGCGCGCCCAGCGGCTTCTCCATGACGACCAGGTGGCAGGGCAGCTTGACGCGCGGCTCCTCGAAGGGCCGCTCGCCGACGACCCGGAAGCCGAGCCGCTCGTAGAACCCGAACAGCTCCGTGCGGAGGCTGACCACGTCGATCTCGAGCGTCGAGACCGAGCACTCGCGCAGGAACGCCTCGCCGGCGCGCACCAGGGCGCGCCCCAGCCCCGTGCCCTGGCGACGCGGCGGGACGCCCAGCATCCCGAGGTAGCCGCGCTCTCCCCTGGGCTCGACGTACACGCACCCGTCCAGCGCGCCGCCCGCGCGGACGACGAGGAACACGCCCTTCGCCATCCGGACCGCGACCTCCTCGGCCGTCGTCCGCGGCCCGTCGTAGAGGAACGCCTCGGCCGGCAGGTAGGCCTCGTTCAGCAGGTCCGCCAGCGCCGGCACGTCGGCCGCGCTCGCGCGCTCGAAGGTCATTCCGCCCGCGCGCGGATGAGGCCGATGCCGACCGCGAGCGTCGCCAGGATCAGGACGGCCGCTCCCAGGTACAGGATCACGACCAGCCCGGGGAGGTGCGCGGCGGCGAAGAAGCCTCCCGACACGAGCAGCGGCGCCGCGACGGCCGCGATGCGCAGCGGCCAGATCCAGGGACGGGGCAGGCGCACGTGATCGAGCCCCAGCTGCAGGAGCAGCGACAGGATGACCAGGACCCCGGCGTGGGCGTGGCCCGCGCGGTAGAAGGTCACCTGCATCTGCGTCAGGTTCGCCGGTCCGGGCAGGCCGTACAGGCCGGTCGAGATCACGCCCAGCACCGCGAGCCCCCCGAACACGATCGTCGGGACCGTCACCAGCGTGACGCCCCACATCAGCCTCGTGTCTCGACTCATGCGCCCGAGCATAACGCCGGGACGACCGTTGTAGACTCGTCGGACCGACTCCAGCAGGAGGATTGCCATGCCTCGCCGCGTCCTCGCCGCACTCGTGCTCCTCGCCGGATCCGCGCCCGCCCTCGTCTCCGCGAACGAGGGCCGCTACTGGCCGCAGTGGCGCGGTCCACTCGGCACCGGGGAAGCGCCCCTGGCCAGGCCCCCGGTCGAGTGGAGCGAGACCAAGAACGTCCGCTGGAAGATCGAGGTGCCCGGCGTGGGCAAGAGCACCCCCGTGATCTGGGACGACCTCGTGATCCTCACCAGCGCGGTGCCCAGCGGCAAGGCCATGGCGGCTCCGGCCGCGCCCGCGGCGGGCGGACGGCCCGCGCAGGTCAGCCCCGACTCGGCGTTCGAGTTCGTCGTGCTCGCGTACGGCCGCAAGGACGGCCAGCTGCGCTGGACGCGCACGGTCAAGGAGGAGAAGCCGCACGAGGGCATCCACAAGGACGGCAGCTTCGCCGCCGGCTCGGCCATCACGGACGGCAAGCGCATCTACGCCTTCTTCGGCTCGCGCGGGCTCTACGCGCTCGACATGAAGGGCGTCGTGCTCTGGCAGAAGGAGCTGGGGCTGATGCAGACGCGCAACGC
This sequence comes from Vicinamibacteria bacterium, assembly GCA_025923995.1. Taxonomy (GTDB): domain Bacteria; phylum Acidobacteriota; class Vicinamibacteria; order Fen-336; family Fen-336; genus JAICEW01. The sequence goes on along the minus strand of JAICEW010000319.1, from coordinate 1,736 downwards.
CTTCGGCGAGGGCGCGACGCCCGCGCTGCATCGCGACACCGTGGTCGTGCCCTGGGACCACGAGGGCGCGGACTTCATCGTCGCCCTCGACGCCGGAAGCGGCAAGGAGAAGTGGCGGAAGCAGCGCGACGAGCCCACCACGTGGGCCACGCCGCACGTGGTCGAGCACGACGGCCGCGCGCAGGTGGTGGTGGGCGGCACCAACAAGCTCGTGAGCTACGACCTGCAGACCGGCGATCCCGTGTGGCAGGCCGCGGGGCTCACGATGAACGTGATCCCCAGCCCCGTCTCGTCGAAGGGCGTCGTCTACGCCATGAGCGGCTTCCGCGGCCACGCGCTGCGCGCGATCCGGCTGGCCGACGCCAAGGGCGAGGTCACGGGTCCGCCCGCGCTGGCCTGGAGCTACGACAAGGACACCCCGTACGTGCCGTCGCCGCTGCTGGTCGGCGACGGGCTGTACTTCCTGAAGTCCAACTCCGGCATCCTGACGCAGCTCGACGCGACGTCGGGCGCCGCGCGCTTCAGCGAGCGGCTGGAGGCGCTGCCGAACGTCTACGCCTCGCCGGTGGCCGCGGACGGGCGGATCTACGTCGTGGGCCGCGAGGGGTCGGCGGTGGTGCTGGCGGCGGGGCCGCAGCTCAAGGTGCTCGCCACCAACCGCCTGGACGACGCGTTCGACGCGTCGCCGGCGATGGTGGACGGCGAGCTGTACCTGCGTGGGGCCAGGCACCTGTACCGCATCTCGGCCGACTGAGGCACCCTCAGCCCTTCCGCGGCTGGTAGGTGCCGGGCACGGTGCGGAACGCGATGGCGAGGCGGTTCCAGCTGTTGATCGCGACCACCGCGAACGTCAGCGCGACCCTCTCGCCTTCCGTGAAGTGGCGGGACGTCTCCTCCCAGCGGGCTTCCGTAGTGCTTCGAAAGATCGATCCTCGGGTTCATGGGGCCTCCTCTGTACACCCCACAAGACGGGACGGGCGGGCCGTTCGTGACACCCTGTTCGCCACGCGTGCGGGTCCGCGGAGGCCGAAGCAGGAGAGAACCGACTCCAGGACCGGCCGCATGCGCGCGATGCGCCTGGCCCGGATGACCAGGTCCCACAGCGGCTCGAACTTCTTCCAGCCCGCCGCGTAGGCGGCGTGGCGGACGCGGCCGGCGAGGGTGGGCTGGGTCGCGGCGCCGCGGAGGATCGAGCCCCAGCGGTAGAAGTCCCGATAGGCGCGCCAGTAGCCGGCCTCGAGCTGCGCTTCCGACATCCCGCGCGTGCGGTACACGACGTGCCGCGTGTCGTAGCGCTCCCAGTCGCGGTGGAGCAGCCGGCCCTGCGCCTCCATGCGCGCGAACAGGGCCGTGCCGGGATACGGCGTGAGGATGTGGAACGTCGCGGTCTCGACCCCCTGCGACACCGCCCAGTCGACGGTGCGGCCGAACACGTCGGGACCGTCCTCGTCCATGCCGAAGACGAAGCTGCCGTTCACCATCACGCCCAGGTCGTGCAGCCTGCGGATGGCGGCGCCGTAGTCGCGGTGCAGGTTCTGGACCTTGTGCTGCCCGCGCAGCGCGTCGGGGTTCAAGGTCTCGAACCCCACGAACAGGCTGCGCAGGCCGCAAGCGGCCGCCTTCTCCAGCAGGCCGGGGCGCAGGATCGAGTTGACCGTGCCCGCCGCCTGCCAGAGCCGGCCCATCCCGCGCATGCCGTCGAAGAGGGCTCCCGCGAAGCGGACGTCCCCGAAGAG
>JAICEW010000318.1 GCA_025923995.1 Vicinamibacteria bacterium | reverse complement strand
GCGCCGCGACGTAGAGCGCGGCCTGGTCGGCGTCGAGGTGGATCGGGACCGGTTCGTCGCGTCCCACGACGGCGAGCCGGCGCGAGAAGTGCTCGCGCACCGCGAAGCGGTCGCCGGCCAGGCCCTCGACGTCCGCGACGCGCAGGAAGCCGTCGACGGGCTCGCCCGCCTCGTGCGCGTTGAACGCGGCCACCAGCCCCGACGAGCCCGAGCGCGTGACGCCCTTGAGCGGCACCCGCGCGGTCCCGGCGTCGACGAACAGCGCGTCCCGGGACGGCACGGCGGGCGCGTCCGCGCGCAGCAGCGTCCCGTCGCTCAGCACGAACCGGTGCAGCAGCTCCCAGTCCTGGCGGGCCGGGTCGCCCGTCACGTACACCGGGCCGCCCGACACCGCGCGCAGCACGGCGTGGTAGGACGCGAAGCGCCCGTGCGCCTCCCACATGTCGAAGTCGGGGTACGCGACCTGCTGGACCGGCAGCGAGTTGAACAGGTTGTTCAGGATGTGCCGCCGATGGCCGACGGGCCCCTCGGGCAGCAGGTAGTCGAGGCTGTTGCGGACGATGTTCCCCTCCCGCAGGCCGAGCAGCAGGTTGTGGCCCATCGACATGCAATGGATGATCGCGTCCCCGAACGCCTCCGTGACCGCCGCCTGCAGGTTGTGCGTCGACTGCTGGAGCGCGTGGAACAGCGGGAGGCGCCCGGCGACGTGCGACTCGTTCCAGTTCTGGAAGTCCACCTTCACCAGGTCGACGCCCGCGTCCTTCAGCACGCGGTAGTAGTCGCGATAGAAGCCGGCGCCGGCGGCGCTCGTGGGATCGGGGATGAAGGTCCCTGACGCGCCCATCCACAGGTGCGCGCGCTGCTCCCGCGCGAGCGGCGAGGCGGGGTCGACGCCGCCTGGGACGCCCTGCATCGCGTGCCAGACGCCGATCGCGCGCGCGCCGGACTCCTCGCGCAGCGACTTCACGAGCGGACCCAGGCCCTCCGGGATCTTCGTCTCGTCCGTGCCGAAGCCCAGCAGCTTCTGGAAGAACGCGCTGCCGCCCGTCGCCTTCTGCCAGCCCGCGTCGATGATCAGGAAGCCCAGCGGGAAGCCCGACGCGCGGATGGCGCGCGCGGCCGAAGTGAGGTTCGCGGTGGTCTGCTGCTCGTAGAAGGTGTTCCAGGTGCAGAAGCCCAGGCGCGTGAAGATCTCGGGGTACGGCTTCTCGCCCCGCAGGCGTCCCGGCCCGCCCAGGGCGGCCAGCCCCTCGCGGTAGACCGCTGCCACCGCGTCGTAGGGCGAGGGCGAGGCCGCGACCACGGCGAGGGGCGCGACCGAGGCGGACCAGGGCGCGCGCGCGTCGAGCGCCACCGTCAGCCCGCCCGCGCTCACGGGGGCGTTCGCGCCGCGCACGAAACCCATCGCGCCACCGGCCGCCAGCGGGAGGAGCGCGACCGCGTCCTGCCCGCGTCGCGCGAGAACGAGCTGCGTCTCGTTGGGCGCAAAGTTCTGCTGGCGGAAGAAGACCGGCCGTACCCACCATGGCTCCGAGCGCGCGTACGCGATGCCGGTGTCGAACCCGGCCACGATCGCGGTGAGCGCCAGGCCGTCCTGCGACGCGAGCGGCGTGGCGGCGGCGAAGTCGAACGTGAGCCGCACCACGCCGGGAGCCGACTCGTCCGCCAGCAGGCGCGCGCGCGGACCGAGCGCGGGACAGGGCAGGACGAGGCGCGCGGCGGGCGCGTCGATCGTGACCGCGGGCCACTCGCACGCGACGCTCGCGTCCGCGCCGCGCCGGCGGACCTCGACCGAGACGCGTTCGAGGAGGGGCCGCCCGTCCATCGCGATGTCCACGCCGCGCGGGTACCAGTTGGGACGCGCCGTGAGGCCGGCCGCGGCCGGACGGGCCGCGCCGGAAGCGAGCGCCAGCAGCACGAACAGGAGGCGGCGACGGCGCGGGCAGCTCATCCTTCTCGCCTCCCCGGTCGGCGCGGCGCGCGCCGAAAAAGGTCCTCGGACCGGGCGGATTCTAGCAATGCTGGCGCGACTCGTGTACGTTCACGCTCCGTGCGCCCGACATCCGTGATAAGAACCCGCCTCATGCGGTCGGTGCGTCGGGGGACCTCTCGCGCATGAACGTGCCGCACCGCCGTTACAACCCGTTGCTCGACGAATGGGTGCTCGTCTCGCCACAGCGGCTCGAGCGGCCCTGGCAGGGCCTCGAGGAGTCTCCGCCCGAGCCGGCCCGTCCGTCCTACGATCCGGGCTGCTACCTGTGCCCCGGGAACGCGCGGGCTCGCGGGTCGCGCAACCCCGCGTACACGACGACGTTCGCGTTCGACAACGACTTCCCCGCCGTCGTCGAGCAGCCCGCCGCGCCCGAGCGGGAGGACGGCCTGCGCCGCTCCCAGGCCGAGAGCGGGATCTGCCGCGTGATCTGCTTCACCCCGCGGCACGACCTCACGCTCGCCACCATGCCGGCCGCGGACGTGCGCGCCGTGGTCGACGCCTGGGCGGAGGAGGTGCGCGCCCTCGAGGCCAGGGACGGCGTCGGGTACGTGCAGCTCTTCGAGAACAAGGGCGAGCTGATGGGCGCCAGCAACCCGCACCCGCACTGCCAGGCGTGGGCTGTCGCGCACGTGCCGACGCTGCCCGCCCGCAAGCTCGCCTCGCAGCGGGCCTACTTCGCCGCGCACGGACGCGACCTGCTGGGCGACTACCTGGAGCAGGAGCGGGCCAGCGCCGAGCGCGTCGTGTTCGAGAACGCGCACTGGGCCGTGCTGGTGCCGTTCTGGGCGGTCTGGCCGTACGAGACGCTCCTGGTGCCGCGACGACGCGTGGCCGACCTGGCGTCGCTCGGGCCCGACGAGCGCGACGCGCTGGCCGACGCGCTCCACGCGATCACCGTCCGTTACGACAACCTCTTCCGCACCCCGTTCCCCTACTCGATGGGATGGCACGGCCGCCCCGCGCGGGGCGATCACCCCTGCTGGCGGCTGCACGCGGTCTTCCTCCCGCCGCTGCTGCGCTCCGCATCCGTCCGCAAGTTCCTGGTCGGCTACGAGCTCACCTCGGAGCCCCAGCGCGACCTCACGCCCGAGGTGGCGGCCGAGCGCCTGCGGGCGCAGCCGGGCCGCCACCACCTGGAGGGAAGCTGAAGGCATGGAGTCCCGCCTCGTCGCACGAGTCCGCGCGCGCTACCTGGAGGCCTTCGGCGAGGAGCCTGAAGGCGTCGCCGTCGCGCCCGGACGGGTCAACCTGGTCGGCGAGCACACCGACTACAACGACGGCTTCGTGCTGCCGATGGCGATCGATCGCGGCGTGGCGGTGGCGTTCCGCCGCCGCGACGACGAACGGCTGCGGGTGCACTCGGACGCGACGGGCGAGACGTGGGAGGCGGACGTCGGGAGCCTCACGCCGCCCGTGTACGCGCGCTGGAGCGACTACGTCGCGGGCGTGGCCTGGGCCATGGCCGGCGCCGGCCAGCCCGTCGGCGGAGCGGACCTCGCGGTGGCGGGCGACGTGCCCATCGGCGCGGGCCTCTCCTCGTCGGCCGCGCTGGAGGTTTCGGCCGCGCGCGCCCTGGCCGCCGCGCACGGGGTGTGCTGGGACCCGGTGGGCATGGCCCGCCTGTGCCAGCGCGCGGAGAACGAGTTCGTGGGCATGGCCTGCGGCGTGATGGACCAGTTCACCGCCGCCTGCTCGCGCGCCGGCCAGGCGCTGCTGCTCGACTGCCGCTCGCTCGACACCGAGCACGTGCCGCTGCCCGAGTCCGCCGCGGTCGTCGTCATGGACACGGGCGTGCGGCGCTCGCTCGCGCGCAGCGCGTACAACGAGCGGCGCGCGGCCTGCGAGTCGGCCCTGGCGTCGCTGCGGCGGGTCGAGCCGGGGCTGCGCGCGCTGCGGGACGTCACGCCGGAGCTGCTGGCGGCCGAGGCGCCGCGCCTGGACCCGATCGCCCGCAAGCGCGCCGCCCACGTGGTGGCGGAGAACCGCCGGCCGGGCGCGATGGCGGAGGCGCTCCTCACGGGCGACCTGGCCGCGGCCGGGGCGCTCATGAGCGACTCGCACGCGAGCCTGCGCGACCTGTACGAGGTCTCGAGCAGCGAGCTGGACCGCGTCGTCCAGCTCGCCCGCTCGCACGGTGCCTGCTTCGGCGCGCGGCTGACCGGAGCCGGCTTCGGCGGGTGCGCCGTGGCGCTGGTCGAGCGCGACGCGGCGGAGGCGCTCGCGCGCGACGTCGAGCGGCGCTATCGTGGCGGCATGCTGGCCAGCTGCTTCGACTGCCGGCCCGCCGAGTGCGCGCACCTGGTCTGATGCGCCGTCATCCCTCGAGCGTCCCTGGCCTGGAGGACCCCGCATGATCGATCGCGCCCGCCTGCTCCTCGTATCGCTGGCCCTGCTCCTGCTTCCGGCGGCGGCCCGCTCCGCCACCGATCCGGCCGTCGAGAAGCGCATCGACGAGCTGGTGGCGAAGATGACGCTGGAGGAGAAGATCGGCCAGCTCAACCAGTACAGCTCCTCCTTCGACCTCACGGGACCGCCGCCGCCCGACGACCGCGCGAAGGCGCGCTACGACCAGATCAAGAAGGGGCTCGTGGGCTCGATGCTCAACGTCACGGGCGCCGCGGCCACGCGGGCGGCGCAGGAGCTGGCGGTCAAGAACAGCCGGCTCGGGATCCCGCTGATCTTCGGCTACGACGTCATCCACGGGTACCGCACCGCCTTCCCGATCCCGCTGGGCGAGACCGCGAGCTGGGACGTGGAGGCGATGGAGCGCTCCGCCCGCATCGCGGCCATCGAGGCGTCCGCGTCCGGGCTGCACTGGACGTTCGCGCCGATGGTGGACATCGCGCGCGACGCGCGCTGGGGCCGGATCATGGAAGGGGCCGGCGAGGACCCGTACCTGGGTGCCTTGGCGGCCGCCGCGCGCGTGCGCGGGTTCCAGGGCAAGGACCTGGCCGCGGTCGACACCATCGCCGCCTGCGCCAAGCACTACGCGGCGTACGGGTTCGCGGAGGCCGGCCGCGACTACAACACGGTCGACATCTCCGAGCAGACCCTGCGCAACGTGGTGCTGCCGCCCTTCAAGGCGGCGGTGGACGCGGGCGTGGCCACGCTCATGAACTCGTTCAACGAGATCGGCGGCACGCCCGCCACCGCCAGCGTCCACCTGCAGCGCGAGATCCTGAAGGGCGAGTGGGGCTTCGACGGGTTCGTGGTCTCCGACTGGGGCTCGATCGGGGAGCTGGTCCCGCACGGCGTGGCCAGGGACGCGCGCGAGGCGGCGAAGCTCGCGATCGCCGCGGGCAGCGACATGGACATGGAGTCGGGCGCGTACGTGGCGGAGCTGAAGGGCCTGGTGGAGTCGGGCGCCGTGCCGGTCGGCGCCGTCGACGAGGCGGTCCGCCGCGTGCTCCGCGTGAAGTTCCGTCTCGGCCTGTTCGACGACCCGTATCGCTACTCCGACGCCGAGCGCGAGAAGCGCCTGGTGGGCGCGCCCGAGCACGCGGCGGCCGCGCGCGACGTCGCGCGCAAGTCGATCGTCCTGCTCAAGAACGAGGGCTCGCTGCTGCCGCTGGACAAGGCGCGCGGTCGGATCGCGGTGATCGGCCCGCTGGCGGCCGACCCCGACACGCCGCTCGGGAACTGGCGCGGCTCGGCGGTGAAGAACACGGCCGTGACGCTGCTGGACGGCATCAAGGCCGCGGTCGGGCCCTCGGTCGAGGTGCGCTACGCGGAAGGCGCCAAGCTGGTCACGGCCGAGACCGACATGGGCCGCGAGCTGACCCTCAACACGGACGACCGGTCCGGCTTCGCGGCCGCCGAGCAGGCCGCGAAGGGAGCGGACGTGGTCGTGATGGCGCTGGGCGAGAACGCGTTCCAGGCCGGCGAGGGGCGCAGCCAGGCCGAGATCGGCCTCAAGGGCGTGCAGGCCGACCTGCTGCGCGCGGTCCGGGCGGTGAACCCGAAGATCGTCCTCGTGCTCCAGAACGGCCGGCCGCTCGCGCTGCAGGACATCGCACCGCTGGCTCCGGCGATGGTCGAGGCGTGGCACCTCGGCTCGCAGTCCGGCCACGCCATCGCCGACGTGCTGTTCGGCGAGCACAACCCGTCGGGCAAGCTCCCCGTCTCGTTCCCGCGCGTGGTCGGCCAGGTGCCGATCTACTACAACGCCAAGCACACGGGCCGCGGGGATCCCGCGTCCGGCGGCATGGTGTTCTGGTCGCACTACACCGACGTGCCCAACACGCCGCTGTTCCCGTTCGGCCACGGCCTCAGCTACACGCGCTTCGAGTACTCCGGCCTGAAGCTGGGCGCGGCCGAGATCGCCAAGGGCGGGAAGGTCCCGGTCGAGGTGACGCTCAAGAACGCGGGCTCGCGCGCGGGCACCGAGGTGGTGCAGCTCTACGTGCGCGACCTGGTGGGCAGCGTGACGCGGCCGGTGAAGGAGCTGAAGGGCTTCCAGAGGGTCGCGTTGGCACCCGGCGAGTCGCGCCGCGTGACGTTCACGCTGGGCACGGACGACCTCGCCTTCTACACCGCGGCCGGCCGCTGGGAGGCCGAGCCGGGCGAGTTCGAGGTGTTCGTCGGAGGCAGCTCGGCCGAGACGCAGTCGGCCAGGTTCGTCCTTCGCTAGTTCCGCTTGACGCTCAGCTCCGTTCCCTCGTAGCGGACCTCGCGCGCGCCGGCGGGCGAGGCCGAATGGCCGACGGCGCGGTCCTTCGACACGAAGACCACGCGCAGGGTCCGCGCCGGGGCCAGGCCCGGGTACGTGCCCGCGCGCGCGCCGATCGTGAGCGTGCCGCTCGCCTCCTCGTACCGCATCGGGATGGTCGCGAACGCGCCCTTCTCGTACCCGTACGTGACGCCGTCGTCCTCGTACAGCTCGAACGCGCCGTCGCGACCGGCGTAGACCCACAACGTGAGCGGGTCCGCCGGCTTCTCGCTCGTGTACTGCAGCTCGGGGCCCATGGGCAGGATGGTGCCCGCGGGCACGTGCACCGGGATCGTCTCGAACGGCGCGGGCGCGTCGATCGTCTGGCCTCCGGGAAGCGAGGCGCCAGTCCAGAAGTCGAACCAGTCCGTCCCGGACGGGAGGTAGAGCGCCCGTCGCGTCGCGCCCGGCTTCGTCACCGGGCTCACGAGCAGGGCGGGCCCGAAGAGGAACTGGTCGGCGACGCCGAGCGCGCGCGGATCACCCGCGAAGTCCATGACCAGCGGTCGCAGGATGGTCGCGTTCTTCCGCGTGACGTCGGCGGCCAGCGTGTACGTGTACGGCAGCATGCGGTAGCGCAGCTGGTCGAAGGCGAGCTGGGTCTTGTACGCCCGGTGCCCCTCGTCGCCGAAGAACCACATCTCGCGGTTCGGG
>JAICEW010000317.1 GCA_025923995.1 Vicinamibacteria bacterium | reverse complement strand
CGCCTCGCTCCACCGCGAGGCGGCGGACTCGTGGTCCCCGCTGCGCTTGGCCCGCGCGGCCAGACGCACGAGCGTCGCGACCCGCAGGGAGCCCTGCCCCTGTTCGCCCAGGACGCGGCGATAGAGATGCTCGGACCGCTCGTAAAGCGCGGCCCGCTCGAACACGCGGCCCAGGCTGAAGACGTCGCGCGGATCCTCGGCCCGCTGCTCCTGGACCCACTCGCTGGCCAGCAGCGCGAGCGCGGCGAGGGACACCACGTCCAGGCGGTTGTGCTCCAGCACGCGCCGCAGCGCCCGCCCGTCGCGCCGCCGCACATAGTCGAAGTAGATGCGCGGGATCTCGTCGCCCGGCACGTCCTCGTGGCGCACGTAGGCGAGCAGCGCCGATTCCAGGCTCTGCAGCTTGCACGAGACGAGCCGCTCCTTCCACAGCCGCCGCGCAGGGGCCAGCAGGTCCAGGTGGAACGCCTTGGCCAGCGGGAAGCGGGCGCGGCAGAGGCGGTAGCGCGACTCCAGCAGCGGCACGTCGAAGGTCCGTCCGTTGAAGGTGACGAGATGGCGGAAGCCGCGCAGGTCCTCGGACAGCGCCGAGAGCAGCGCCGCCTCCTCTTCGTAGTCCCGCATCACGTACTGCCGCACGTGGAACCGGTCGTCCCGCACGAACCCGACGCCGACGAGGAAGGCCGCCGTGCCCGTGCCGCCCGCGAGGCCGGTGGTCTCGGTGTCGAGGAACGCCGCGCGGTGGAGGTCGAACCCCTCCAGCGTGGGATCGCCGCTCAGGACCGGCACCACCGCCGGATCGACCCCGCGGAAGCGGCTGAGCGACAGGCTCCCGTGCCAGGTGTCGAGGTGCACGTCCTGGTCGACCCGGAAGAAGGCGCCGCGCTCGTTGCGGACCACGCGGCCGTTGGGCATCAGCTCCTCGATGGGAGGGCCGGTGCGCCGGACCGTCTCGCGCATCGGGCCGCGCGTGCGGACGGCCGCGGCGACCAGCCGCTCGAGTCGCTCCTTGAGCGACGGGATCGACTCGTCCGGCCGGCGGCCGCTCCCGAGAGCGCCACGGGCGGGTTCCAGCCCACGCAGGCGATCGCGCAGCGCGCGTGAGCTGTTCACAGCCCGAGCTCCTCGCCCTCGCGCGCCAGCCTCAGGCCCCGCAGCGACGGATCGTCCAGCCGCTGCGGCTCCCAGAGCAGCCGGTTCGTGTGGTTCAGGTGGATCAGCCGCACACGAGACCGCAACGCAGCCGGCAGGCGGGCCGCGGTCTCGCCCACGAGGGGATGCGGGATGTCCGCCTGCGTCCGTCCGGGGATCTCGGAGGCTTCCAGGAACGTGCCGTCCAGCAGGGCCACGTCCGCGCGGGCGACCTCGTCCTCGATCCGGCGGTCCCACCGCTCCCACTTGTCGATGTCGGGCACGTAGATCAGGGTCCGCTCGGGGCCGCGCACGCGGAACCCCACGGTGTCGCTGAGCTCGTCGCGGTGCGGCACGGCGAACGGCGTGACCCGCAGGTGCTTCGACAGCGCGACCTCCGTGCCGGGCACGATCTCGCGCAGCTCGATGTTGCCGAGCGCGACCAGCTGGCTCCACGGCCCGTTCTCGCGCAGGAAGCGGCACATGCGGGCCGTCGCGTACACGGGGACGCCGCGCGCCCCGAGGGCTTCGCGGCCCAGGAACATGAGGCCCGCGTAGTGGCCGACGTGCGCGTGCGTGAGGAGGAGGCCCGACACGGGACGCTGCCGGTCCGGCGGCGCCTCGCTGCCCCACAGCGACTCGACCTGGGACGCGAGGTCCGGCGTGGCGTCGATCAGGAACCGCGCGCCGTCCGTGTCGACGAGGCCGATCGAGGCCACGCGCTGGCGCCGCGACGGATCACGGCGCGCGGCGGCGCAAAGGTCCTGCCGGCACCCGATGTGCGGCACGCCGCCGTCCTGCGCGATCCCCAGGACCACCGCGCGCGGACCGGGCGCCGGGGGCTCCACGGCGCGCGCCGACACGACCAGCGCGGCCACGACCGAAGCGACGCCGGCGACCCAGGGGGAGCCCATCCTGACGGGCCACAGGGTGCCCCAGTGACGGGCCCTGGGAGGTCCGGACGCGGTTTCAGCCCTTGGCCGGCGGGGCCGAGCGGCCGAAGTTGACCGTCTCCGCGCTCGGATCGAAGGCGCGCGCGGCCGCGCTGAGGTGCTCCTCGAGCAGCCGGGAGTACGCCATCGCCCCGAAGTGCTCGCTGGGCGCGTACCAGGGGCCGAGCGCGTCGCGCACGGCCATCACCACCAGCCGGGAGCCGCGCGCGAAGAGGCCTGCGGAGAGGCCCGGCGCGTCGCCCGGCTCCGCGAGGGGGCTGTCCCGCACCACCGCGTGGCGGATCGCGACCAGCCGATCGGGAGCCTGGCCGGCGATCGCGCGCTCGACGCGGTAGATGACCTCCTGGTAGGCGCCCAGCTGGCCACCCCAGGCTGCGGGAGGGGGGCCGACCGCCTCGACGATCCCGACGATGATCAGGTCACGCCGTTCGGCCGGTCGCTGTTCCACTTTCGCCCCCGCGCATGGCGAGGCGGACGAGCCTCATTCACTGGAGCGGAAAGCGGCCCCCGAAGGCGACAGGGGCCCCGGCGGCCGGCGGCGCTAGGAGGGGCCCAGGATCGCGTCCAGGAGAACGCGCGCGACCTCCTTGCCGCGGCTGCCCACCTCGCCCACCGGCCCCACGCACGACGGGCACCCCTCGCGGCACGCGCAGGAGGCGATCAGGGCCCGGCTCTCGCCGATCAGGCGATCGTGCAGGCGGTAGAGGGGCTCCGACAGGCCGATGCCGCCCGGGTACCCGTCGTAGATGAAGACGTTCGGCTCATAGTCGACCGCCGGCGGCGGCGCGGCCGAGCCGGGGCCGACCAGCCGGGCCAGGCCGCGCTCGACCGTCGCCTCGCCCTGGCCGTTGTCGCCCACCGCCACCCCGAGGTCGTGCCGGTCGCACATCAGGAACAGCGCCGCCAGCTGGCCCATCGTGTACGACAGGGCGACGACGCCGTCGCGCCGCTCCTCGAGCGAGAACGGCAGCGCCGCCATCAGCTCGCGCGGGACCGTGAGCCAGTACGAGGTGGTGTGCATCTCGTTCTCCGGCATGCGCAGCTCGCCCGCGCCCACGTTCTCGTTGGTCCAGAACTTGATCTTCTTGAAGCCCACCACCTGCGACGTGACGTGCACCTCGCCGTGGCTCCTGCGGGCGCGCGCGGCGGGCTCCTCCTGGAAACGGTCCAGGATGCGCACCTTGGTGGAGACGATCGCGTCCGTGTAGTAGTCCACCTCCGCCTCGCGGACGTGCACGCGGCGCTCCTTGTGGTCGTACTTCTCGACGAAGTACGTCCGGCCCTCCAGGATGTACACCGCCTTCTCGTGCACCATCGAAGGCGCGGAGTCGTAGTCCACCTCCGCGATCACGCGGGGCTCGCGCGTCACGTCCTGCACCACGAAGTTGTCGGACGACACGCTGCGCAGGCTGACCGCGTCGGCGGGATAGCTCTCGCTCGTCCAGTGCCAGCGGCCGCCCGAGCGATGCAGGAGCCGCTGCTCCTCCAGGAAGCCCAGGATCTCGGGCAGCTCTTCCCCGCCGAACCTCTCGCCCGGGTCGAACGGCAGCTCGAACGCCGCGCACTTCACGTGGTTGACCAGGATCTGCAGGTTGTCCGGGTTGATGCGCCCGTGCTCCACCGGGGCGTCGAAGAAGTACTCGGGGTTCTTGGCGATGAACTGGTTGAGGGGCGTCGAGTTCGCGACCAGGACCGCGACCGACGTGCCGGACCGTCGGCCCGCGCGTCCGGCCTGCTGCCAGGCGGAGGCCACGCTGCCCGGGTAGCCCAGCAGGACCGCCACGTCGAGCGACCCGATGTCGATGCCCAGCTCCAGGGCGTTCGTGGAGACGACGCCCAGCACCGACCCGTCCCGCAGCCCGCGCTCGATCTCGCGCCGCTTGAGCGGCAGGTAGCCGCCGCGGTACCCGCGGATCACGCCCTCGGAGCCCGGCTTCTTCTCGAGCGCCTCCTTGAGGTACGTGACCAGCACCTCGGTCGACAGCCGCGACGGCGCGAACACGATCGTCTGCAGCCCCTTGGTGAGGAACGACAGCGCCACGTCGCGCGCGCAGCCGAGCGCGGACCGCCTGATCCCCAGCGCCTTGTGCACGACCGGCGGGTTGTAGAGCGCGAAGTACCGCTCGCCGCGGGGCGCGCCGCTCTCGTCGATCAGCGTCATCGTGCGCCCCGTCAGCGACTCCGCCAGCTCGCGCGGGTTCCCGATCGTCGCGGACGAGCAGAGGAACTGCGGCCGGGACCCGTAGAAGGCGCACAGCCGGGCCAGCCGCCTCAAGATGTTCGCCACGTGCGAGCCGTAGACCCCGCGCAGCGTGTGCAGCTCGTCGACGATCACGTAGCGCAGGTTCTCGAGCAGCTTCACCCACTTGGTGTGGTGCGGCAGGATGCCCTTGTGCAGCATGTCGGGGTTGCTGACCACCACGTGCGCGCGCGCGCGGATGGCCTTGCGCGCGTCCTGCGGCGTGTCCCCGTCGTAGGTGAAGGTGCCGATGTCCCCGCCCAGCGTGTCCGTGAAGGCGTGCAGCTCCGCCAGCTGGTCCTGCGAGAGCGCCTTCGTGGGGAACAGGTAGAGGGCGCGCGCGTCCGGGTCCTTGAGGACGCGGTCGAGGACGGGCAGGTTGTAGCAGAGCGTCTTGCCCGACGCGGTCGGCGTGACGACGACGGTGTCGCCGCCCGCCGCGGCCGCGTCGTACGCCGCGCGCTGGTGCGTGTAGAGCCGGGTGTACCCGCGGGCGCCGAGCACCTCGCGCAGCTTCGGGTGCAGCTCCTCGGGGAAGTCCGCGAACCGGGGAGGCTGCGCCGGGTAGTGGCGCAGCGCGGCCAGCACGGGCTCGTGGCCGAGCGTCTTCTGGATCTCGAAGGACTTCAGGATCGCGACGAGCGCGTCCGCGTCCTCACGGCGCACGACCAGGGGCGCGCTCACGACCGTCGGTCCCTCCCCCCGGGGCGGCACGCCCCGAACGAAGGGGAGGGTCGCCCAGCCCGGTGCCGGGTCAGGTCCGATCGGGTCCGGACGGCGGCACGTGCGAGGGCGCGGAGTCGTGCGGTCGGTGCAGGGCCGCGGCGTCGCGCATGCGCTCCACCAGCAGCAGCGAGTAGGGCAGGGCCCCGAAGTGCTCGCTGCCGATGAACCGCAGCGTCAGCGGATCCTCGACCGCCAGCACGAGCAGACGCGACCCCACGGCGAAGAGGCGCTTGGAGAGCGAGGGCACGTCTCCCGGCTCCGCGGTCGCGCTGTCACGGATCACGGGATAGCTCACCACGATGTGGTTGTCCAGGTAGGTGCCCTGGATCGTGTCGTCCACGCGCAGGCGGACCGCCTGGTACGACTCCAGCGTCCCGCTCCATCGCTTCGGCGGTACGCCGACCACCTCGACCGTGCCCACGAAGATCAGCTCATGCTCGTCGAAGTCGTCCATCGCGCCTCCAGCGAACGGGTTCGAGCGGCACCGGACCTCGTTGGATAAAGCGGAAACGGATGGCGCGAGGCGACAGGAAGGGCGGGCGGCCTAGCGGCCCGACGACGCGGCCGCCAGCTCGAGGGCGCGCTTCGTGGAGGGATGCTCGGAGCCGAGGCTGGCCTCGAGATGCCGGAGCGCCATCGTGAACTCGGCGTGGGCCTCGCTGGAACGGCCGAGGTCCCGCATCGCCCGGCCGCGCTCGAGATGGGTGCGCCCGAGCTGGCTGGAGAGCGCCTCGGGGCCGGATCGCTCCTGGTACGTGCGCAGGGCGCTCTCGACATCGGTCAAGGCCTGCTCGGGACGACCGATGTCGAGCGCGATCTGGGCCCGCCTCAGGTGGGCGCCCGGCAGGAAGACGGACCCGGCCCCGGCGGCCTCGCCCAGGGCGATGGCGCGGTCCGCCTCCCTGAGGGCGGTCGCCAGGTCGCCTTCGGCCTTGGCCTGGTTGGACCGCTGTGTCGCCAGCACGGCGAACGTGACGTGTCCCGGACGATTGACCCGGTCCAGCAGTGCCCCCAGCTCCGCCACCAGCCCGGCCGCGCCGCGAACGTCGCCCTGCGCCCGTGACACGTCCGCGCGCAGCGTGATCGCCAGGATGAGGGCCTGGTGCTGGCCGCTGCGGCGCGCCTGCGCGTAGGCGCGCTCGGCGTACGTCCGTGCCTCGGCGTGGCGGTCGAGCTCCTCCAGCGTCTGGCCCATGTTCACGAGCTTCTGCGCGGTCACGCTCTCGGCGTCGCCGGCGGCACCGCTGATCTCGATCGCGCGCCGCAGGAGGGGCTCGGCCTTCAGGGGCTGGCCCAGGTTCCGCAGCGCGAGGCCCCAGTTGCCGAGCAGCGTGGCGGCGCCCTGGGTCTCCGCCCGCCCGATCGACGACAGCTGCCGGTGCCCCTCTTCGAACGCTGCCGCCGCGTCGCGGAAGCGCCCGATGCGCTGGTAGGCCGAGCCGAGGGTCATCTGCGCGCTGTGGCTGACCAGGGCCGAAGCGAAAGGGGCCTCCCGCGCCTCGCGCAAGGCGGCCTCGGCGCGCGCCACCGCCGCCGCGTTGTCGCCCCGCTGGCCCGCGACACGACTCCCGAGCGAGAGGCAGAAGTACCGGTGCAGCGCGTAGGTGGGCTGCGGTCCGAGCTCCGCCAGGCCGCCCTGGTAGAGCTGCTCCGCACGGTCCTTCTCGCTCGTCGTGGCCAGCGCGGCGGCCAGCGCGCAGGCCGCCTTCGCGCGGCTGGTCGCGTCGGGCGACGCGCGGGAGAGCTCGTACGCCCGCTCGAGCACGCGGCGCGCCTTGTCCACCTCGTCCTGGCGGTCGTACTGGTGCCCGATCGAGACCATGAGCTCCACGCGGTTCCCGTCGGGATCCTCGCCCTGCTCCACGATGCGCTCGGCCCGCCCCAGCAGGTCTCCCACGGTGAACGGCTGGCCCTGCGGCGCGGCCTCGGAGAGCAGGAAGGAGTTGAGGTCGTTGATGGCCTCGGCGCGAGAGAGCTGGCGCAGGGCGAAGTCGCGCTGCTGCTCGGCCGCCCGGGCCTCCCGGTCGGCGCGCGCCGCCTGCGCGCGCGCGCGGCGCGCCGGGCTGACGGTGCCCGCCACGCCGGCCGCCAGCCCGCGCCGTGCCCACGCCGCCCGCGCGACCGCGGCGCGGTTGCGGCGGACGAACTTGACGGCGCGGTATCGCAGCGAGTCGGCCCGCGCGCTCACGGGTTCGTGGGCCAGGGAACGGCGCAGGTCCTCGGCCATCGCCTCGGCCGAGGAGTAGCGCTCCGCGGGCCGCTTCTTGAGCGCCTTGGCCACGATGTTGTCGAGGTCGCCGCGCAGGAGCCCCTGCAGGCGCCGGGGCGTGGTGGCGCGCTCCGTCG
>JAICEW010000316.1 GCA_025923995.1 Vicinamibacteria bacterium | reverse complement strand
TGATGGCGTTCGTGAGGGACGCGGCCGTGGCGGCCGAGTCCGCGGCTTGAGGATTCGCGCGGCGCTCGCGCTGGCGGTTGCGCTGGCGACCGCGGCACCGGCACAGCCCATCGCGCCGGAGGCGGAGCGCCGCCATGAGGAGCAGACGTACCTCACGTTCCCCGAGTGGTACCTCGTCTACAGCCCCGCGGAGTACGCGCAGTTCGTGAAGGACCGCCCGCCCAGCGAGTTCCCCTTCTTCGGACACCTCCGGCAGTTCTGGTCGAGCTACCGGCACGTCCATCGGGCCACGAGCGATCGGCCGTTCAACACCGAGTACCACGTGATGATCGTGGTCATCGGCGTCAGCACGACCGTCGAGTACGCGCTGCGCTCCGCGTACGAGAGCGTGTTCGGCCGCCTCAGCGAGCTGACGGCTCCGTACGGCACGACCGCGGAAGACCGCCTGGCCGCGCGCGTCGCGCAGGACTACGTCGACTTCATCCGGGACCGGCCCTGGTACGAGTTCGACTTCGTCGCGCCCCTGCGCGAGCTGTGGGCCGGGCCGGCGCTGGGCTCCGGCCTGGTCCGCAAATGGGAGCGGCGGTACGCGCTCACGACCGAGTGGGCGGTGAAGGCCGGCTACGCGTGGCTGCTGGGCCAGGGCACCGCCGCCACCTACGGAGCCGAGACGCCGACGACGGCCGTGCTGCTCGACCGCATGCCGGACGGAGCCGAGTCGGAGCTGCCGCGCATGGCCGTGCGGGAGCGCCTCGCCGACGGGACCGTGCTGGTCACGCTGCCGCGCTACGACGACTTCAAGGACCACGCGGCTCCGCTGGCCGCGCGCGGCGCCGGGTTCGTGGAGATCGCGGGGAACCGCGGCGTGATCCTGCTGAGCGCGGTCGTCCCGTCCGGCTGGGTCTCGCCCGTTCCCGGCTCGCGTCTGCTCTTCGAGCAGCCGCTGCTCACGCAGGGGGGCCGCCAGCGCGTCGTGCTGGTGGTCCCGGTCGCGCGCCTGGCCGACACGCTGCGCGTCCTGCGCGAGGGCGGCCACGAGCTCGAGCACGTCTATGACTACTGAGCCCGCGTGATCCGGCGACTGGCTCGTTGGACGTTCCGGGCCACGCTCGCCGTCCTCGCGATCCTGGCCATCGCGCTGGCGGTCATGCGCGCGCAGGCGCTGCGGCGCGAAACGGCGATCGCGGCCGAGGCGGCGCCGAGCGCGGGCCGCTTCTTCCGCGCGCACGACGTCGACGTCTTCACCCAGGAGCGGGGCGACCCCTCGCGTCCCGCGGTCGTGTTCGTGCACGGCACCGGCGCCTGGAGCGAGACCTGGCTGCCCGCCATGGACGCGGTCGCCGCCGCGGGCTTTCGCGCGATCGCGCTCGACCTGCCGCCGTTCGGGTACTCGCAGCGGCCCGAGCCGCCGCGGTACGACAAGCAGGAACAGGGCCGCCGGATCGCGGCGCTGCTGGACGCGATGAGCCTCGAGCGGCCGATCCTGGTCGGCCACTCCTTCGGGGGAGGGCCCACCGTCGAGGCCGTGCTCGCCGACCCCGAGCGCATCCGTGCCCTGATCCTCGTCGACGCCGCGCTGGGCATCCGGGAGGACGGCCAGGCGCCCGCTTCCGGCTCGTCGCTCGTACGAGGGCTCCTCTCGGTCGGCCCCGTGCGGGACGCGCTGGTGGCGGCGTTCCTGACCAATCCGCGCTTCACGCGCCGGCTGCTGCAGTCGTTCGTGGCCGAGCCCGCGGTCGCGACCGACGCGCGCGTCGCGATCTACCAGCGGCCGCTGTCGGTCCGCGGCACCACGCGCTCGTTCGGGCAGTGGCTGCCCGCGCTGGTGCTTCCGGACGCGCGGGCGCGCAGCGAGGACCCCGCACAGTACGCGCGCCTGCGGCTGCCGGTGGTCGCGGTCTGGGGCGACCGCGACACGGTGACGCCGCTCGATCAGGGGAAGCGCGTGGTGAGCCTCGTCCCGGAGGCGCGGCTGGTGGTGCTGCCCGGCATCGCGCACATCCCCCAGATCGAGGACGCGGACGCGTTCAACCGCGCGCTGGTCGGCGTGCTCGGCGGGCTCGCGCCGTAGGCGCCGCCTCGCCCAGCAGCTTCTTCGGCGCGACCTCGCGCCAGGCGCGCTCGATCAGCGCCGCGACCTTGGCCCAGTCGAGCCCGCTGTCGAGCCGGACGCCGATCGATCCCGACTTGCCCACGTAGGGGGGTACGAAGAAGTGGCGCGGCTCCGCCTCGACCAGGGCCGCCTGCACGCCCGGCTCCGCCTTGCACCACAGCGCGACGTGGCCGCTGCCGTGGTGATCGTTGTCGACCATGCAGAAGACCTTGCCGCCGGCGAAGAACGTGGGCTCGCCGTGGGAGAGCTTCTCGCTGGTGCCGGGAAGCGCCAGGGCGATCGTGCGCGCCCGGGCGATCAGCGTGGCCGAACCGCTGCGGCCTCGGCGACCTTCACCCATGAAGGGACTCTAGCAAAAAGGAAACGGGCGGCGCCTGTCCGCGGCGCCGCCCGTCGAACGCCTTCCCCGAACGCCTACCGGACCGGCTGCGGCTCGTCGAACAGGAAGTCGTCCATGATCACGAGGTCGCTGGACCCGCCGGCGCTGATGTCGCGGCCGCCGGCCGCCACCGCGGCACGGCCCGAGGTGATGCGCACCCGCGTCACGATCTTGGTGTCGAACGCCACGCCCAGGAACGAGAGGGCGCCCGCGGACGAGCGCACCGGGGCCTCGAAGCGTCCCAGCGAGCCCTCGCGGCCGAAGAACTCCAGCGTCGCCGAGTTCGGGCGGTCCACGTCGGCGAAGACCACGCCGAAGCCCCGCACCGAGGCCGGATCCGAGCCCGCGGGCACGCGGAAGTCGGCGTCCATGACGTTGCTGCCGGCCGCCAGGAACGTCTTGCGCGGGCTGAAGAAGGCGAACTCCTGCCCGAAGGACGGGTCGAGGTCGGCGACGTTGTTGTCGCTGATGCGGAAGCCGGTGCCCGGGGTGGTGAAGACGACGCCGCGCGGGGCGCGCGTGTTGAAGAAGTCGCCGGGGAACAGCTCGTTGTTGGTGAGGTCGGCCGGCACGCCGTCCCAGCCGATCTCGCGGCGCCCCGCCGGCTGCGAGCCGGCCGCGCCGCCGTTCACGGGGTCGCCCAGCACGGTGCGGAACTCCGCGACCGCGCCGGTGATGTCGCCGCTGGCGGTCACGATGCGGGCCGGCGCGGGAACGTCCGGGCCGGTGCCGTAGCTGTCGCCGCACGCCACCGCCGCGGCCATCGCCGCGACGGCCAGAAGAGTCCGGATCCTGCTCATGAATGCCCTCCTTCGCGTTCGCCCGCCCGGTTGTGGCGGACGCGAATCCATACGGGAGTACGGGCCGCGAAGTTGCGTTTCGCCCTTTATCGATGCGGGTCTCGCGCTAATTACGGGACGCGCGCCCGACGAAGGTGGGCGCCAGCGCCCCTGACCAAAGTGAGGGTTCGTGACGGGGATCACTTGGCCGATAGAATGAGCGTTCGCGCGTCGCGCGCCGCTTCAAGCAAGGGAGGACGCATGGCCCGGGTCTCATGGGGACGGAGGATCGTGTGCGGGTGCGTGGCCGCGGCGGTCGCGTGCGCGATCGGGACGTCCGTCGGACGAGCGGAGAAGGGCACCGCGGCCGACGAGGCCGACATCCGCAAGGTCATGGTCCAGGGGGCGGACGCCTTCAACCGCGGCGACGCGGCGTCGGCCGCGGCCGTCTATGCGGACGACGCGGACCTGGTCAACGTGCGGGGCGACCACCTGCAGGGCAAGGCGGCGATCGAGAGCGGGCTGGCCCGCGCGTTCTCGACGCGCTACAAGGGCGCGCGGATGACGCGGGGCGAGGTCGACATCCGCTTCCTGCGGCCCGACGTGGCCCTGGCCTACGTGACGAACGAGATCGCCGTCACGGGGGAGGGCGCGCCTGCGGTGCATCGCGAGCTGGGCCTGCGGGTATTCGTGAAGGAGGGCGGCGCCTGGCGCATCGCCGCGCTCCACAATACGCCGTTGCCGGCGAAGTAGCCCGGGGGCTCCAAGGAGGACCGACGTGTCCAAGCTGCGCCTCAAGATCGCGATGTCGCTCGACGGCTTCGTCGCCGGGCCCGAGCAGAGCGTCCAGAACCCGCTCGGGATCGGTGGCATGCGGGTGCACGAGTGGGTGTTCCCGCTGAAGGCCTGGCGCTCCGAGATGGGCATGCAGGGCGGCGAGACGAACGAGAGCTCGGCCGTCGTCGAGGAGCTGAACGCCAACCTGGGCGCCACGATCATGGGGCGCAACATGTTCGGCGGGCACCCGGGCCCGTGGGACGCCGCGAAGCCGTGGACGGGCTGGTGGGGCGCGAACCCTCCGTACCACCACCCGGTGTTCGTGCTGACGCACCATCCCCGCGAGCCGCTGGTCCTCGAGGGCGGCAACACCTTCACGTTCGTCACCGACGGCATCGAGTCCGCGCTCGAGCAGGCGCGGCGGGCCGCTGGCGGCAAGGACGTGTCGCTGGCCGGCGGCGCGAAGGCCGCGCAGCAGTACCTGGCGGCCGGGCTCGTGGACGAGATGCACGTCCACCTCGCCCCCGTCCTGCTCGGCGAGGGCGAGCGGCTGTTCGAGGGTGTGGCCGACCTGCACGGGCTGACGCTGGTGCGGACCGTCGCCACGCCCAAGGTGACGCATCTCAAGTTCGCTCGGCCCTGACGCCGGTTGACCCGCCGGTCCGGCCTTTCTAAGCTCGGCGTCGCGCGCCGCCCGGCCGCGCCTCGGAGGAGACATCGATGAGCCCAGTCCTTCTTTCCCTGCTGCTGGTCGCGTTCGCGCAGGAGCCCAACCCCCGGCCGGAGGCCGCGGCGCGCGAGCAGGCCGCTCGCGACGACGACGAGCGCCAGGACGAGCGCGCTTCCGACGACAAGGGCAAGAAGGAGAAGGAGGAGAAGGAGAAGCCGGAGGAGCCGCCGGTCGTCACGTCCCACGAGCTGCGCGTGGGGACGAAGGTGCTGAAGTACAAGGTCACGACCGGTTTCATGCCCCTCAAGAACGAGGAGGGCAAGACCGAGGCGCGCATCTTCTTCATGGCCTACGTGGCGGACCGCACCGGCGGGCCCGCAACACGGCCGCTCATGTTCTCGTTCAACGGAGGCCCCGGCTCGTCGTCGGTCTGGCTGCACCTGGGCGCCCTGGGCCCCAAGCGCGTGAAGATGCTCGACGAGGGCGGCCTCCCCGCGCCTCCCTACGAGCTGGCGGACAACGAGCAGAGCTGGCTCGAGTTCACCGACCTGGTGTTCATCGACCCGGTCGGCACCGGCTACAGCCGGGCCGAGAAGAACCTGGGGAAGAAGTACTGGGGCGTGCAGGGCGACATCCAGTCCGTCGGCGAGTTCATCCGCCTCTACCTGACCCGCCACGAGCGGTGGGCCTCGCCGCTGTTCCTGGTCGGCGAGAGCTACGGCACCACGCGCGCGGCCGGGCTCTCGGGCTACCTGGTGGACCGCGGCATCGCCTTCAACGGCATCGTGCTCGTGTCCTCGATCCTCAACTTCCAGACCGCGCGGTTCACGAAGGGCAACGACCTGCCGTTCGTGCTGTTCCTGCCGACCTACGCGGCCACGGCCTGGTATCACAAGCAGCTCCCGGCGGACCTGCAGGGCAAGCCGCTCAAGGAGTTCCTGGCCGAGGTGGAGCAGTGGGCGGCCACCGACTACCAGGAGAAGCTCTCCCGCGGCGACGCCCTGGGAGCGGCCGACCGCAAGGCCGTCGTGGACCGGCTGGCGCGCTACACCGGCCTGGACCCCGAGTACCTCGAGAGCACCGAGATGCGCATCGAGATCCAGCGCTTCTGCAAGGAGCTGCTGCGCGACCAGAAGCGGACGGTGGGCCGGCTCGACAGCCGCTTCAAGGGCATGGACCTGCTGGCCTCGACCGAGCGCCCGGACTTCGATCCCAGCATGGCCGCCATCCGCCCGCCCTACACGGCCATGTTCAACGACTACGTGCGCCGGCAGCTCGGGTTCAAGTCCGACCTCACGTACCACATCCTGGGCGGCGGTATCGGGGCCTGGGACTGGGGCTCGGCGGGCAACGGGTTCGCGGACACCAGCGAGGCGCTGCGCAGCGCGTTCGCGAAGAACCCGCACATGAAGCTGTTCGTGGCCTCGGGATACTACGACCTGGCCACGCCCTACTTCGCGACGGAGTACACGCTGAGCCACCTGGGCCTCGACCCGTCCCTCAAGTCGAGCGTGAGCACCTCGTACTACGAGGCGGGCCACATGATGTACATCCACACGGGCGAGCTGGCGCACCTGCGCAAGGACGTGGGCGCGTTCGTGGCGGCGGCCCTGAAACGCTAGCGGAACGAGCGCGCGAACGCCGCCGCCTCGCCGACGTAGTCGTCGGGCGGGATGAAGTGCCCCGCGTTCGGGTACACGACGAAGCGGTAGGGATGGCCCGCGCGCGCGAGCTGGTCGAGGATGGCGACGGTCTCGCGCGTGGGGATGCTGCGGTCCTGCGCGCCCAGGAGCCAGAGGCCGGGCACCTGCAGGCGCTCCAGCGTGGGCCGCGGGTCGAAACCGAGCGGCCCGCGATACTCGAGCAGCCGGGCCGAGAGGTCCTCGAAGCTCGTCGACGTGCCTTCGGCCAGCTCGCTGTAGTAGATCTCGATGCCCACCGGCACCGTGGGACCCACGACCAGCACCATGTAGCGCACGTGGGGCGAGCGGTCCGCCGCCAGCGGCATGATCCAGCCGGCCTGGCTGATGCCCATGAGGCCGATGCGGCTGGGGTCGATCTCCGGCCGCGTCCGCAGGAAGTCCACGCCCGCCACCATGTCGTCGGCCAGGATCGGGAGCAGCCGGTCGCTGTTCAGGAGGCCCGGCGCCTCGAACGTGCCGGTGGACTGGCCGACGCCGCGCTTGTCGTAGCGCAGGACCGCGAAGCCCGCCTGCGTCATGCGCGACTTCACCGACATCGCCTCCTCCTTCGTCTGCCGTCCCGAGCCGTGGCCGAAGACGATGGCGGGGAAGGGGCCGGTGCCCTGCGGGAGGTCGAGCGCGTAGCTCAGCATCACGTCGCCGCTGCGGAAGAACGTGCCGCTCGGCGGCGGCGACGCGAGGGGTGTGCCGGGGCTCGGGCTCTCACCGCACGCGGCCAGCACGGCCATGGCGAGCCCGACCACGAACGACACGTCCAACCTGCTGGACGAGCGGACGTTGCGCATGGACGTACGTACCACGACCGCGCGCTCGTCGCACCTGATGATCCTGTCGGCCGGCAAGCCCAGGCGGCGCAGCGGCCTGGACTGTGTCATGAGCGCGGCCCCGGTTTGGCCGGCGCGCTCGCGGACGCTACACTGGCCAGTCGTGAGCACCTCGAAGCCGCACGCCGAGACCGTGAAGCCGTTCGCGGACCGCATCCAGGAAGGC
>JAICEW010000315.1 GCA_025923995.1 Vicinamibacteria bacterium | reverse complement strand
TCAAGCAGTACCAGAGCCAGTTCGTGACGGTGCTGGGCGAGGTGGTGGCGCCCGGCCGCAAGCCGCTGCGCGGGAGCACGCGCCTGGTGGACGTGCTGGTCGACGCCGGCGGCTTCACGCCTCGCGCCTCGGGCGAGGTGGTGGTCACGCGCGTGGACGGCACGTTCGAAGACGGGGCGAAGGCGCGCACGCTGCGCTTCGCCTCGGGCTCGTTGACACCGGAGGCGCAGACCGGCCTGGAGACGCCGCTGCGGCACGGCGACATCGTGAGCGCGCATCCCAAGCACTACGTCACGGTCGAGGGGGAGGTGAACCGGCCGGGGCGCTTCCTGCTCGAAGGCGACCTCACCGTCTCCGGCGCCGTGAGCCTGGCCGGGGGCCTCACCCGCTTCGGGAGCAACGGCGTCAAGCTCCGACGCGTGGACGCCGCCACCGGCAAGACGAGCATCATCGAGGTGGACCTGAAGGCGGTGCGCAAGGGCGAGGACCCCGACCCGCCGCTCCTGCCCAACGACGTGGTCATGGTCTCGCGGCGGCTCATCTGATGGCCACCGCCGCCCCGACGGCAGGCGCGACGTCGGACGTCGACGTCCGCTTCTACCTGGGCCTGGTGTGGCGCGCGCGTGCGCTCATCGCGACCGCCGCCGCCGTCGGGCTGCTGGTCGGCCTGCTGGCCGGCTTCGCGCAGACGCCGGAGTACCGCGCGTCCGCGATGCTCCAGATCGAGCCGCCGACGCCCACGTTCCTGACCGTGACCGACGCGCTGGTGGGCGGCGGGAACTACTGGCAGCACGCCGACTTCTACAACACGCAGTTCAAGGTGCTGACCTCGAAGAGCGTGGGCGAGAAGGTGGTCGAGCGCCTCAAGCTCTCCGACCAGCCGCCGTTCCAGGGCCACCCCGACCCGGGCAGCCTGCTCATGACTCACGTGTCGGTCGATCCGGTGCCCGACAGCCGGCTGGTGAACGTGGTGGTGACGCACCGCGACCCCAAGGAGGCCGCGCTGTGGGCCAACACGGTGGGCGAGGTCTACATCGAGCAGAGCCTGAACACGCGGGTGGAGTCGGCGCGCAAGGCCTACGAGTGGCTGCAGGAGCGCCTGGCCGTCACGCAGAAGAGCATGCGCGAGGCGCAGGACCGGCTGTTCAAGAGCTATCAGAGCCAGGATCTGTTCGTGCCGGAGGGCAGCGTCTCCGCGGTCACCAGCTCCATCACCAAGCTGGGCGACGACCTGGTCGAGGTGCAGGGCCGCCGCATCGCCCGCGAGGCGGCCCTCAAGCAGATCGAGCAGGCGCGCGCGAGCCGGCAGTCGCTGGAGACCGTCCCGCAGGTGGCGGTCGACTCGCTGGCCCTCTCGCTCTCGGGCCAGCTGGCCACGCTGCAGCTCGACCTCTCGCGCCTCAAGGAGAAGTTCAAGGACGCGCACCCGGAGGTGCAGAAGGTCCAGGCCCAGATCGAGCAGGTGAGGAAGGCGCTGGACGAGCGCGCCCGCCAGATCGTGGCCGGGCTGGAGGCCGAGCTGCAGCAGCTGCGCAAGCAGGAGGCGGACATCCGCTCCGCCATCGACGCGCAGAAGGCGCAGGCCTCGCGCGACAGCCGCAAGGGCGCGGAGCTGGAGGCGCTGCGCAAGGAGTCCGAGTCCTCGAAGAACCTCTACGAGGTCCTGCTGCAGAAGCTCAACGAGACCGACATCGCGGCCTCCATCCGCAACAACAACGTGAGCATGGTGGAGCGGGCGGCGCCGCCGCACGCGCCGGTGCGGCCGCGCAAGGCGCAGCTGGCGGTGCTGGGCCTGCTGGCCGGCCTCGCGCTGGGCATCGCGCTGGTGCTGGGGCGCGACTGGTTCGACAACACGATCAAGGATCCGGAAGAGATCGAGCGCTACCTCCACCTGGACCTGCTGGCCGCGGTGCCCCGCTTCGGCGAGGCCGACCGCCACTTCGCCACCGAGGCCTACCAGAACCTGCGCACCGCGCTCATCTTCGCCCGCCGCGACGACGCGGGGCAGGTGGTGCTGGTGACCGGCACCGCGCCCCAGGAGGGCAAGACCACGACGCTCGTGAACCTGGCCCAGCTGCTGGCCGCGTCGGGGGAGCCGGTGGTCGTGGTCGACTGCGACCTGCGCCGCGCGCAGCTGCACGGGCGCCTGGGCCTGCCGCGCGAGCCGGGGCTCACGGACCACTTCGTGCAGCACCTGCCTCTCGACTCGCTGTTGCGGCCCACCGGCGTCCCCCACCTCACCGCGCTGCCCGCGGGCGCGCTGCCGCCCAACCCGCCCGCGCTGCTGGCGCGCAAGGGGATGCAGGAGCTGCTCGACGACCTGCGCCGCCGGTTCGCCTGGGTGCTGGTGGACTCCCCGCCGATGGCCTCCGTCACCGACGCGCAGCTGCTGGCCCGCCTGTGCGACACGACGGTGTTCGTCGTGCAGCACAACGCGGTCGACAAGCGGCTGGTGAAGCGCAGCGTGGGGGCCCTGCGCAAGGCGGGCGCCCACGTGCTGGGCGTCGTCCTGAACGCGCTGCCCGAGATCGCACGCAGCGACTACTACTACTACTCGTACCGGCCGGCCGCGGAACCCGCGGCCGAGAGCTCCGCCGCCACGTTGCCCCGCAAGTAGCGAGCGGGCATCCGCCGCTCTCGGACATTCCGCGAAGGTTGATCGAGGGCCGCGCGGCGTGGCGCGGGGATCGAAGGAGCTAGCGCCCGTCGCCCGCCGCGATCGTGACCGCGCTGCCGGGAGGCTGCGACGGCCCGGGCGAGGGGAGCGGGATGGGCGGGTTGGGACCCGGCGGGGTGCCGCCGCCGCCGGGATCGGTGCCGCCGGTGAACGTGGTGCCGCCGCCGCCCGGTGTGGCGGTGCCCTGCGTCGCGATGGTCGCGTTGACGTCGGCGCGCGGGATCACGTCGCCGCAGCCCGTGCGCGCGGACTGCCGGCGCCGGCCGCGCACCCACTCCATGGCGTCCACCGCCCTGGCCCGCGACACGCTCCCCGCGTCGCCGGCATCGAACCCGAGCCGGCGCAGCGTGGCCACGTAGTCCTCGTCGGAGGCCTTCTTGCGCTCGAGGCGGATGCGCTCGACCGTCGAGCCGGGCCCCAGGTTGACCGCGATCGCGTGCGGGCCGGCGGTCATGGCGGTGGTCGTGACCACCCACCACGCCGGATGGGTCTCCTGCGGCGACGGGCAGAGGACGGCCTTCATGCAGTGGTCGGCCAGGAAGCGCATCCCCGAGCCCTTGAGGCCGAAGACCGACAGCGTGTAGAGCCCCTCCTCGGGCAGCTCGAACATCGCCCACGCCCGCGTCCCGTCCTTGGCGCCCTGCAGCGACTCGGCCGCGACGCCCGACGATACCGCGAGCATCCGCGGCTCCTCGCTGCGGAACGCGCTCGCCGGGACGTCGATGGGGGAGGCGGCGGGCGGCAGGTCCGACTCGCCGTCGACCGCCTGCAGCGCCGTGACCGCCAGGTCGTTCCGGTCCACGATCGCGGTGGGCCGCCAGCCGCCGCGCGGCTCGACGGCGTTCACGCAGGGCGGTGCGATCTCGACGTGCTCCACCTTCGTGCCGGGCGGGAGCACCAGCGACGCGGTGTACGAACCCGGATCGAGGTGGAGCGCTCCCGCTTCGAGCCAGGCCGGAGCCGACGCGGCCACCACGTCGAAGGTGGCGGCCGCTTCCGACTCGCCGTACGGCCGGATCTCCGCGGTGAACGGCGCGCCGGGATCCCCCGCCGCCCGGACGCGGAGCCGGTAGTCTCCCGGCCTCACGATCGACAGCGGGTACGTGACCTCCCCGCTCGGCGACTCCGCGACCACCTCGCCCTCCCCGGCCACCCGCACGTGCTCGGCGGCGGAGAAGTCGTCGCCGCGGAAGGCCAGGCTCGACTTCCACGAGAGCGCCGCGAACGCGTGGGACGCGCGCGGCGTGGCGCGCACCGCGTCGGGGACCTCGAGCGCGCGCAGGAGCAGGCGCGCCCACTCGGGATGAGTCACGGGAGCCACGCGCGGGTCGCCGCGCAGGGGCAGGATGGCGACCAGCGTCGCGAAGGACGCGAGCATCGCCAGGTGCAGCCGTTTCGCCATCGTCTCCACCGGCCGGCCGGGCGGGAGGCGCCCGACACGCACTCAAGGTAGACGCTCCCTTCGGAACTGTCAAAGCATTGACAGCCGCGGCGGCCAGAGACTACCTTGGACGCACATATGAAGGACGTGGGGCGCGAAGAGAAAGAGGTCTTCGCCGCCTACATCGCGCGCAACCGGCTCAAGCGGAGCGAGCAGCGGGACGTGATCCTGGACGTGTTCCTGCGCTCCGAGCGCCACCTGTCCGTGGACGACCTGCTGCACCTGGTGCAGAAGAAGCGCCCCGACGTGGGGCGGACCACCGTCTACCGCACGCTCAAGCTCCTGCAGGACGCCGGCCTCGCCAGCGAGCTGGAGCTGGGCGGCCAGAGCGTCTTCGAGCGCGAGTACAAGCGCCAGCACCACGACCACTTCATCTGCAAGTCCTGCGGCGAGATCTTCGAGTTCGTGAGCCCCGAGATCGAGCAGCTGCAGGACGACATCGCGGCCGAGATCGGCTTCACGATCGAAGGGCACCGCCACCAGATCTACGGCACCTGCCGCGAGTGCGCGGCCCGGCCGCCGCGCGCGGCCGTCCGTCGCTGAGCACGCACCGGCGCGGCGCGCGTCTGGCGGCCGCCCTCCTGCTCGCCGCCGCCTGCCGCGACGCTCCCGCGCGCGGGATGCGGACCATCTCCGGCGTGAACGTGGAGATCCGCGCGGTCGGCCTGGCGCGTCCGTACGAGCCCGCCCTGGACGCGGCGTTCGCGACGGTCTCGCAGCTCGACGGGCCCGCGGCGGACCGCGCGCTGGCGGCGCTCCGCTCGGCCGGCGCGCGCAAGGGGCTGGTGAACCTGGGCGGCGCGCACGTCGCCGTGTTCGGCGAGCCGCTGGTGGTGGCCGTGCCCGATCCGGTCGACGTGACGCGCCCCCGCTGGGCCAGCTTCTCGCTGCAGGAGCGGGCGCTGAGCCGCGTGGCCACCGCAGGGCAGGCGGTGACCGTCGTGTCGAGGTCCGCGACCGAAGCCGATGCGCTGGCGCGGTCCGCCGCGGCGCTGCCGCCGCCCGCCGCCCTGGCGTTGCTCGCCGAGCGCGGGGCGTCCGGGTTCGTCCAGGCCCGCGAGGGCACCGCCCGCCTCATCACCACCACGGCCGGCTTCGCGGCCGGGCACGACCTGCGGCCCGAGGAAGGCGTCTTGGTGCGGCCGTGAGGTTCGACCGCGTCGAGCTGCGCTACCTGAGCCTGCCCATGACCCGCGGCTTCGAGACCTCGTTCAGCCGGACCACGCGCAAGGACTTCCTGCTGCTCGCCCTCTCCGCCGACGGCGTCACCGGCTACGGCGAGTGCGTGGCGGACGAGAGCCCGTACTACCTGCCGGAGACGATCGGCACCGTCCACCACGTCCTGCGCGACTTCCTGGTGCCGCTCGCCCTCGCGCGCGACTTCGACCACCCGCGCGACCTGTGGGCGGCCATGGCGCCCGTGCGCGGCCACGAGATGGCGAAGGCCACGCTGGAGATGGCGGCCTGGGAGCTGCTCGCGCGACGGGAAGGCCGCCCGCTCCACGCGCTGCTGGGCGGCCGCGGCGGCACCATCGCGGCCGGCGTCTCCATCGGGCTGCAGAAGGACCCGCAGGCGCTGGTGGAGGAGGTGGCCCGCGAGGTCGAAGCGGGCTACCGGCGCATCAAGATCAAGATCAAGCCGGGACGCGACGCGGCGCTGGTGGAGGCCGTGCGCGCGCGCTTCCCGGACGTGCCGCTGATGGTCGACGCCAACAACGCCTACACGCTGGCCGACCGGGCCCTCTTCGAGTCGCTGGACGCGCAGCGCCTCACCATGATCGAGCAGCCGCTGGGCTGGGACGACTTCGGGGACCACGCGGCGCTGCAGCGCGCGCTGCGCACGCCCATCTGCCTGGACGAGTCGATCCGCTCGGCCGCGCACGCGCGCCACGCGCTGGAGCTGGGCGCCTGCCGCGTCGTCAACGTCAAGGTCGGCCGCATCGGCGGCTTCACCGAGGCGCTCGCGCTGCACGAGCTGTGCGTCTCCCGCGGCGTGCCGCTGTGGTGCGGCGGGATGGTGGAGTCCGGCATCGGGCGCCTGGCCAACGTGCACCTGCAGACGCTGCCGGGCTTCACGCTGCCGGGCGACACCTCGGCCGGCGCGCGCTACTTCGACGAGGACCTGGTGGACCCGCCGGTCACCGTGTCGAAGGCCGGCGCGGTCGCGGTGCCGGAGGGGCCGGGCATCGGCCACGAGATCGTCTGGGACCGCGTCGAGCGCGCCACGCGCTGGCGCGAGGCCTGGACGCGCTGATCAGGCGCCGAGCGCCTCCTCCGCGACCGCCACCAGGAAGCGCGTTCCGATCCAGAGCGCGTCCTCGTCGAAGTCGAAGCGCGGGCTGTGGTGCGGCTGGTCCAGGCCGCGCGCGGCGTTGGCCGATCCCACGAACACGAAGCAGCCGGGCACGCGCTCGAAGTAGACCGCCATGTCCTCGCCGCCCATCGTGGGCTCGGGCGACACCACCTGGGCCTCGCCCACCACGCGCGCCGCCGCGCGCCGCGCCACCTCGGCCGCGCCGGCGTCGTTGACGACCGGGGGGTTGCCGTGTCGCACCTCGACCGCCGCGGTGCACTGCAGGCCTTCCGCGACGCCGCGGGCCAGCCGCGTGATCCGCTCCGGCATCGACCGCCGCAGCGCCTCGTCGAACGTGCGGATGGTCCCGGTGAGGACCACCTCGTCGGGGATCACGTTGAACGCCTGGCCTCCGTGGATCGAGCCGACGGTCACCACCGCCGACTGCAGCGGCGACACCTCGCGCGACACCACCGTCTGCAGCGCCATGACCACGTGCGCCGCCGCCACCACCGGATCGGCGGAGCGGTGCGGCTTGCCGCCGTGCCCGCCGCGGCCGCGCACGACGATCTGCAGGCGGTCGACGGCCGCCATCAGCGGCCCGGCCTTGACACCCAGCGTCCCGACCGGCAGCTCGTTCCACAGGTGGACCCCGAACACGGCGTCGATGCCCGCAAGCGCGGCGTCCGCCACCGCCTGCGCGCCGCCCTCGCCCTCCTCGGCCGGCTGGAACAGCACGCGCGCGAGGCCCGGGAGGGCGCGTGCCGCCAGCACACGCGCCGCGCCGGCGCCCATGGCCACGTGCCCGTCGTGGCCGCAGGCGTGCATGGTGTTGGGCACGCGCGACGCGTAGGGCGCGCCCGTGTCCTCCGCCAGCGGCAGCGCGTCCATGTCCACCCGCAGCAGCACGCCCCGGCCCGCCCGGCCGATCTCGGCCAGGACGCCGGTCCCGCCCACCCCCGTGCGGACGGCCAGGCCGCGCCCCTCGAGGAACTCCGCCACGCGCGCGGC
>JAICEW010000314.1 GCA_025923995.1 Vicinamibacteria bacterium | reverse complement strand
TGGCGCTCGCCGGGTTCCTGGAGCTCACGATCGCGTCACGCGCGGCGCAGACCCTGCACACCCTGGGCGCCCGGCCCGCCCGCGCCGGCCGCGAGGACGCGGCCGCCGAAGCGGCCGCCGCCGCCCTCGAGGTGAGCCGGGTGGGCAACGACCGGCGCGGCGAGGCCTATGCGCTCCACGTCTCGGGCCTGGTCGCCTCCGCCGCCGGGCGGCCGGTCCCCGCCGCGGAGGCGCTGCGCGCCGCGCTCGACGCCATGCGCGCGCTGGGGGACCGCGCCGGTGAAGCCGCCACGCTGGAAGCGCTGGCCACCGCCCAGCGCGACCAGGGCCGGCTGGAGGACGCGATCGCGCTCAACGACCAGGCGCTCGCGCTGCGCGAGCGGCTGCGGGCCGGCTTGATCGGGCTGGACCTGCGCGCGACGTACGTGGCCTCGCACCTGTCGTCGTACCGGCAGGCGGTGGACCTGCGGGTGGCGCTGCACGAGCGACGGCCGGACGAGGGGCACGACCGCGCCGCGTTCGAGGCCAGCGAGCGGGGGCGCGCGCGCAGCCTGCTCGAGGCGCTGCCGGAGGCGGCACCCGACGCCGACCAGGCGCTCGTCGAACGGGAGAACGAGCTGCTGCGGCAGATCCATGCCGCCGAGCGCCGTCCGCTCGATCCGCACCGCCGCTCCCCTCCCGAGGACCCGTCGGTGCTGGCCCGGCTCTTCGGCGAGTACCAGCTCGTCCAGTCGCAGGCCCGGGAGAAGACGCCCCGCCAGGCCGACTGGAGCCAGCCGCGTCCGATCGGCCTCGCGGAGACGCAAGCGCTCCTGGACGACGACACGGCGCTGCTGGAGTACGCGCTGGGAGAGTCGCGCAGCCACCTGTTCGTGGTGACCCGCACCGGCCTGCGTCACTACACCCTGCCGCCGCGGGGGCAGGTCGAGACGGCGGCGCGGCGCGCGCACGAGCGTCTCTCCGCCCGCAACCGCCGCGCGCTGGAGCGTCCGACCGCGCAGGCGCTGGCCGAGCTGGCGCGCATGGTGCTGGAGCCCGCCGCGCCCGCGCTCGCGACGCGCCGGCTGCTGGTGGTGGCGGACGGCGCGCTCCAGTACGTGCCCTTCGCGGCCCTGCCGATCCCCGCGCCCGGCGCGGCCACGATCGAGGTGGGCGGCCCGCCGCTGGTGTCCGCGCACGAGGTCGTGCACCTTCCGTCCGCCTCGGTGCTGGCCGTCCTGCGGCGCGAGCAGGCCGGCCGGCGACCCGCCGAACGGCGGCTGGCGGTGATCGCGGATCCCGTCTTCGCGGCCGACGACCCGCGCGTGCCGCCCTCCACCGGCTCCACGCGCGCGACCGACGCGGACCGCCGCTTCCCGCGACTGCGCTTCGCGCGCCAGGAGGCGGAAGCCATCGCCGCGCTGGTGCCCGCGCCGGAGCGGCTGGTGGCGCTCGACTTCGAGGCCGACCGCGCCCACGTGCTGGCGCCGGAGATGGCGCAGTACCGCTGGCTCCACATCGCCACGCACGGCACCGTCGACGACCGCCACCCGAACCTCTCGGGCCTGGTGCTGTCGCTGGTCGACCAGGCGGGCCGGCCGCGCGAGGGCCTCCTGCGCGCGCACGAGATCGGCCGCCTGCGCCTGGGCGCGGACCTGGTGGTGCTGTCTGCCTGCGAGACCGCGCTGGGGCGCGAGGTGCGGGGCGAGGGGCTGTACGGCCTGTCGCGCGGGTTCCTCTACGCGGGCGCGCCGCGCGTGGTGGCGAGCCTGTGGAGCGTGCGCGACGAGGCCACCGCCCAGCTCATGCGCCGCTTCTACGCGGCGATGGTCCTCGACGGCCTGACGCCGTCGGCCGCGCTGCGCCGGGCCCAGCTGTCCCTGCGGGACGAGCCGCGCTGGGCGTCGCCGTTCTACTGGGCCGGGTTCGTCCTCCAGGGCGACTGGCAGGGCCAGCCGCCGGACTGAGAGGAAACCGGCTCGCGCCGCGTCCTCTCCCGCATGAGCGGGACGTCCGGGTTTCGCTTCGGCGACTTCGAGGTGGACGTCGCGGACGGCGTGCTGCGCCGCCGCGGCTACCGCGTCCGGCTGCAGGAGCTGCCGTTCCGCCTCCTGGTGGCCCTGGCCGCGCGCCCCGGCGAGCTGGTCACCCGCGAGGAGCTGCGGAAGATCCTCTGGCCCACCGAGACCTACGGCGACTTCGCGCACCGCCTGGGCGGCGCGCTCAACCGCCTGCGCGAGGCTCTCGGCGACTCGGCCGAGCACCCGCGCGTCATCGAGACGGTGCCCCGCCGTGGCTACCGCTTCTGCGCGCGGGTCTCGTCCGTGCCCGCGGCCGCCGCCCCCGACCCGCTCCTCGGAAACGACCCGCCCCCGGCACCGGCCCCCGGCCGCCGCCTGCGGGTCGCGTCCGCGATCGTGCTGGCGCTGGCGGTCTCGGCCGCCGCCGGACGCGTGCCCACGTCGGTCGAGGGGGAGGAGCCGACGGGCATCGCCGTGCTGCCGTTCATGGACCTCTCGGGCGCGGACGCTGCGCTCTGCGACGGGCTGACCGAGGACGCGATCACCATCCTGGCCCGGGGCGGCGCGTCCGTGATCGGCCGCACCTCGGTCATGGCCTACCGCGCGAGCGGCAAGCGCGTCGACGAGATCGGCCGGGAGCTGGGCGTCTCCTACCTGGTCGAGGGCAGCGTCCGGCGCGGCGCCTCGACCGTGCGCGTGACCGTGCGCCTGCTGGACGCGCGCACGCAGGCGCCGGTGTGGAGCGCGAGCCTGGACGGCGCTCCGGCCGACCCGCTCGCCCTGCAATCGCGCGTGGCGCGCGAGGTGGCCGAAGCCGTGCTCGCGCGCGTCGCGCGCTGACCCGCTACTTCAGCACCTTCAGGCTCACCTCGATCGTGACGTCGTCGCTCGTCACGGGGTCGGTGGCCGCCGTGGAGATCGCGGTCTGGCCGTCCCGCAGGAGGGCGGCGAAGGAGCTCATGAAGGTGCGGAACATCGGGTTGCCGCCTTCGGCGTCGTCTCCGGCTGGCCCCGCCGCGGGCTGCGACCGGGGCGCCGCGCGGCCGAGCTCGGAGATCGACGACTGCTCCACGGCGATCTTCAGCCGGTACCGCTGGTCGTCCACGGGCTCGCACGAGCAGTCGATGTTGGTTCCGACGTTGCGGTACTGGATGCCCTTTCCGCCGCCCACCGCGACAGGCACCTCGACGCCCATGCGCAGCGTGGTGGACCGCGAGGCGCCGTCGGCGATGCAGGTCACCGTGTACGGCAGCCGCGAGCTCGTCTTGCCCCCCTTCGACCGGGACACGACGGCCTGGACCTGCAGCGTCGTCCCGCCGCGGGGCGGATGACCCGCGGGCTTCGGCGAGGGCTCGGCCGCGGGCTCCTCCTGGGCCCGGGCGGAGCCCACGGACATCACGGCCAGCAGGGCAAGCGCACAGATCGTCTTCATCGAATGCTCCCTTCATCGGGCACGAGCGGCGCCGTCTTGAGCGGTGCGATCTCGATGGGCGCCGGGTCGCCCAGCAGTTCTCGGGGATCGGACTCGGGCA
This sequence comes from Vicinamibacteria bacterium, assembly GCA_025923995.1. Taxonomy (GTDB): domain Bacteria; phylum Acidobacteriota; class Vicinamibacteria; order Fen-336; family Fen-336; genus JAICEW01. The sequence goes on along the minus strand of JAICEW010000314.1, from coordinate 3,893 downwards.
GCGTGTCGGCCTCGAACGGCCGTTGCCGGACGCTCGCGACGTAGCGGGCGAGGCGCAGCTCCTCGCCGGGCGGAACGATGGGCCGGATCGGCTCGATCGCCGGCCGCGACGCGGTACGAGGAGCGGCGCGTCGGCGCGGCTCGGGGACGGGCTCGGCCGGCGGCGTGGGCGCGGGCATCGTGTCCGCCGCTCTCGATAGGGGAGCCGGCGTCTCGACAGCCGCGGTCGGCGTGCGATCGCTGAGAGGCGCACGCATCCACACGATGACGGCGATCAGCAGGACGGCCGCCGCCAGGGCCGGCACGATCCAGCCCCAACCGTGCGCGGGGGGGCGCCGCTCCGCGATCCGTGTCCGCACGCGCGCGTGGAAATCGGGCGAGGGGGCGACCGACAGCTCCGCCCGCAGGGCGTCCAGCGCCTCGTCCGCCGCGCTCAGCGCGTCGTCTCTTCGCTCGTCATCCATCGCAGCGCTCGTGCCAGCTCCTGCCGCGCGCGGTGCATCCGGGACTTGACGGTCCCCTCGGAAACGCCGACCAGGCGCGCGACCTCACGGGTGTCGTGACCTTCGATCGCGGACAGCACCACGATCAGCCGCAGCTTGTCCGACAGCGCGTCGACCGCCTCCCAGACCCGCTGGCGACGCTCGCGGCCGATGGCCAGGTCCTCGGCCGTCGCCTTCGGCTCGTCCGCGACCGCGGCCACGTCCCGGCGCAGCCGGCGCGTGTCGGCGCGCCGCCGGTCGAGCGCGGCCCGCCAGGTGATCCGGACCAGCCAGGCCCGGAAACGCTCCCGGTCGCGCAGCGACGCCCTGCGCTGGAAGGCGCGGGCCAACGCCTCCTGGGCGACGTCCTCCGCGTCCTGCCGCTGCCGAAGCACTCCATAGGCCACCCGGAACGCGAGCGACGACGAGTCCTGGAGCCGCTCCTCGAACTCGCGGGCCAGCGCATCGTCACCGCTCACCTGCACCAAGGACGCCATGCCCCGCGCTTTTGGTTCACCGGGGGGTGCTAGACTCCACGGCCGTCCGCCATCCCACACGAGGAATGTGACGCACGCACGGTCCCGCCGGACGGCCGCCCTGCTGCTGCTCCTGCCCTGCCTGCTGGTGCTCCTCGCCCTCTTCCTGGCTCCCCAGGCGCTGGTGTTCGAGGCGTCGCTGGGCCGCCGGTCGGCCTACGGCGGGGTGGTGCACGAGTGGAGCGCCGCGAACTACGCCCGCGCCGCGGAGCCCCTCTACCTCGGCATCCTCGCACGCAGCGTGGGCCTCGCGGCCGTCACGACCTGCGCCTGCCTCGTCATCGGCCTGCCCGTCGCGTACTGGCTGGCGCGTCATGCCCCCGAGCGCCACCGCAACGGGCTGCTGGTCCTGATGATCCTGCCGTTCTGGACGAGCTTCCTCGTACGCATGTACGCCTGGGTCTTCCTGCTGCGCAGCGAGGGGCTGGTCAACGTCGGCCTCGGGGCGCTCGGCCTGCCGGGGCTCAGCCTGCTCTACAACGACTTCGCCGTCCTGCTGGGCCAGGTGTACGGCGAGCTGCCGTTCATGATCCTGCCGCTGTTCGTCTCGCTCGAGAAGCTGGACCGCTCGCTGCTCGAGGCCGCGGCCGACCTGGGCGCGACGCCGCTGCGGGCGTTGCTGCGCGTCACGCTGCCGCTCATCCGTCCCGGCATCGTCGCCGGGTGCGTGCTGGTGTTCGTGCCCTCGCTGGGGGCGTACCTGGCGCCGGACCTGCTGGGCGGCGCGCGCACCGTCTACGCCGGCAGCCTCATCCAGAGCCAGTTCGCCGTCGCGCGCGACATGCCGTTCGGCGCGGCGCTGTCGTTCGTGCTCAGCCTGATCGTGCTGGCCCTGCTCCTGCTGTTCCGCCGGCCGCTGCAGGCCGCCCAGGAAGCGTGAGCGAGACGCGTCGCGCTCCCGTCCTGGGCTCGCTCGCCGCCCTCGTGTACCTCTTCCTCTACGCGCCGATCCTGGTGCTGGTCGCCTTCTCGTTCAACCAGAGCCGGCTGACCGCCGAGTGGAAGGGCTTCACGCTCGAGTGGTACGCGCGGCTCCTCTCCAGCCCGCAGATCCGGATGTCGCTGGGCAACAGCCTGGTGGTGGCCCTGGTGACGACCGTGGTCGCGACCGCGATCGGCACCGCCGCCGCCCTGGCCCTCGCGCGCGGCCGGCTCCGACGGCCGGGCTCGCTGATGGCGCTGATCGCGCTGCCCATCGTCGTGCCCGAGATCGTGCTGGCCTCGTCGCTGCTCCTCTTCTTCGCCGCGCTGGGGCTGCGCCTCGGGTTCCTGACCGTGATCCTGGCCCACGTCGCCTTCTGCGTGTCGTACGTGGTGGTGGTGGTGCGCGCGCGTCTCGCCGGGCTCGATCCCAGCCTGGAGGAAGCCGCGGCCGACCTGGGCGCGGGACCCTGGCGCACGTTCCTCAAGGTCACGCTGCCCGGGCTCGCGCCTGGCATCCTGTCCGCCGCCCTGCTCGTCTTCGCCCTCTCGATCGACGACTACGTCGTGACGTCGTTCGTGGCCGGCGTGGGCTCGACCACGCTGCCCATCCAGATCTACTCGATGGTGCGCAGCGGCGTGACGCCCGAGATCAACGCGGTCTCGACGCTGCTGCTGGTGGCGACCGCGTTGCTGCTGCTCTCTGCGCACCAGCTCGAGCGGGGCGCTCGCGCCCGAGTCGCGGCGGCGCCCGCCCTGCTGGGCCTCGCCGTCCTGGGCGCGCCCTTCGTGGCCGGCACCGGCGCGGCCCCGGCCGAGCGCGTCCTCAACGTCTACATCTGGTCCAACTACATCGCGCCCGAGACGGTGCGGAAGTTCGAGCAGCGCCACGGCGTGCGCGTGAACGTCGACCTCTACGACACGAACGAGGCCTTGCTGGCCAAGATCCAGGCCGGCAACGCCGCCTACGACGTCGTCTGCCCCTCGAACTACTCGATCCAGATCCTGCGCGCCCAGGACCTGCTGCTGCCGCTCGACCACACAGCGCTGCCGCACCGCGTGAACCTGGAGCCCGCACTGCTCGACAAGCCGTACGACCCCGGGAACCGCTACTCGATGCCGTACTTCTGGGGCACGTGCGGGATCGGTTACGACCGGCGGCGGACGGGGCCCGTGGACTCCTGGGACGCGCTGTGGGACAAGCGCTTCGCCGGGCGCATCCTCATGCTGGACGACGCGCGCGAGACGATCGGGGCCGCGCTCAAGCGACGGGGCCGTTCGCTCAACGCGACCGACGAGGGCTGGCTGCGCGACGCGCAGCGGCAGCTCATCGACCAGAAGCCGCTCGTGCGCGTCTACGACTCGGGCTCGTTCGACGCGGCGCTGCTCTCGGGCGACGTGTGGCTGGCGCAGGGCTGGAGCGGCCAGCTGGCGAAGGTGCGCGAGGAGAACCCCGACCTCGAGTACGTGGTGCCCAAGGAGGGGAGCAGCCTGTTCGTGGACAGCCTGGCCATCCCGCGCAGCGCGCCGCACCCGGAGCTGGCGCACGCGTTCCTCGACTTCGTGATGGAGGCGGAGATCGCGGCCGAGATCTGCCGCACGATGCAGTACTCGACGCCGAACCGCGCGGCCGTCGCGCTGCTGCCGCCCGAGATCACCCGCAACCCCGCGATCTTCCCGCCGCCCGACGTGCTCCGCCGCGTGGAGCTGATCGAGGACATCGGGGACGCGACGGTGCTCTACGACCGGCTGTGGACGGAGGTCAAGGCGGAGAGGTAGGGCCCGCAGTGGCCCACAGCTCCCAGCGCACCTCGGTGAACGGCAGGCCGTCCGCGGGCTCGACGGTGAATCGAAGGTTCCCGCCCGGCATCGGGGGCAGGTCCAGGTCGGTCTCGCGCAGGGAGCGGAACGCGTTCGGCTCGACGGGTGGGAACGTGCCCACGTGCACGCCGTTC
>JAICEW010000313.1 GCA_025923995.1 Vicinamibacteria bacterium | reverse complement strand
GGCGCGGTGGCCGCGCCCCCCGGCCCGCGCGCCGGCGGCCAGCACGAGCAGCCACTCGGGCCGGACGACCAGCGGAACGGGAAGTGGACCCGGCATCGGCCTCATCGACAGGTGACGTCCGGGCCGGAAACGTGCCGGGCAGAACGCGACCGGATTGCCCCGTCGCCGATCTCCTGTGGGACACTTGGGTGCCCTGATTCCTGAGAGGTCCATCCAAACGTGACGGACACCAAGCAGACCACGCGCCACCTTTTCGGCACCGACGGCATCCGTGGCGTGGCCAACGAGCACCCCATGACCCCCGAGCTGGCCCTCAAGCTGGGCCGCGCGGTCACCTTCGTGGCCGGACGGGGCAAGACACACACGCCGCGCATCCTGATCGGCAAGGACACGCGCCTCTCCTGCTACATGCTCGAGACCGCGCTCGCGTCGGGCGTGTGCTCCATGGGCGGCGAGGTCCACCTGTGCGGCCCGCTGCCCACGCCCGCCGTCGCGCACCTCACCAGCAGCATGCGCGTGGACGCGGGGGTCGTGATCAGCGCCAGCCACAACCCGTACGAGGACAACGGCATCAAGATCTTCGCGACCGACGGGTTCAAGCTGCCCGACGACGCCGAGGCCGAGATCGAGCAGCTGATGTCCGACGAGGGACTGATGGGCCCGCGCCGGACGGGCGCCGCCATCGGGCGCGCGGAGCGGCTGGACGACGCGCGCGGGCGCTACGTCGCGTTCGTGAAGAACACGTTCCCGCGGGACCTGTCCCTCGACGGGGTGCGGATCGTGGTCGACGCCGCCAACGGCGCGGCCTACCGCGTGGCGCCGCTCGTGTTCGACGAGCTGGGCGCCTCGGTGACGGCCCTGGGCGTGAAGCCGGACGGCGTCAACATCAACGAGGACGGCGGCGCGCTCCATCCCGAGAACGTGCAGGCGGAGGTCATCAAGCGGCGCGCGCACATCGGCATCGCCCTCGACGGCGACGCCGACCGCGTGATCGTGATCGACGAGCGGGGTCAGGTGGTGGACGGGGACGCGGTCATGGCCATGTGCGCGCAGCGCATGGCGCGCGAGGGCCAGCTCCGCAACGCGGGAGTCGTGGCGACGGTGATGAGCAACCTGGGCCTGGAGCGGGCGGTGGCCGCGCTGGGCGCGAGGCTCGTGCGCACGCCGGTCGGGGACCGCTACGTGGTCGAGGCCATGCGCCAGGGCGGCTACAACCTGGGCGGCGAGCAGTCGGGCCACCTGCTCTTCCTCGACCACACCACGACCGGCGACGGCACCATCGCCGCCCTGCAGGTGCTCGCGCTCATGATGCGCACCGGCCAGTCGCTGTCGGAGCTGGCGCGCGCGGCCATGGAGCGCGTCCCGCAGGTGCTGGAGAGCATCTCGCTGCCCTCGCGCCGGCCGCTGGCGGAGATGGCGACGCTGGCCCAGGTGCAGAAGCGGGTGGAGGGCGAGCTGGGCGCGGAGGGGCGCGTGCTGGTGCGCTGGAGCGGCACCGAGCCCAAGCTGCGCATCATGCTGGAGGGCCCGGACGAGCGTCGGCTGCGCGACTGGTCGAAGGAGCTGGCGGAGGCCGCCGCCAGGGACGTGGCGGTGGCCTCGTGACGCGCGAGGACTTCGGGCTCTTCCTGCTCCGGCTCTGCGGACTCGGGCTGGCCCTGGCGCACGGCCTGGGGAAGGTCACGGGGCTCGTCGCCGGCACCAGCCAGCTGCCCGCGGCCGTGGAGAAGCTGGGCTTCCCGATGCCCGGCGTCTTCGCCTGGGCGGCTGCGCTGGGCGAGCTGGTGGGCGGCCTGATGGTCGCGCTCGGCCTGTTCACGCGTGTGGGCGCGGCGCTGGCCGCCTTCACCATGTTCGTGGCGGCCTTCCTCCAGCACCACGCGTTCGCGAAGCTGCTCGTGAACCTGCGCCTGCGCTACCTGTCCGAGGAGACGCTCAAGGCCTGGGGCAACCCCGAGCTGGCCCTCATGTATCTGGTCGTGATGCTGGGGATATTGATCATGGGGCCGGGGCGGATCGCCTTCGACGCGGTCATCGGCAAGCGGGGAAGGAGGTAGCGTGGCCCGGCTGGGAGTCAACATCGACCACGTCGCGACCGTCCGCCAGGCCCGGCGCGCGGCGGAGCCCGATCCCGTCCAGGCGGCCGTGCTGGCCGAGCTGGGGGGCGCGGGCGCCATCACCGTGCACCTGCGCCAGGACCGCCGGCACATCCAGGACCGGGACCTGGAGGTGCTGCGCCAGGTGGTGAGGACGCGCCTCAACCTGGAGATGGCCGCCACGCAGGAGATGATGCGGGTGGCGCTCACGGTCAAGCCGGAGCAGGCGACCCTGGTGCCGGAGCGGCGGGAAGAGCTCACGACCGAGGGCGGGCTGGACGCGGTCCTCAACAGCGTACAGCTCAAGCCGATCGTCAAGGAGCTGGGGTCGGGCGGGATCGAGGTGAGCCTGTTCGTCGATCCCGACCTGGAGCAGGTCAAGGAGGCGCACAAGCTCGACGCCCAGGCGGTGGAGATCAACACCGCGGCCTACGCGGACGCGCGCGACGCCCGCGCGCGCGAGGCCGCACTGCGGCGCATCGTGGACGCGGCGCGCCTGGCGCGCCGGCTGGGGCTGGCGGTCCACGCCGGACACGGGCTCACGTACCAGAACGTGGGCGTCATCGCGAGCCAGTCCGAGTTCGCCGAGCTCAACATCGGCCACAGCATCGTCTCGCGCGCGGTCCTGGTCGGCATGGAGCGGGCGGTGCGCGAGATGGTCGAGCTGATGCGGAGCGGCCCCGTCCGCCAGGGATAGACCTCACGGTCTCGCGCCCTCAGGCGTACACGTTGGTCGCGAACTCCGGCCGATCGGCACGCGCGAAGAACAGGTCACACTGCCAGAAGACGCCGTCGTGGGGGCGGTAGAGCGGATCGCAGAAGTCGATGGGACGAAAACCGGAGGCCTCGAGCCGCGCAATCATCTCTTGAAAGCGGAGAGCGCCCGGTCTGAGCGTGAAGTTGTAGACCTCGATCACCAGGAGGCTGGCGTCGCTCAGGGTCTTCGCGGCTCCCTCGAGAATGGGCACCTCGAACCCGTGCGTGTCCAGCTTGATGAGATACGGCCCCGGCAGGGAACGAGTGGCGACCTCGTGATCGACGGTCGTCGACGGGACGACGTTCGTCCCGGGCGTCCCATCCGTGAAGGCGGCGCCGCCCAATGGGTCGTCGCCGTCGAAGTAGACGTAGCCGGCGTGCTGGCCAGCCGCCGCGAGGACGTAGTCCGTGCCGGGGTACCGCTGGTGGAACGCGCGCAATCCCGGCTCGTGAATCCGGTTGGCCTCGATCAGGAGCGCGCGTGCGCCGGGAAAGCTCTTCAAGGCCTCCACCGACCAGCGCCCGTCCGACGCGCCGACGTCGATGATCGAGCCGACCAGCATGCCCCTTTTCGCGGCGCGCCTCAGGCCGGACGTCATCGACGCATCCTCGCCGCACCGGGTCACTTGGTATCCCATGCGCCTCAACACCGAGTTGACCCTGCGTCCCACGGCCCGCTCCATCGGGCGGAGCCTTCGGGGCAGCCACGAATCTGCTGGCACGGCGAAAAGATACCCTTTCCCCGATGGAGGCTCCAGGGCGCTCGTTGACCATGCGCGGGGTGTTCCCCTATCCTTGATCGCGGCGTCGCGACCCCGCACAGACATCCGCGGTGGCTCCCTCGGCCCCGCGGCGAAAGAGGCTGACACTCCATGCTCGAGGCGTACGGGCTGACCGACGTCGGGCGGCGCCGCAAGCTCAACGAGGACAACTACCTGGTCGACACGGAGGTCAACCTCTTCTCCGTGTGCGACGGGATGGGCGGGCACAACGCGGGCGAGGTGGCCTCGCGGCTGGCCATCGAGACGCTCGCGGCGTTCATCCGCAAGAGCCACGGCGAGGAGAAGGACATCACCTGGCCCTACGGCCTGGAGAAGGAGCTCTCCTTCGAGGCCAACCGGCTCAAGACCGCCATCCGCCTGGCCAACAAGCGCGTCTTCAAGACCGCCGACAACCGCGAGGACTACACCGGCATGGGCACCACCGCGGTGGCGGCGCTCGTGAACGGCCGCACGCTGACCATCGGCTCCGTGGGGGACAGCCGCTGCTACCTCGTCCGCGGCGGGCAGCTCAGCCAGCTCACGCGCGACGACTCGTGGGTCTCGGCCGCCTGGGCCGAGGGCATCCTCACGCCCGAGGAGATCGAGCGCCACCCGCTGCGCAACGTGATCACCAAGGCCATCGGGGCCAAGGACGCGCTGGACGTGGACATCATCGAGCAGGGGCTCATCAGCGGGGACGTGGCCTTCCTCTGCTCCGACGGCCTGCACGGCCTCGTGCACGACCCGGACCTCCTGCGGCTGCTGACGCCGGCGACCGATCCGCTGGAGGACATGGCGCACCGGCTCATCGACGCCGCCAACGCCGCCGGCGGCAAGGACAACATCACGGTCGTCCTGATCCGCTATACCGACTAGCGCGAACGGGGGCCCTCCCGTCATGACCACCTTCGGGCGCTACGAGATCCTGGACAAGCTGGGCGAGGGCGCCATGGGCGTCGTCTACCGCGCCCAGGACGCGGCGCTGGGCCGCGTGGTCGCGCTCAAGATGCTCTCGGCCGAGCTGGGCGGCGAGGAGGAGCTGCACCAGCGGTTCCAGCGCGAGGCCGAGGCCATCGGCCGGCTGTCGCACCCGCACATCGTCACCGTGTACGACATGGGCGACGCCGAGGGCCAGCTCTACATGGCGATGGAGCTGCTCGAGGGGCAGGACCTGCGCAAGCTGGTCGAGCGCGGCCGCGCCATCCCGCTGGCCGACCGCGTGCGCGTCCTGGCCCAGATCTGCGACGGCCTGGCCTACGCGCACTCGCGCGGCGTCGTGCACCGCGACATCAAGCCGGCCAACATCCTGGTCACGACCAAGGGCCAGGTCAAGGTGCTCGACTTCGGCCTCGCGCGAGTAGCGGCCCGCTCGACCATCACCCGGCGCGGTGTCATCCTGGGCACGCCCGACTACATGAGCCCCGAGCAGGCCATGGGCCGCAACGTGGACCACCGCAGCGACATCTTCTCGGCCGGCGCGGTGTTCTACGAGTTCCTGGGGCTGGCCAAGCCCTTCCGCGGCAAGACGCTGCACTCGGTGCTCTACCAGATCCTTTCGGAGGAGCCGGAGCCCCTGCTCACCCTCAACCCGCGCCTGCCCGCGCGGCTGGCGGCGGTGGTCCACGGCATGCTGCGAAAGGAGCCGGAGAAGCGCTACGAGTCGATGGACGCCGTGCGGCGCGCGCTGCTCGACATCCACGCGGGGCTGCGCCGGTCGCACTCCCGCTCGGCCACCGGCACGGCCGGCGCCGCCGTGACCGAGGAGGTGCGGGCGCGCGTGCGCGAGTACGTCGCCTCGGGCCGCTCGCACCTGGAGGCCGGGCGCCTGGAGGCGGCCACGGTGGACCTCAACCAGGCGATGGCGCTCGACCCCGCCTGCGAGGAGGCGGCCGAGTCGCTCTGGCGGATCGCCCGCGGGCGGCCCTGCGATCCGGCGCCGGCGGACCCCGCGCTCGATGCGCGCGTGACGGCGCTGCTGGCGGAGGCGGCCCCGGGCGCGGAGGACGCCGCTTCTCGCCGCGCCCTCGCGGAGCTGGCCCTCATCGCGCCCGACGACGCGCGCGTGCTGGAGGCCGCGCGCGAGCGCGCGGGACGGGCGCATTGACGCCGACCACCCACTCGCGTTCCCGTCGCCTGGGACTGGAGCTGCCGGTCGAGGTCTGGGGCGAGGACGACGACGGCCGCGCCTTCCACGAGTCCGCGCGCACGCGCAACATCAGCGGCGGCGGCCTGTGCTTCGAGACCGGCCGCCGCCTCGACATCGGGGCCCGCCTGGTGCTCGAGATCCGCCTGACGCCCAACCTGCGCCCCCGCTTCGGCGGCCGGCCGCGCTACCGCGTGCGCGCGGTGGTCTGCCGGTTGGAGAACTTCGCGGACGAGCACCGGTTCCGGGTGGGCGTGCGCTTCCTCGGCGAGGTCTGACGCCTCCGTATACGGCCCCGCCCGGGCGGTGTATACTCCGCAGGTTTGGCTGGTTCCGGGCCGATGTCCCCCCCGAGGCTTCAAGGCAGGATCGCCGCCGTCACCGGCGGCGGACGCGGGCTGGGACTGGCCATCGTTCGCGCCCTGGCGGCCGAGGGGGCGGACGTCGCGTTCTCGTATCGTGAAAGCCGGGACGGGGCGGAGCGGGAGGCGGAGGCGCTGAGGCGCGCCGGCCGCCGCGTGGTGACGCTGCCCGCGGACGCGCGCGTCCCCGGCCGGATGGCCGCGTTCGTGGAAGAGGCCGCGCAGCGGCTGGGCGGCCTCGACCTGCTGGTGAACAACGTCGGTGTCTTCCGCCGCGTCGCGCTCGCGGACCTGACCGAGGAGCTGTTGGACGAAGCGTTCGACGTCAACGTGAAGGCGGCGGTGATGGCGTCCCGCGCGGCCGCGCCGCACCTGCGCGCCCGCTCGGGGGCCATCGTGAACGTGGCCAGCCTGGGGGGCCTGCGCCCCTGGCGATCCTACCTGCCGTACTGCGCGTCGAAGGCCGCGCTCCTCATGGCCACGCAGTGCCTGGCGCTCGCGCTGGCCCCGGAGGTGCGCGTGAACGCCGTGGCCCCGGGCATCCTGGAGCCGCCCGGAGCCGCGCCCGAGCTCGAGAAGAAGATCCCGCTGGGACGGTTCGGCGCCACCGGGGAAGCGGTGGACGCCGTGATGTACCTGGCCACATCCGCGACGTACACGACTGGCGAGGTGCTGTCGCTCGACGGCGGACGGCGCCTGGCCTGACGACGTCGCGATCAAGAATGGAAGAAGGAAGGAGAGCCCCGAGGTGAACATGGCGGTGACGCGAGACGACGACAAGCCCTGGAAGACCGACCTGGCCCGCAAGTCGGCGCAGCGGCGGGAGCAGGTGGTCCACGAGGTGGAAGAGGTGATCAAGAGGGCGGCCTCGTTCGAGGACGCGCTCAAGCAGGCGGCCGAGCTGTTGAAGAAGCGCTTCGCGCGCTTCGCCGCCGTCTCGGTGTACGTGGCCGACGGCGAGGACCTGGCGCTGCACACGACCATCGACCGGCCGGCCGGCCCCGATCGGCTCGGCGCGGGGGGCAACCCGCTGGCGGACGCGGCGCACGGGCAGGGGGTCGTCTCGGTGTCCGACGTCTCCAGCCGTCCGGCGTGGGGCGAGCTGGGCCTGACCGTGGGCAGCGTCATGGTGGCGCCGATCCGCACGGACGCCGGCCTGTGGGCGGCGCTCGAGGTCTGGAGCGACTTCCGCGACGCGTTCACGTCGCAGGACGTGAAGCTGGCGGAGAAGGTCACGGCGGCGCTGGGCCGGAAGACGCCCGCGGCCTAGGGAGTGCTCGGCGGCATCTTTCCGCCGCTGACGACGCCGTTCCGGGGCGACGGCGCCCTGGACACGGCGGGGTTCGAGCGCAACCTCGAGGC
>JAICEW010000312.1 GCA_025923995.1 Vicinamibacteria bacterium | reverse complement strand
TCGATGGTGCCCGGACGCATCCGCTTGTAGCCGACGCGCAGCCCGCCCACCCACGGCAGCACCTTCATCTCCGGCGCCGCCTTGCGCGCCGCGGCCAGGAAGCGGCGCATCTGCTCGCGGTCATGGGGCGGCAGCCGGCCCGCCCGGTCGAACGGGATCACGTGCGGGAAGACGTACGCGACGCCGCGCGCGTCGAGGCGGGCCAGCAGCCGCTCCATCTCCTCCGGCTCGTGCGCGCGCTCGAGCCAGCGGTGCTCCAGCCAGACGGCGTTGCGGTCCTGGTTGAACGGGTGCGGCGCGGGGTCGCCCGCGGGCGCGTACGCCAGGTAGGCGAGCACGCCGGCGCCGCCCGCCAGCGCCAGCGCGCCGCCCCGGAGGGCCCAGCGCCAGCGGCGCCTCAACCCGGGCTCCGGACGAGCAGGACGACGGCGGCCGCCTGCGCCCGGCCGTGGGTCAGGCTGACGAGCGCGCGATCCGCGCCCAGCGCCGCCAGCCGCTCGCGCGCCCGCGGCGAGAAGCGCAGCGCGGGCGGCCCGCCCAGGCCCCTCACCACCTCGACGTCGGCCGCCTCCAGGCCCGGCCCCAGCAGCTCGAGCGCGGCCCGCCTGGCCGCCAGACGGGCGGCCAGCCGCCGCTCCGGGTCGGACTTGTCGCGTGCGTAGCGGAGCTCTCCCGCGCTCCACGTCTCGCCGCCTGCCGCGAGCAGCGTCGCCGCCTCGGCGATCTCCACCACGTGGAGCGCGCGCGCGACGACGCCGTGGTCTTCCGCCATGGCTGGAGTCTAGCCCGACGCGGTAGCATCTCCCCCATGGAACAGGCGATGCGGATCGTGGGGGTTCCGCGGCTGGTCGAGGTGCCGGGGCTGGTGCACGGCTTCGAGCAGCGGCTGGGGCCGGCCCACGGCGAGACGCGGGACGAGGGCCGCGCGCGCGTCGCGGGAGCGCTCGTGTCCAGCGGCCGCCTGCGGCTGCTGCGCCAGGTGCACGGCACGCAGGTGCGGCAGGCCCCCTGGGAGGGGACGCCCGAAGGCGACGCCGCGGTCGCCACCCAGGCGGGCGAGCTGCTCGGGATCGAGACGGCGGACTGCCTGCCGGTCCTGATCGTCGATCCCGTCCGACGCGCCGTGGCCGCCGCGCACGCCGGGTGGCGCGGCACGGCCGCCGGCGTCGTCGCGCGCGCGGTGGAGGCGGTGGTCGCGCAGGGCTCGAGCCCCGCCGACCTGCTGGTGGCGCTCGGTCCCTCGATCGGCGCCTGCTGCTACGAGGTGGGGCCCGACGTCGAAGGGGCCTTCGGGCCCGCCGGAGCGCGCTTCTTCCAGGCCGGTGCGCGCGGCCGCGCCCACCTGGACGTCCGCGCCGCCAACCGCGCGCAGCTCGTCGCGGCGGGGCTCGCCGAGGCGGCCATCCACGACATCCCCGACTGCACGTACCACCTGCCGGACCGGTACTTCTCCTACCGGCGGGACGGGCGCGGGGCCGGGCGCATGATCAGCTACGTCGGCTTCCGCGTGTAGCGCCCGCCCCTACTCGAGCTTCGACGCGCGCTCGTCGAGCGCGCGGTTGGCCAGCCGGTCGGCCTCCCGGTTCTGCTCGCGCCTCACGTGCGAGAGCGTCGCCCGCTCGAAGCGGCGCATGAGCGCGCTGGCCTCGCGGTGGAGCGGGATCATGTCCGGGTGCTTCACCTTGTACTCGCCGGCCATCTGCCGCACCACCAGCTCGGAGTCCGAGAGGACCCGCACGGACCGCGCGCCGCGCGCCAGCGCATGGCGCAGACCGTGGAGCAGCGCCTGGTACTCGGCGACGTTGTTGGTGGCGCGCCCCAGGTAGCCGTAGAGCTCGGTCGTGGTCCCGTCGGGCGCCTCGACGTAGACGCCGAAGCCCGCCTCGCCGGGGTTGCCGCGGCTGCCGCCGTCGATGTGGAGGACGAGGTCCGCTCCGGTCAAGCCGGACGGCGCCTCACGGCTGGGGGACGACGACGGGGACGGGCGCCTCGTAGTACAGGATGCGGTTGCACTGCGGGCACTGGAAGACCTCGTCGGTCCGCTTCAGGTCCACGAACATCTGCGGGCGCAGCTTCACGTGGCACTGGGAGCACATCGCGTCCTTGGTGGCCTCCGAGACCGCGACGCCGCGCACGCGCGCGACGCGCTGGAACAGCTCCAGCATGGAGGCGGGCACCTCCGCCGCGATCGTGTCGCGCTCGGCGGAGAGCCGGCCCGCCTCGGCCGCGAGGCGGCGCTCCTCCTCGTCCATCTCGCGCCCGCGCGCCTTGGCCTGCTCGTCCGCCGCCTTGAAGTCCTGCTCCTCGCGCTTCACCTCGGCCGCCAGCACTTCCGCCTTCTCCATCTCGGCCAGCACCAGGTCCTCGCGCGCCCGGATCTCCCGCTCCACGCCCTCGATCTCGTGGAGCATGGCGGTGTACTCCTTGTTGGTCTTCACCTCCATCAGCTGGCCCTTGTACTTCGAGCGCTTCGCCTCCAAGTCCTGCAGCTCGCCCTCGTACTTGCGGCGGGCCTTCTGGCAGTTCTCGACCGCGTCGCGGGCGGCCGTGAGGCGGGCCTTCTCGGCATCGAGGGCGGCGGTGGCCTCCGCCCGGCGCCGGGGGAGGTCCGAGCGACTGGACTCCACGCGCTTGAGTTCGGTTTCGGCCTGCTGGAGACGCACCAGCCGTTCGAGGTCCGCGTTCATCCGGGGCGACATTCTAGCAAGCAAGGCGCTCGAGCGGGAATGGCTGCCACCCCCTCCGCGTTCTTGACTCCATTCGGGGGTCCGGAAGGCAATCCGCCACCGGATCCGCTCGCGTATGGCGGATGTGTGACGGGCTGCCGGGACCCGGGGACGCCCGACCGTCTTGACAGCCCCACGCGCTAGGAGCATAAAGGCACTCCCCAGACAACCCGTCGCTTCTCCGGGAAGAGGGTCGCCCCGCGGGGGCGTGCGGTCCTCGTCGGCGGCGGGCCGGAGGCAAAGGAGACACGCATGGAGCGTCGAGAGTTCACCAAGGTGATGGGCGCTGTCGTGGCCGGCATGGTGGCGGGTTCGAAGGCCTTCGCCGGCGACGAGAAGAAGGCCGACCCCAAGAAGGCCGACGCCCACATCTGCAAGGGCCACAACGAGTGTAAGGGCAAGGGCGGCTGCAAGACCGACAAGAACGCGTGCGCCGGCATGAACGAGTGCAAGGGCAAGGGCGGCTGCGCGGCGGCCGGGGCCAAGCACGAGTGCGCCGGCAAGAACGCGTGCAAGGGCCAGGGCGGTTGCAAGTCCGGTGCTTCCGGCTGCGCGGGCAAGAACGAGTGCAAGGGCAAGGGCGGCTGCGCGGTGCCGGTGAAGGCGGACCACATGGGCGGCAAGGACAAGGCCGCCTGCAAGGGCAAGGGCGGCTGCAAGGGCCGCTAGCACTCCACGTCGCGCAAGTCCAGGGAGGGGCTGCGCCTTCGGCGGCCTCTCCCTGATTCCGTCTTCAAGGCCGTTTCCGTCGTAACCTGTCCACCATGAGCAACCGCTGGAACCTGCCGGATCTCGGCATCGGAGTGGGCCTGCGCACCGTCCACTTCCCGCACATCCTCTCCGCCCGGCCGCAGGTGGAGTGGTTCGAGGTCCTGTCCGAGAACTTCATGGACACCGAGGGGCGGCCGCTGCGCGTCCTGGACCAGGTGGTGGAGCGCTACCCGATCGCACTCCACGGAGTCTCGCTCTCCATCGGCAGCACCGACCCGCTCGACTTCGAGTACCTGAAGAAGCTCAAGGCCCTGGCCGGGCGCACCCGCGCCCACTGGGTGTCCGACCACCTGTGCTGGACGGGGGTCATGGGCCGCAACGTGCACGACCTGCTGCCGATGCCGTATTCGGAGGAGGCGCTCGCGCACACGATCGCGCGGGTGCGCACCGTCTCCGAGGTCCTGGAGCGGCCGCTGGTGCTCGAGAACCCGTCGTCGTACGTCGAGTTCGCGCAGTCCACGATGCGGGAGTGGGAGTTCCTGGCCCGCCTGGCGGAGGACTCGGACTGCGGGCTCCTGCTCGACGTGAACAACGTCTACGTGAGCGCGTTCAACCACGGATTCGACGCGAACGCGTACATCGACGCCCTCCCGGCCGACCGCGTGGTGCAGTACCACCTGGCGGGCCATACCCACATGGGCACGCACATCGTCGACACGCACAGCGACCACGCGCGGCCGGAGGTGTGGGAGCTGTACGCGCGGTCGGTGGCGCGCACCGGCCTGGTGTCGACCCTCTACGAATGGGACGAGGACATCCCCGAATTCGACGTGGTGCTGGCCGAGGCCCGCAAGGCCGCCGCGTATCGCGCGGCGCTCGCGGCGCCCCCCGCGCTGGCCGCCGCGCGCTGAGCGCGCCCCGCTTGAGCGCTCCGCCGCCGCTCGACCGCCTCCAGCGCTGGATGCAGGCCGCCGTCGTGCATCCTGGCGACATCGAGAAGGCGCTCGCCTCGCCGCTGGCGCGCCGCGAGATCGCGCGCGCGGACGTGGACGCGGTGATCCTGCCCTCGGCCACGCTCACGCCCGCCCAGCGCGTCTCGGTCTACCAGAACATGTACCTGCTGCGCATGGAGGAGGCGCTCGGGTCCGACTACCCGGGCCTCAAGCACTTCCTGGGCGACGACGCCTTCTTCTCGCTCGTGCGCGACTACGTGCAGGTGCACCCGTCGCGGTCGTACACGCTCAACCGCCTGGGCGACAAGCTGCCCGACTTCGTGGCCGTCGCGCCGGACGTGAGGCGGCGCGACTTCTGCGCCGACCTGGCCCGCCTGGAGCGCGCGCTCAGCCAGGTCTTCGACGCGCCGGAGACGAAGGCGCTCGACGCGTCCGCGATCGACGCCGTCGCGCCGGAGGCCTGGGAGACCGCGCGGCTCACGCCCATCGCGGCCTTCCGCCTGCTCGCGCTGCGCTATCCCGCGAGCGCGTACATGGACACGCTGGACGACGAGCAGCACCGCCACCCGCCCGCGCGGCGCCGCGACACCTACGTCGCGGTCTATCGGCGCGAGTACTCCGTCTATCGCCACGACCTGGCGCGCGGCGCGCACGACCTGCTGGCCGACCTCGTCGCCGGCAAGCCCCTGGGCCGCGCGGTGGCGGCCGCGCTGCGCCGCGGCGGTCGCAAGCGCCCGCAGCCGGACGACCTCTTCCGCTGGTTCCGCCAGTGGGTCGCGGCCGGGATCTTCGCCAGGGTCGACCTCTAGCCGCTTCCCGTCGGGATCTCCGTCGCATACGCTTGCGCCTCCTCGTGGAACGCAGGAGGTCCCGACCCATGCGCACCGCGCTCGTCGTCCTCGCCTCGCTCGTCGCCGCTCGCGCGGCGTCGCCCCAGGCGCCCCCGTACAAGGACCCTTCGCGTCCGGCCGAGGAGCGGGTCCGCGACCTGCTCGGCCGCATGACGCTCGAGGAGAAGGTCGACCAGATCAAGGGCGGCCGCCCGCTCGAACAGGGTGTGGTGGACCCGAGCGGCCGCTTCGGCCCGGGGAACCTCGAGGAGGTGCTCGACCAGCGCCGCCGCCACGACCATCGCCTGACCACGCGCGACCTGGCCCAGCTCCACAACGCGCTGCAGCGCTACCGGCTGGAGAAGTCGCGCCTGGGCATCCCGTCGATCATGTTCGGCGAGGGGCTGCACGGCTTCATGTCCTACGGGGCGACCAGCTTCCCCCAGGCCATCGCGCTGGCCAGCACGTGGGATCCGGACTTCGTGAAGCAGGTCTTCACGGCGGTGGCCGACGAGATGGCGTCGGCCGGCGTCAACAACGCGCTCTCGCCGGTCCTGGACGTCGCGCGCGACCCGCGCTGGGGGCGGACCGAGGAGACCTTCGGGGAGGACCCGCACCTCGTCTCGCGGATGGGCGTGGCCGCCATCCAGGGCTTCCAGGGCGAGGGGCCGACCATCGACCGCCACCACGTGCTGGCCACCATGAAGCACTACGCGGTCCACGGCGAGCCCGAGAGCGGGACCAACACGGCGCCCGCGAACTTCTCCGAGCGCACCATCCGCGAGACGTCGTTCGTCGGCTTCCGCGCGGCGGTGCAGGAGGCCAAGGTGGGCGCGGTGATGGCGTCGTACAACGAGATCAACGGCATCCCGTCGCACGTCAACCCGTGGCTGCTCGACGACGTCCTGCGCAAGGAGTGGGGCTTCGACGGGTACGTGATGTCGGACGGGCACGGACTGCAGATGCTGGCCGACACGCACGGCGTGGCGGCCGACTACGCCGACGCCGCGCGCAAGGCGCTGCCGGCCGGGATCGACTTCGACCTGTCGGACGGCGCGGTCTACCGCACGCTGGTCGACCAGGTGAAGGAGGGCAAGGTACCGGAGGCGCTGGTCGACCGCGCGGCGTCGCGCGTGCTGGCCGCGAAGTTCCGCCTGGGGCTGTTCGAGAACCCGTACGTCGACCCCGAGTACGCGGCACGCATCACGAACGGTCCCGCCCACCGCGACCTCGCGCTCAAGGCGGCGCAGCGCGCGATCGTGCTGCTCAAGAACGACGGGAAGCTGCTGCCGCTCGATCCCGCGCGGCTCAAGACGGTCGCGGTGATCGGGCCCAACGCGACCGGCGTCCACCAGGGCGGCTACAGCCGCGATCCCGGTCCGGGCCGCGGCGTCAGCCCGCTCGACGGGATCCGCGCGCGCCTGGGGTCCGCCGTCGCCGTCCTCCATGCCGAGGGCTGCCAGATCACGACCGGCGCGCAGGGGTGGCTGGGCTGGTACGAGGACAACACCGAGCTGGCCGACCCGGCGAAGCAGGAGGCGCGCATCCGCGCGGCGGTGGCCGCGGCCGAGCGCGCGGACGTCGCGATCGTGTTCGTCGGCGAGACCGAGGCCACCAACCGCGAGGCCTGGTCCGAGTCGCACCGCGGCGACCGCGACTCGCTCGACCTGCTGGGCGCGCAGGACGAGCTGGTCCGGCGCGTCGTCGAGACGGGCACGCCGACCGTCGTGGTCCTGATCAACGGGCGGCCGCTCTCGATCCACGCCGTCGCGCGGGACGTGCCCGCGATCCTGGAGGCGTGGTGGCCGGGCCAGGAGGGCGGCACCGCGATCGCGCAGGTCCTGTTCGGCGACGTGAACCCGGGCGGCAAGCTGCCGATCACGTTCCCGCGCTCGGTGGGCCAGCTGCCCGCCTACTACAACCACAAGCCCTCGCGCGGCCGCTCCTACATCTTCACCAGCCGCGAGCCGCTGTTCCCGTTCGGCCACGGCCTCAGCTACACGACGTTCACGCTCGACAACGTGCGCGTCGAGCCGGCCTCGATCCGGCCCGGGGAGACCGCGACCGTGCGCGTGGACGTCACCAACACGGGCACGCGCGAGGGCGACGAGGTCGCGCAGCTCTACGTGCACCAGCGCGTCGCGTCGGTGACGCGTCCGGTCAAGGAGCTGCGGGCGTTCAAGCGGGTCCGCCTGAAGCCGGGCGAGAAGACGACGGTCTCGATGACGCTGGGGCCCGAGGCGCTCGCGCTGCTGGACGGCGCGATGAAGCCGGTCGTGGAGCCGGGCGACTACGACCTGATGGTCGGACCAAGC
>JAICEW010000311.1 GCA_025923995.1 Vicinamibacteria bacterium | reverse complement strand
CTCCGAGACGAGGCTGGCCTGCACGTTCTTGCTGCCCGCGGCGTGCAGCGGCCCCGCGGCCGCCGCCAGCGCGACCAGGAAGGCTCCCGTCCGGCCCAGCGCGAACCTCATCAGCCCTTGAGTCTACGGGAACTCGCGCGGTCCCGGGTGGTCAGTCCGCGTCAACAGACGCAAACGATTGTGTCGGCCCGCCGCGGGATAGGATGACACATGGCCCGCCGCATCTTCGTCGGCGACGTGCAGGGATGCCGTGTCGAGCTGGAGCGGCTGCTGGAGGCGGTGCGCTTCGATCCGGCGGCGGACCGCCTGGAGCCGGTCGGCGACCTCGTGAACCGTGGGCCCGACTCCGCCGGCACCCTGCGCCTGGCCCGCTCGCTGGACGCGGGCGGGGTACTCGGCAACCACGACGTCCACCTGCTGCGCGTCTCCCGCGGCCGGCGCACGCTGCGATCCGGCGACACGTTCGGGGACGTGCTGGACGCGCCCGACCGCGACGACCTGCTGCGTTGGCTCGCCGACCGTCCCTTCTTCCGCGACCTGGGGGGCGACGTCTGGCTCGTGCACGCGGGCCTCGACCCGCGCTGGGAGCGGCCGGCCGACGTCCTGGCGGACTGCGATCCCTTCGCGCCGTGCGAGGCAGGCGAGTTCGCGATCCGCGTGCGCTACTGCACCGCGGAGGGCGAGCGGCCGAAGCACGACGATCCCCCGCCGGGAGCACCGTTCGCGCCGTGGTTCGAGCACTGGCGGGGACGCCGCGTGCCGACGATCGTGTTCGGCCATTGGGCCCTGCGCGGCCTCGTGCACGAGCCGGGGCTGCGCGGGCTCGACACCGGGTGCGTGTGGGGCGGCCGGCTCACGGCCTGGATCGCGGAGGAGGACCGCCTGGTCCACGTGCCCGCGGAGCGGGCGTACGCCGCGTTCGGCGACTGATCAGACCCGCTCGAGGCGGTACAGCTCGTGCGTCGTCCGGACGACCGCGGTGACCAGCGCGTAGACGAGCCCGGCCCAGCCGGCCACGCCGACGACGTCGAGCAGGCGCGCGCGGAGGCCGAAGAGCTCGAGGCTCGGCCAGGCGAGGGTCGCGAGGTTGACCACGATCAGGACGATGCGCAGCTCGGTGCCTCCGACCCTGCCGAAGGACAGGAAGAACCGCCCGAGCACGTGCGTCTGCAGGTACATGTGCACGGAGTAGAGGAGGTACGTCACCAGCAGGCCGGCGGCCAGGACCGGCGCCATGAGGCCCGAGGCCGCCAGCCCGCCCAGCACGGCCGTGGCTCCGAACGCGTCGATCACGTGATCGACGTAGAACCCGTACCTCGGACGCAGCTTGGCGCGGTAACGGGCCAGCGTCCCGTCGAGGCTGTCGCCGAACCAGTTGACCAGCAGGCCCAGGCTGGACAGGTGCAGGAAGAGCGGGTTGCGTCCGGAGAGCGCGTACGCGGCGCCCGCCAGCAGCATCCCGAGCAGCCCCAGCACCGTCAGATGGTCCGGCGTCACCGCGCCGGGCATCGCCGCCGCCAGGCGCAGGAGCAGCTTCTTCTCGGCCCGCGCGGTGAGGCCCTTCATCTCGCGTGTGGCGTCGCGGTACGCGCCTTCCGGTTCGGCCCGGGTCGACGACATCGTGGACATGGCTCCTCCCTCACCCACGAAGATGCGCGCGCCGTGGAGCGGGCACACCAGCCGCGCCCTTGGATTGGCCAAGGGATTCCCAAGGGCGGCGTTCAAGCGGGCGGATGCCGAACGAATCGAGCGATTCGCCGTTGACCCTGGTCGCGGGGTGCCGTTAAGCTCGACCTCCTTCGACAAAGGGGGGGACATGGCCAGGAGAACGACCCACCGCAGCCGCAGCGGCAAGAAGCTCTACGCCGTCCGCGACGCCTCGGGGCGCTTCAAGGACATCCAGACCTACGAGCGGGCGCACGGCCAGGACCTGAAGCGCAAGTCCTCGACCGAGGGGAAGGGCAAGACGACGGCCCGCAGGAAGAAGAAGGCCGCGCCCCGCCGCAAGAAGGCCGCGCGCAAGTCTTGACGTCTCCCCTCTTCGCGCGGCCGCAGCCGGACGAGTACGGGCCGTTCTACGCAGGCTACGTGGCGCGCGTGCCGGAGGGGGACGTGCTGGACCTCCTGGCCCGCCAGTCGGAGGACACGCAGGCGCTGCTGGGCGCGCTCCCGCCGGACCGGGCGGCGCACCGTTACGAGCCCGGCAAGTGGAGCGTGACCGAGGTGGCCGGCCACCTCTGCGACGCCGAGCGCGTCTTCTCGTACCGCGCGCTCTGCTTCGCGCGCGGCGACCAGACGCCGCTGCCCGGCTTCGACGAGACCGCGTACGTCCCGATGGCGGCGTTCGATCGGCGCGGTCTGGCCGACGTCCTGGCGGAGCTGCGCTGCCTGCGGCAGTCCACGCTGTTCCTGTTCCGCGGGCTGGACGAGGCGGCGGGCCTGAGGCGCGGCGTCGCGAACGGCAGCCCCATGACCACGCGGGCGGCCGCGTACGTCATCGCGGGCCACGAGCGCCATCATCTCGAGGTGCTGAAGAACCGCTACGGCATCGGCGCGCGCTGAGGCCCCGCGGTCCCGCTCGTCACGCGGGAAGTCCCGCTCGGCCCTCGACCGTTGCCCGGCGCGAGGCGCCCCCGGGATAATCCGCGCATGGCTTCCCGCCGGCATCTTCGCGAGGCCGCCGTGGCGGCGGCCGGCGGCACGGTCCTCGGGCTGCTGCTCTTCCTCTACCGGCACCTCGAGAACGTGGCCTCGCGCGGCCACGAGCCGGTCATCCGGCCGTTCGTCCAGGAAGTCACCGCCGCCTGGATCGGCGTGTGCCTGTTCTTCCCGGTGCGCGCGCTGGCCAGGCGCTTCCCGCTGCGCGGCGAGGGCTGGCCGCGCCACCTGCCGGTCCACGTCGCCGGCCTCGCCCTTTTCTCCGCGACGTACACCTCGCTCATCTGGCTGGTGCGCAGCGTGCTGTTCCCGCTCCTGGGCCAGGGGCGCTACGACTACGGCGAGATGCCGGTGCGCTACTTCATGGAGCTGCCGGCCCAGACGATCGTCTACTCGCTGTTCGTCACCGGCGTGCACGTGGCCGACCAGTACCGGCGCGCGCGGGAGCGCGAGGTGGCGACCGCCCAGCTGCAGGCCCAGCTCGCCCAGGCGCAGCTCGACAACCTCCAGCTGCGCCTGCAGCCCCACTTCCTCTTCAACGCGCTCAACACCATCTCGTCGGCCATGTACGACGATCCCGCGGCCGCCGACGAGATGATCGGCCGGCTGAGCGAGCTGCTGCGCGCGTCGCTGCGCGCGAGGACGGCGCACGAGGTCCCGCTGCGCGAGGAGCTCGCGATGCTCGACGCCTACCTGAGCCTCATGCGGGCCCGGTTCGGGCCCGAGGTGGAGGTGGAGGTCCGCGCCGAGCCGGATGCGCTGGGACTGGCCGTGCCGGCGCTGATCGTCCAGCCGCTCGTCGAGAACGCGTTCCGGCACGGCAGCGCCGCGGACGGCGGCGCGGGCCGCATCGACGTCCACGCGTTCCGCGACCGGGACACCCTGCGCATCGACGTGCGCAACGACGTGCCGGCCGACGCGCGCGCCGCGAACGGCACGGGCCTGGGCCTCTCGCTCACGGCCGAGCGCCTGCGCCTGATGTACGGAGACCGCCAGTCGTTCCGCGCGGGGCGGGACGGGAACGGCTGGTTCGAGGTCGCGCTGGCGCTGCCCGCCCGGGCCGCACCGGCGAGCCCCGCATGACGATCCGCGCGCTGGTCGTGGACGACGAGGCGCCGGCGCGGCGCAAGCTCGTGCGTCTTCTCGGGCAGGAGCCGGACGTCGAGGTCGTCGGGGAGGCGGCGAACGGCCCGGAGGCGGTCCGCGCCGTGCGCGACCATCGGCCCGACGTCGTGTTCCTGGACGTGCGCATGCCCGGCCTGGACGGGATCGACGTGGTCAGGGAGATCGGGCCCGGAGCCGTGCCCTGCGTCGTCTTCGTCACCGCCTTCGACGACCACGCCGTGCAGGCGTTCGAGGTGCAGGCGCTCGACTACCTGCTGAAGCCGGTGGCGCCCAGCCGCTTCCACGCGGCGCTCGGCCGCGTGCGCGACGCGCTCGCAGGCGGGCGGACGGGCGACCTGGCCGCCAGGCTCGAGCGAGCGCTGGCCGCCGTGCGTGCGCCCGTCTCGCAGTGGCTCGAGCGCCTGCTGGTACCGCAGGACGACCGCCAGATCCTCGTGGCCGTGGATCGCATCGACCGCATCGAGGCCGCGGGCAACTACGTCCAGCTGCACACCGCGGACGGCCGCTTCCTCCTCCGCGCATCCCTCGGTGCGCTGGCCACGCGCCTCGATCCCGCGCGCTTCGTCCGCATCAGCCGCTCCGATGTCGTGCGGCTGGACGCCGTCCGCGAGCTGGCGCCCTGGTTCCACGGCGACCAGCGCGTCGTGCTGAAGGACGGGACCAGGCTGACGTGGAGCCGCCGCTTCCGCGGCCAGGGCCCCGACTTCACCGTCTGAGCTATGCGACCGCCGGCTCGAGCAGCTGGATGCTGCCGCGGTCGGAGTCGATCTCGACCGCGATCCCGATGGGCAGCGTGAGCTGGCGCTCCACGTGCCCGATGGACGCTCCTCGCCAGGCCGGCACGCCCAGCGCGCCCACGTGCTGCTCCAGGACACGGTCGAGGTCCAGGCGCCGGTTGAGGGCGGGCGGGTCGCAGCGGGTGCACTGTCCGAACACGAAGCCGCCGATGGGCTCGAGGATCCCGGCCAGGTCCAGCTGCGTCATCATGCGGTCCACCTCGGAGTAGGGCTCCTCCACCTCCTCGAGGAAGAGGATGGCCTTCCGGTCGACGCGCAGGTAGGGCGATCCCACCATCGACGAGAGGACGGTCAGGTTCCCTCCGCACAGGGGCCCGCGCGCACGTCCGGAGACGAAGCGGTGGATGGGCCGGCGCGGCTCCGACACGAGGCGGGGGGCCTGGGCCTCGAACAGCACCTGGCGCGCGTGGCCGAGCGTGAACGGGTCCCATGACGACAGGCCCATCGGCCCGTGGAAGGTCACGAGCCCCGTCCGTGCATGCACGCCGAGCAGGAGCGCTCCGAAGTCGGAGAACCCCAGGAGCACCTTCGGGTTCCTGCGGATCACGTCGTAGTCGAGGTGCGGCAGCAGCCGCGCCGCGCCCCAGCCGCCACGCAGTGGGATGATCGCCCGCACGTCGGGGTCGGCGAAGAAGCGGTTGATCTCGTCCGCCCGCTCCGCGTCGCCGAGAGGAGGCGAGCCCGGAGGACGCTGCAGGGTCCGACCGCACTTCACCGTGAGCCCCGCGGCCTCGAGCACCCGGGTCACGGCCGGCCGGTCCTCGGCCCGCGGGACCATCGGCGCCGTGTTGACGACCGCGATGGTATCGCCCGGACGCAGGCGCGGCGGCTTGAGGAGCGGCGAAGGAGCGGTCGCGGTCGCCGCCGGCGCAGCGGCGGGAAGGGCGAGCGCGGCCAGGCCGGCCGAAGCCTTCAGGAACTCACGGCGGGTTCCCCTGCGAGCGGCCAACCGGACCTCCCACAGCTTCGAAAGCAAGCGCCGTGCCTGGGCGCGGAGCCCTACCGACCCGCGGCCGCGCGGGGCGCGAAGCCCAGGACGTTGGGCAGGGGCCAGAACCGCTGGTTGTCGTCGCTCTCGAAGAAGCCCGTCTCGAAGCTCCCCATCTCCGCGACCACCGTCTCGTCGCCGACCTTCAGGTAGAGGGACGCCTCGGGGCCGCCCTCGACGTACATCAGGCGCGTCAGCCGCAGCGGGAGCGCGCGCAGGACCTCGATGAGGTCGTGCGTCGAGAACGGCGCGCGCACGTGGATGAAGAGGACGCGCCCGTCGGAGTCGGCACCCACGCACGCGGTGCTCCAGCGGCGCGCCTGCTGCGCCCAGACGTTGCGTCCCTCGCAGTCCAGCATCCGGATGTTCTGCACGACGACGTTGTAGGACGCGGACTCGCGCGGGACGTCCTCGCACGTCCGGTCGAGGATCCGCGCGGCGGGGCGCCGGGCGTCCGCGGGCTCGGCCACGAACACCGCGTTGTCGCGGTTCCACCGTCCGTTCACGACCCGCTGGCCCGAGCGGGCATGGGCGACTGGCGTCAGCCCGTCGGCCTGGAACATCCCGGCGTTGATGACGCCCAGCACGCCGGCGCGCTCGGCCCACTGCGGCGCCGTCGGCGGCTCGGAGAGGCCCTCCAGCCGGGCGCTCAGCAGGCGGAACGCGTTGTGGCGGGGATCCACGCGCACCACGGTGACGAGAGGGCCACCCGGCTTCGCCGGGAGCCGGCCCACGTCGACGCCGGGCGCGACCGTCCTCCAGGGATCGGCGGCGGATGGGACGTCGCCTGCCAGGGCGGCCGGGAGCAGCGCGGCCAGCAGGGCGGTGCGGAGACCCGTCACCGCCGCGAACGGAAGGTGTCGCAGTTCTCGATCCGCCCGCTCGTGAGCCCTTGCCGCAGCCAGGTGACGCGCTGCTCGGACGACCCGTGCGTCCAGCTCTCGGGCTGCACGTAGCCCTGCCCCATCTTCTGCAGCCGGTCGTCGCCGATGGCGGCCGCGGCGCGCAGGCCCTCCTCGAAGTCGCCCGGCTCGATGATCTGGCGCTGCTCCGCGAAGTGGCCCCACACGCCGGCCAGGCAGTCCGCCTGCAGCTCCATGGCGACGGAGAGCTGGTTGGACTGGGTCTCGGACGCGCGCTGCCGCAGCCGGTTCACCTCTTCGTTCACGCCCAGGATCGTCTGTACGTGATGACCCACCTCGTGCGCGATCACGTAGGCGGCGGCGAAGTCGCCGGGCGCGCCGAAGCGGCGGCCCAGCTCGTTGAAGAAGCCGAGGTCCAGGTAGACCTTGCGGTCGAGCGGGCAGTAGAACGGCCCCACCGCCGAGGAGTTGAGCCCGCAGGCGGAGCGCACGGCCTGGTCGAAGAGGACGAGCTGGGGCTCCTGGTAGCGGGTGCCCCGCTGGCGGAACACCTCCGTCCACGTGAGCTCGGTGTCGCGCAGGACGACCGACGCGAACTGCCCGAGCTGGTCCTGTGGCTTCGACTGGCCGGCCGGAGCGGGGCCGGTCTCGGTCGGCGCCTGGGCCGCGCCGCTCAGGAGCTGCAGGAGCTGTTGCGGGTCGGCGCCGGTCAGCAGCGCGATGACGGCCACGACCAGCAGGCCGCCGCAGCCGAGGCCCGCGCCACGGCCCATCCCCATCCCACGCCGGTCCTCGACGTTGCTGCTGCCCTCGCGGCCTTCCCAGCGCATCGGGTGCCCCCCCTGACGATTCTCACTTTTTCAGGGGCGGAAGGCGGACGACGCCGAGACATTTGTCTCGGCGTCTTCCGCCGCGTCCGTGTGTCAGGAAAAGGTCAGCGGACCTCGAAGGTCTGCAACTCCACCGGCACGACCGGCGTCAGGGTCCAGGACCCCCGGCCCAGCAGGCCCGCGGTCAGCTTGTCGCGTCCGATGTCGTAGTCCAGCTCGAACACCGGGGCGTTGGGGAGCCCCGTGCCGAGCAGGTCCCAGGTGGTGGTGCTGAGGACGAGCGCGTACACGCCGAGGTCGGTGCCCACGATGGCCGCGTAGGGCTTGGCCGGCACGAAGGCG
>JAICEW010000310.1 GCA_025923995.1 Vicinamibacteria bacterium | reverse complement strand
CGCACGGCCTCCATGTTCTTCGAGCGGCCGAACCGGCTCATGGTCGTCTGGAACGGATGCGGGCGGCCGTCCGCGCGGAGCGCGATCGCCTCTCCCTCGATCACCAGCTCGCGCGGAGCGAGCGTGCGGGCCCAGTCGACGATCTCGGGGACGCGCTCGGTCACGTCCTGCAGGTGGCGCGTGAAGACGCGCACCGCGTGGCCCGCCTTGTGCAGCTGGATGCGGGCCCCGTCGACCTTGTACTCGAACGCCGCCTCGCCCAGCCGCTCGATCGCGGCCTCCGTGTCGTCGGCCGGGTTCGCCAGCATGGGCGAGACGGGAGAGAGCACCTGCAGCGTGTGGCGCGAGAGGCCGCTCGCACCCTGCTCGAGCGCGTCGCGCGCCACGCGCCCGACGTCGCCCGCGTACATCGCGGCCTCGCGGACCAGCGACGGGGACAGGCCGGCCGCCTTGGCCACGGCCTCGAGCACGAGGCCCTCCTGGGCGCCCTGGCGCGTCTCGCCCATCAGCAGCTGCGCGAGGAACCGCCGTTCGTCTGGAAGCGCGCGGGAGACGATCGCGCGCAGCGCGGACGCGCGTCGCGCCGCCGAGCCGGCGCCCTTCGCGCCCGCGACCTCGTCGAGCGCGCGGTCGACGTCGTCCAGCGTGAGCGGGTCGGTCTCGTCCGCGGCCGGCTCCGCCATGGCCCGCTCGACCGTGCTCCAGCCGATGCCGATGCGTCCCTGCGGGAGCGTGCCGCAGAGGTAGAGCGCGAGCAGCTCGCGGTCGCGTCCGCCCGCCTCGCGCAGGAGCGCGGCGATGCGCTCGACCTTCTCCAGCTTCTTCGGCGTCCCGCGCACCTGCGCGGACAGCTCCACCAGCCGGCGCAGCTCCATCAGTAGAGATGGTAACGGGGGGCGAACGCAAAAAGAGGGCGCCGGGCCCGTCTGGCCCGCGCGCCCCCGTCACGGCTATGAATGTCCGGGAAGAGTCGTTACATCTTGGACGGCTTGATGTCGACGACCGCCTGGTGCTCGCCCTTGTCGTTGTCCTTGCAGGTGAGCGTCAGCTTGTCACCGGCCTTCACGGTCTTGAGGGCGGCGATGGCCTTGCCCTCGACCGGCACCGTCTTGTTCTCCGTGTCTCCCTTGAGGGTGAGGGTGTTCTTCTCGACGTCCACCGAGACGACCTCGGCCTTCACGTCATGGCTCTTGGCCGCGTGGTCGTGAGACTTCGCGGTGTCCGCGGACTTGGCGACGGCAGGCGCCTTCCCGGTCTCGGGAGCAGGAGCCGGCTCCTGCGCGACGGCGACGCCGGCCACGAACGCGAACGAGAACAACAGCGCGAACTTCTTCATGAGATGGGTGTCTCCTTTTACAAACAAGGGGCCATCGGCCCGCTGATCCATGCAGCAACGCCGGTGCCACCCGCAGCACGACCCCCAAGCTGCTGAAGGAAGGAGCGATCGTCCGATTGGTCACACCACGCGGTCAGTGCGGGCGCGCACCATCTCGTGCGCTCGCTGTCCCAGATGGTGCGGTTCGGGCGAGCCGGCCCAGGGACGTCTGCGCATCCGCGATCAGCCGTGGCTCGACCTCGGGCTTGTCCCGAAGCCGCTCCAGGGCGGGCGCGAGGAGGGCGCGCGCCTCGTCCTCTCGGCCCTGGGCCGCGCGGCAGAGGCCCAGTCCCAGCCGGGCCTCGTCGGCCGCCGCGCTCGCGTCGCCGTCGCTCGCGACCCGGATGGCGAGCGCCTCCGACAGGAGCGGCTCGGCCTCGGCGGGCCGTCCCGCGGACACGAGCAGGTGGCCGAGGCTCAGCGCGCACATGCCGACCCCCCAGTGTCGCGCCTCGCGGAACATGGGGAGCGCCTCGCGGAAGAGCGCCTCCGCTTCGGCCACGTGCCCCCCGTCGCGCATCGCCCAGGCGAGCGAGTGGAGGCTCATCGCCACGGTCCCCTGCCTCGCGCCGAACACCTTGCGCCGGATGGCCAGGGCTTCGCGATGCGAGACCGCGGCCTCGTCCGGCTGGCCCCTGCGCCGCTGGATCTCGCCGATGTTGTGGATGACGTTCGCGACGAGGGGATGCTCGTCACCGAAGACGCGGCGTCGGGTCTGCAGGGTCTCGCGGAACAGGGCTTCGGCTTCCTCGTACCTCCCGAGGTTCCCCAGCGCGCCCGCCAGGCTGTTGAGGCTGGTGCCGATCGCGGGATGATCGGGCGGATAGACACGCCGCTTGATGGCCAATGCGGTCCGGTGGGCCGTCTCGGCTTCCTCGTGCCTCCACTGCCTGCCGAGCTGGACGCCCAGGTGGTTCCAGATCTCGCCGATCGCGGAGTCCTGTGCGCCGGAAAGCCCCTGGCGTATGGCCAGGGCATCGCGGAGCAGCCGCTCGGCCTCCGCGTATCGTCCCTGGAGCGAGATCGCGATGGCGACCCTTTCGAGGCCATGAGCCACCTCTACGCCGGGCGTACCGGCCAGGCGCTGGCGCATGGCCAGGGCCTCGCGAGCCAGCCGCTCGGCCTCCGCGTAGTGGCCCTTGTCGTTGACGATCCCCGCGTAGTCGTCGAGCGCTCGCGCCAGGTCCGGATGGTCGTCTTCGTGCAGCCGCCGCTGGATGGCCAGTGCCTCGGCCAGCAACGCCTCGGCGCGATCGTACGAGACCCGCGCCTGCAGCGCGGCACCGAGCACGCCCAGCATCTCGGCCTGCACTTCCGGCTCCGCCGCCAGCCGCTCGCGCGCCTGGCGGGCTCCCGCGTCGACCAGCTCGGCGGCCGTGACCTGCTCGCCCTTGGTCCGGTAGGGATCGGCCGCTTCGAAGAGCCCCACGAGGAAGTCGCGCACGCGCGCCGTCTTGAGCGCCTCCAGCTGCGCGCGGTCGCGCTCGCGCGCCCGCTCGCGAGCCTGGTGGGTGACGGTCGCCGCGTACCCCACGAGCAGCAGGGCGAATCCTGCTGCCGAGGCCACGCCGGCCGAGTGCCGGCGGACGAACTTGGACGCCCTGTAGCCCAGCGTGTCGCGGCCGGCCCGCACCGGCAGGCCGCGGCGATGGCGCTCGACGTCCTCCATCATCTGGTCCACGGAGGCGTAGCGGCGCTCCGGCTCCTTGCGCAGCGCCATGAGGGCGATGTTGTCGAGGTCGCCGCGCAGCTTGCGGGACAGGGGAGCTGTGGCCACCGCGCTCGGACGCACCGGCTGCCGCTCGCACACGGCTTCCTGCATCGCGGTCGGAGTCGGCTCCTCGATCCGGTGCGCGCGGCGGCCGGTCAGCAGCTCGTAGAGCAGCAGCCCGAGCTGGTAGACGTCCGACGCGGTCGTGATCGGCTGGCCGAGCACCTGCTCCGGGCTCGCGTACTCGGGCGTGAGGAGCCGGGCCATCGTGCGCGTCCGGGGCTCGTCGGGCCCGCCGTCGGGGTCCAGCACCTTCGCGATGCCGAAGTCGAGGAGCTTCACGCCGCCGTCGGCCGTGACCACGATGTTGGACGGCTTGAGGTCGCGGTGCACGACGAGGTTGCGATGGGCGTGCTGGACCGCGCGGCCCACGTCGAGGAACAGGGCCAGCCGCTCGTCGATGCCGAGGCGCTGCTCGTCGCAGTGGGCGATCAGGGCACGTCCCTCGACGTACTCCATGACCAGGAAGGGCCGGCCGTCGTCCGCACCCCCGTCCAGCAGGCGCGCGACGTTCGGGTGCTGCAGGCGGGCCAGGATCTGCTTCTCGCGCTCGAAGCGGGCCAGCAGCTCGTCCGAGTCGGTCCCGGTCCGCAGGAGCTTGAGCGCGGCCGTGAGGACGAACGCGCCGTCGGCGCGCTCCGCGAGGAAGACGGCTCCCATCCCTCCCCGGCCGAGCTCGCGCACCAGCCGCCAGGCTCCGACGCGCGTCCCCAGCACCGCCTCCGTCGGCGGGTCCAGGTCGCGGGCCCACGCCCTCCACAGCGGTCCGTCCAGGACGCTGGTCGGACGCGCGTCCTCGGCGGACGCCAGGCCGAGCAGCTCCTCGACGTCCGTCCGCAGGCCCGCCTCCTCGCCGCACGCGCGGTCGAGGAACGAGGCGCGCTCGTCGGCGGGAAGCTCGAGCGCCTCCGCGAGCACCGCGTCGACCCGGGCCCGGTCCGGCTGGGCGCTCATCTCGCGCTTCCAGGGGGGGCCGTCGAGCCCAGCTCCTTCTGCAGCCAGGCTCGCGCTCGCGGCCAGTCCCTCTCGACGGTCCGCAGCGACACGCCCAGCGTCTCGGCCGTCTCCGCGTCCGTCATGCCCGCGAACACGCGGCACTCCACGAGCTGCGCGAGCCGCTCGTTGAATGAGGCCAGGCGTTCGAGCGCCTGGTCGACCGCCAGCAGGGACTCCGCCTCCTGCTCGACCGCGAACCGCTCCGGGTCGAGTGTCAGGTCCCGCTGGCCGCCGCCGCGCTTGCCGGCCGTGCGGCGCCGGGCGTAGTCCACCAGGGTGCGCCTCATGGCCCGTATGCAAATGGCGAAAAAGTGGGACCGATCCCGCCACTCGACGCCCGTCTCGTTCGCGAGCTGGAGGTAGACCTCGTGGACCAGGCCGGTGGCGCTCAGCACCTGCCCCGGGCGCTCGCGTGCGAGCTGGATGCGGGCCAGCGCCCGCCAGCGGTCGTAGACGAGAGGAACCAGCCGGTCGAAGGCGCCGCGATCACCCGCGTGGTGGGCCTTCAGCAGCCGGGTGATCTCTCCCGGTGCGTCGAGGGAAGCCACGAGACCTCGCGCGAGTGTAGCAGGGATCGACGGAGCGCACGGGGAGCCCGTGCGTCATGGATGGCGGGTCGGGCGCGCGGATTGCGCCTTCCAGGCCATGCGCCTCCACCATGGGGGCCGGAGGGTTCGACATGCGCGTGAAACGAGCGGGGCTGACAGGGCTTCTGATCGCGGCCTGCCTCGGACAGGCCTGCTTCCTCATCGAGAACTGCGACCAGACTCCGACGGTGGTCCCGACGCCGCCCCCGAACGCCCCACCCGCCATCTCGGACTTCACTGTGACGCCGCGAGAGATCATCGTGGGCGGGCGGGTCGCTGATGTGTCCGCCAGGATCATAGACGACGCTGGTCGCGTCGGTTGGTCGCTCGCCGTCGCCGCCGACTCTCAGGCAACGGGCACCTTTGCGCCGCGGGAGGGGTTCGACGGAAGCGTCGCATCGAAGTTCTCACCGGCACCGACGTCGTCCGGGACGGCGAAGCTGACACTGACCGCGTTCGATTTCCAGGGCGGCACCACCGAGGCGACGGTCACCGTCTTCGTCGTCGCACCCACGCGCCGCTGACCATGTCTCGCGAGCTCGCGATACTGCTGGCGGGCCTCGTCACGGCGGTGGAGGCAGGCCCCGGGCCGGCGTCGCGCCCGAAGCCGCTGGAGCGCGCCACCGTACAGGGAGTCCAGCTCGAATACGAGATCAGGGGGACCGGCGAGCCGGTGGTGCTCATCCACAACGGCGTCGGCGTCGACTGGTACGAACCCTTGGTCGCCGAGCCGGCCCTCGCGCGGCGCTATCGCCTGATCACCTACCACCGCGTCGGCTACGCGGGCAGCAGCCGGGTGGCCGGGCCCATCGACTTCGCGCAGGAGGCCGGCCACTGCCGCGCGCTCCTGCGCCACCTGGGCATCCCGCGCGCGCACGTCGTGGGGCACTCGTCGAGCGCGATGATCGCGCTCAAGCTGGCGCTCGAGGCCCCCGACGCGGTGCAGTCGCTCGGCCTGCTGGAGCCGGCGCTGATGGCGGTGCCGAGCCCTCCCGAGGTCCCGCGCGCCATCGAGCTGTTCCGCGCCGGCGACCGGGCCGGTGCCGTGGACACGTTCTTCCGGGGGACGTGCGGGGACGGGTATCGGGCTCCGCTCGACCGCGCGGTACCGGGCGCGTTCGACAGCGCCCTGGCCGGCGCGGACCGGTTCTTCGGCCAGGAGCTGCCCGCCCTGCGGCAGCTCGTGTTCGGGCGCGACGAGGCGAAGCGCGTCGTGCAGCCCGCGCTCGCGGTACTGGGAGCGAAGACAGGCGACAAGCACCGGCAGCGCCACGACCTGCTGCGCGAGTGGCTCCCGAACGTGGAGCCCTTCGTGCTGCCCGACGCGGGGCATCTCCTCCAACTCGAGAACCCGCGCGGCCTGGCGGAAGGCCTCGCGGCGTTCCTCGCGCGGCACCCGATGGGCGCGGGAGGCGCCGGCCCGGCGACGCAGGACGACGCGCACGCGGGCTGCGCGGCCATGGGCTGGGTGCCCCGCGAGCTCCTGGAGAGGCCGCTCGCCCTCCGGCCCGGGGTCGGCAACGCACGGGAGCCCGTGACCACGGCCTCGGCGGAAGCGCAGGCGCTCTACGACCAGGGGCTCAACTACCTCCACGGGTACGTGTGGATCGAGGCCGCGCGTTCCTTCCGCCAGGCACTGCGCGTGGACCCCGGGCTGGCCATGGCCTGGATCGGCCTCTCGCGCGTCTACTCGGGGCTCGAGGATCCCGGGGCCGCGCGCGAGGCCCTCTCGACGGCGGAGGCGCTCGCCGCGCGGGCCAGCCCGCGCGAGCAGCGCCGCGTCGCCCTCCGCGCGCGGCAGCTCGACGCGATGGACGACGCCGCCGACGCGGCGAAGCACGCCGCGTACAAGAAGGCGATCGACGAGGCGCTGGCCCTCGACGTCGGCGACGCCGAGCTGTGGCTCCTGCGCGGCAACGCGGAGGAGCCCACCGCTGCGGGACGCGGCCAGCGCGGTGGCGCCGCCTCCACCGCGTTCTACCTGGAGGCGATGCGCCTCTCCCCGGACAGCGGGGCCGCGCACCACTACCTGACGCACTCGTACGAGCAGATCGGCCAGATCCCGCTGGCGCTCGAGCACGGCGAGGCGTACGCGCGGCTGGCCCCGGCGATCCCACACGCGCATCACATGTGGGGCCACGACCTGCGGCGCGTGGGCCGGATCGACGACGCCATCGCGGCGTTCCGCCGGACGGACGACCTGGAGAAGGCGTACTACGCGTCCGAGCGCATCCCCGCGGAGATGGACTGGCACCACGTGCACAACCTCGACCTGCTGGCGACGGCGTACCAGCACAAGGGCCAGATGAGGAAGGCCGAGGCCGTCATGCGCGAGGCGGCCTCGCTCCCGCCGGCCATCGACCGCGTGGAGTTCGACCAGAAGCAGCTGGCCGCCTTCCTGCTCGGGCGGCAGCGCTGGGACGAGGCGCTCGCGGCGGCACGGAAGCTGGGCCAGGGCCGGTGGGCCGCCTCGCGCGCGGTGAGCCACGCGCTCTCGGGCCACGCGCTCCTGGGCAAAGGGGGCATGGCGGAGGCGCGAGCGTCGCTGGACGCGGCCGATCGCGAGCTGGCCCAGGTCCCCGCGTTCGTCGTCGGCATCGGAGTCGGACGCGGGCACGTCCAGCCCTGGGTCGACACGCTTCGGGGCGAGCTGGCGCTCCGCGACGGCGCCCGCGCGGAGGGGCGACGCCTCCTCGAGTCCGTCGCACGCGACCTGCGCGCGCTGCCGGGTCCCGACGCCTGGATCCAGGCCTTGTTCCGCCTGGAGGCCATGGCCCGTCTGGGCCGCGAGGTCGGCGACTGGGAGCTGGCCGATTTCATGGGCCGGCAGATGTTCGAGCACGACGCCGCCTACGGCGGATCGCACCTGGCGCTGGCGCTGGTGGCCGAGCACCGCGGCGACCGCCGTGCGGCGGCCGCGTCGCGGGCCGAGG
>JAICEW010000309.1 GCA_025923995.1 Vicinamibacteria bacterium | reverse complement strand
GGGACCTTCCTCGGGAGCGGGCCGATCTGGAGCGCGTCCTACAAGGTCCTGGTCCTGCTCTTCCTGGTCGGCCTCTGGGCTCGTCGCCGGCTGGACCTGCACCTCGCCCTGTTCTTCGCGCTGTACCTGGCGCTCATGCTCGTGTGGCCCATGAAGCAGGGGATACGGTTCATCTTTCCGGTGCTGCCGATCTTCATGTACCTGGCGTTCCAGGGAGCGCGCGCCGTCACGGGCTGGCTGCCGGAGGGCCGGCAGAAGGCCGGTCGAGCGGTGTGCTGCGGCGCATGGCTCCTGCTCGCCGGGATCTTCGTGTTCCAGTCGGGCACCCTCGCCTGGCGCAACCTGCGCGACGGCCGCACGGTCGAGGGCCCCTTCGACGCGCCGAGCTCCGACCTGTTCCGGTACGTGGGCACGCAGACCCCGCCCGACAGCGTCGTCGTCTTCTTCAAGCCGCGCGCGATGCGCCTGTTCGCGAGCCGCGACAGCGTCCTGGTCTTCAACTGCCAGCGGCTGCACCTGGGGGACTACGTGGTCGTCAGCAAGAAGGCCGTGGTCGGACAGGTTCCCGCGGCCAGGATCGGGCAGTGCGGGCTCCCCCTCACCAGCGTGTTCGAGAACCAGGTCTTCGTGGTCTATGCGCTGCCGCGGACGGGAGCGTGAGTGCCCATGGGCTGGCACCTGCGCCGGGATGCCGGCAGGGAGGGGCGGACGCCGGTCGCGTCCGGCCCTCCCGCGATCCCCATAACCGCCGGTTCCACAAGCGGATACCCGCGGAGCCGCGCGGGATCCCCAGGCGGGCACCGGTCCTGCAATGGCAGTGCGAGCCTGCAACGCCATGACCCTGCGCATCGTCGAGACCGAGACGGAGCACGGCCACGTGGTCGCGCTCCACGGCTGGCTGACCGCGTCCGAGGTGCCGGAGCTGGAGCGAGCCGCTCCCGCCGGGGAGTCCGCGGTGCGGATCGATCTCGAGCAGCTGGCAGGCGCCGATCCCGCGGGCCTCGAGGCGCTGCGGCGCCAGCAGGCGCGCGGGGCGCGGCTGGTCGGCGCCACGCGCTACATCGAGCTGCTGCTGGAGCGTTGGGCGCGCTCGCAGACGTGACGCGTCGCCTGCTGGGATGGACGGACCGCCGCCGCGGACGATCCGTGGGGCTCATTGGCACTCAGGTTTGGGAGGCAGATTCATGAGGAAGACATTCGTCGTGCTGGCCGCGCTGATGACGGCGCCCGTCGTCGCGCAGGCGCAGAAGCCGGTCGCGGAGACGGCGGCCGTCGAGGTCACGGCGAAGATCGACGCCATCGACCGCAGCGCCCGCCTGATCACCCTCACCGACAAGGACGGCGAGTCGGAGACGATCTACGCCGGCCCCGAGGTCAAGCGCTTCGACGAGCTGAAGGTCGGTGACACGGTGACCTTTCGCTACTACGAGTCGGTGGCCATGGTGATCCGCAAGCCGGGAGATCCCACCACACCGCCGCCGGCGTCCGATCCCAAGCTCGTTCGCGGCACGGGCGCCAAGCCCAGCGCCACCATGTCCAAGCAGGACACGGCCACGGTGACGATCAAGGCGATCGACTCGAAGATCCCCGCGATCACGGTCCTCACCGACGACGGTCGCACGCTGGACTTCCGGGTGGAGGACCCGAAGAGGCTGACGGGCCTCAAGGCCGGGGACAAGGTCGAGGTCACCTATACGCAGGCGGTGCTCGTCAGCGTGAAGTGACTGCGCGGGGTCACATGGGGCGCCACCGGACGATCGTCCGCGCGTGCGCCCTGCTCGCCGGCCTGAGCCGAGCCGCCGGGGCGTTCGCCGGCTCGACCGACCAGGTCGCCGGGGCGGGGCCGGAGTCCCGGCGCGTGATGGCGGGGCGCCCGGAGTACGACCGCTCCGGCTACTTCAAGTGGCACTTCGGAGAGGGCTACCGGAAGCTCTGGACCAGCGCCTTCGACGTGCCAGTCCTCGACCTGCGCGTCTACGCGGGCGGGCTGACGCCCGTCCGCGAGGTCGGCTCGATGCAGAGCATCGGCCTGGCGCTCAAGGGCGCCGACGGGCGCAGCTATACGTTCCGCACGTTCGACAAGGACCCGAAGCGGATCCTTCCGCCCGAGTGGCGCGACTCGTTCCCCGCGACGCTCTTCCAGGACCAGACGACCGCGAGCCACCCCGGGTCCGCGCTCGTCGTGCCCCCGCTGGCGGAGGCCGCCGGCGTCGCGCACACGACGCCGGTCGTCGTCTTCATGCCCGACGACCCCTCGCTGGGCAGCTTCAGGGAGGAGTTCGGCGGCAAGCCGGGCACGATCGACGAGTACCCGACGCCGGCGGGCGAAGGGCACGCAGGCTTCGAGGGCGCCGTCCAGATCTTCCCGACGTCCGAGCTGTGGGAGCGATGGAGGAAGGGCGAGGTCCAGGTGGACAGGGCCGCGCTGTTGCGTGCA
The DNA here is from genome assembly GCA_025923995.1 of Vicinamibacteria bacterium. GTDB lineage: Bacteria > Acidobacteriota > Vicinamibacteria > Fen-336 > Fen-336 > JAICEW01. The sequence continues at coordinate 5,269 of JAICEW010000309.1, read as the reverse complement.
CGGCTCTTCGACCTCTTCCTGGGCGACTGGGACCGCCACAACGGCCAGTGGCGCTGGATGAAGCTCCCCGGGAAGGACGAGGTGGTGCCGCTGCCCGAGGACCGCGACCAGGCGTTCGCGAACTTCTCGGGCGCGCTGATGACGATCGCCCGTTCCGCGCAGCCCAAGCTCGTGGCCTGGCACGACGACTACGACAACCTGCGCGGCCTGCTGGTCCAGGGACGCGAGATCGACGACTGGCTACTGAACGGCACCCCGCGGAGCGCGTTCGAGGAGGCGGCGCGCGACCTGCAGGGACGCCTCACCGACGCCGTCATCGAAGGTGCCGTCCATCGCCTTCCGCCCGAGTGGTTCGCCGCGGGCGGCGCCGAGCTGGTGCGTGACCTGCGCCAGCGGCGCGACCTGCTGCCGCAGGCCGCCACCGGCTTCTACGAACGGCTCGCGCGGTGGGTGGACGTCCAGGGCACGGACCGCGACGACGTGGTGCGGCTGACGCGCGACGCCGACGGAGGCGCCACGCTCGAGCTGTCCTTCGCGGGCGAGGGCGGGGCGCCGGGCGCTCCGTACTTCACGCGCCGCTTCCTGCCCTCCGAGACCAAGGACGTGCGCGTCTACCTCTACGGCGGCCAGGACCGCTTCACGGCCACCGGACCGCGGGGTGGCGTCAGCGTCCGGGTGTCGGGCGGCGCGGGCACCGAGGTCTTCGACGACTCCGGCAGCGGCGGGACGCGCTTCTACGACGTCCAGGCCTCCGAGGTCCGCAAGGGCCCGGGGACGTCGGTCACCACGCGCGAGTGGACGCGGGTGCCGTACAAGAAAGAGACGCCGTGGATGGACAAGCAGGACTACGGCTCGCTGATGCTCTACCAGCCGCTGCTGTGGTGGGAGCCCGACCCCGGCATCGTGCTGTCCATGGGCGTCACGCGCTACACCTACGGGTTCCGCAAGCAGCCGTACGCGACCATGCAGCGCCTGGCGGTCGAGTACAAGACGAAGCGCACCGCGTTCGGGGTCAGCTACGAGGGCGACTTCCGCTGGGCGCGGCCCGGGTTCGCGACCTACGTCGAGACCTACGTGGACGGGGCGGAGAACTACAACTTCTTCGGCGCGGGCAACGAGAGCCCCGAGATCAGCGACGAGGTCGCCGAGGCCGACCAGAGGATCTTCTACGGCTTCCCGTCGCTGTTCGCCTACGAGAACCCGCGGCGCACGTTCTGGATGGCGCTGGGACCCGAGGTCAAGTTCGCGAAGAACCGGGCCGCGGACGGCACGCTGGTGGCCACCGAGCAGCCCTACGGCTTCGGGGACTTCGGGCAGGTGGGCGGGCGCTTCCGGTTCGAGCTGGACACGCGCGGGCGCTTCCTGGCCGGCATGGGCCCCGCCGGCTACGCGCCCGGCGCGAGCCTCCGCGACACGGGGCTCACCGGCGAGCTCGACGCGCGCCTCTACCCGAAGGCCTGGGACGTGGAGGAGACGTTCGGGGTGGTCGCGGGCTGGCTGACCGGCTACTGGCAGCCGGCCAACCAGGTCACGCTGGCCGCGCGCGTCGGAGGGCAGAAGAACTGGGGGCGCTACCCCTGGCACGAGTCGGCGTTCATCGGCGGCAGCGACTCCGTGCGCGGGTACGAGCGCAACCGCTTCGCCGGGGACTCGTCGGCCTACGGGAACGTGCAGGCGATGGTCAGCCTCTTCAACCTCAACCTGATCCTCCCGCTGCGCGTGGGCATCCTCGGCCTGGCCGACACCGGCCGCGTCTGGGTGGAGGGCGAGAGCTCCGACAAGTGGCACTCGTCGGTCGGCGGCGGGATCTTCGTACGGCTGATCACCACGCGGCTGGTGGCGCACGGCCTCATCGCGCACGGCGACGAGGGCACGCGCGTCTACGCGAACATCGGCTTCGGGATCTAGCGGCCGCGGCCCAGCGAGCCGCCCAGCGAGAACGTCCAGCGGCTGAAGCGGGCGGACGTCACCGACCCGGCCTGGCCGGGCGGCGTGATCACGCGCGGCAGGTCCTCCGAGCCCCAGGCGTAGCCGACACCGAGCGCCAGGCGCGAGCCGCCGCGGTCCAGGCTCACGCCCGCCGTCACGTCCACGAGGTCCCACGCGGCGAGGGTCTCGGACTCCGGCCGCCACGACGAGGCATTGCGTGCGGCGCCGCCGTAGAGCGTGAAGCGGTGCCCGAGGCGGTGCTCGACGCCGGCGCCGAAGTTGACGACGGAATCGGCCGCTCCCTCGAACACGAGCGGGAACGTGACAGCGCTGCCGGCGACCGGGGCGGGCTCGGGGGAGAGGATCTCGTAGGGGGCCACGCTCGAGAACCACTCGACCGTCGTGTGCAGCGTCGTGCGTGTCCCGCGCCAGGTCCCGCCGCCCGCCACCGACCACGGCGAGTGGTATGTGGCCTCGAGGCCGTCCTGCGAGCTGGCCGAGAGGAGCGGGGGGGCCGCGTTCCCGGCGATGCTGGCGTTCCAGGCCGACTGGCCGGCGCCGTGCAGCTTGATCCCGGGCGTCGTGACCGTCAGGCCGAGCTCCGCACGGCCCGGACGCCAGGCCAGACCCGCCTTCACCAGCCCACGCACGTGGTCGTACTCGTTCTCCTCCGCAATGAAGACCGCGCGGGTCGTGCCGGAGGACAGCTCCTCCAGCGTGAGCGCGCGCCGCGCGCGCTGGGCGCGGTAGGCGATGAACGGGGACACGCCGAACGCGAGGTGCGCAGAGGCGCGATGCGACCACGTGCCTCCCGCCCAGTACTCCACGACGCGCTGGCGTGCGCGACCGAACCCCGCCGAGCCGTCGGGAGAGCCGGCGCTGACGCTCGTGTCGCTGAAGGCGAGGTCCCAGTCGGTGTCGTGACGCGACAGGAACGCGAACGCGAAGCGGTTGGGCCCCTCGCCGGACCCGATGCGGCCCGCCACCACCGAGGGCACGATGTCGAACACGAGGCTGTCGAAGTCCAGGTTCCGCCCCGCGGCGTCCGGCGCCTCGATGCTGGCCAGCTCGACCGACGTCAAGCCGAAGACGAAGCGGGGCTCCTCGATCAGCGCGAGCGCGGCGGGGTTGTAGTACACGGCTGAGAGGTCGTTGACGCCGCCCACCAGCACGCCCTCGGTGAGCTGGCCGACGGGGCCGTAGCCGTACGTCCAGTAGTGCGCGTCCTGCGCGGCGGCCGAGCCGGCGGCGAGCGGCAGGGCGATCCACGCGAGGGCCGTCGCGCGCAGGGGCAAGCGGCTAGCGCCCCGGCGCCACGAGCGGCACGCCGGAGAGGGAGTTCATGCGCATCGCGGTCGTGATGTAGTCGTCGATCTGGAAGAAGCGGGCGGCCACGCGGCCCGACATCTTCTTCCTGAGTACGGTGGCGTACTTGAGGCGCAGCTCGACGTCCGACATCTGGAGGCGGCCGGAGGCGAGGGCGAGCGCCATGGCCTGGTCGTCGTTGAGCGTGGCGTAGCTCTGGGCGTACCGCTCCAGCAGCGAGTAGCGCTCCTTGTCGAGCGGCTCGCGCTCCTTCACGTAGTCGTCGTAGACCGCCCAGAAGCGCTCCCGCTCCTCGGGCCCCAGCGCCAGGTTGGCCGCGAAGATGTTCCGCCGCTCCTCGGTCACCGCGTAGTGGTAGGTGGTCTGGTCGATCTTCGGCACCGAGACCGTCTGCGCTCCGAGCGTCGCGGTTCCCAGGATCCCCAGCACGGCGGCCAGCCCGATGCGCATCCGCACCTCCCTCGCGCCCATCATCCGCCGCGACCGCCGCGAGTCAAGCGGCGGCGTCTCCGGACGCCGATCTCACGTAGACTCGGGCGCCATGAGACTCCCTGCGTGGATCCTCGCCGGCGTCCTCGTCGCCGCGCCCGTCTTCGCCGCGGAGCCGCCGCTGCCGCACCTGCGCCAGCAGGGCACCGCGGTGCAGCTGATCGTGGACGGCCGGCCCTTCCTGATCCGCGGCGGCGAGCTGGGCAACTCCACCGCCTCCAACCCCGCCTACCTCGAGCCCTTCTGGCCCAAGCTGGCGGAGCTGAAGCTCAACACGGTGCTGGCGCCCGTCTACTGGGACCTGATCGAGCCCGAGGAGGGGCGCTTCGACTTCACCACGGTCGACCGCCTGATCGCCCAGGCCCGCGCGCACCGCATGCGGCTCGTGCTGCTGTGGTTCGGCTCGTGGAAGAACAGCATGTCGTGCTACGCGCCGGCCTGGGTGAAGCGGGACGTCAAGCGCTTCCCGCGCGCCGCCGACGCCGACGGCACGCCGCAGGAGATCCTCTCGCCCTTCTCGACGGCGAACCGCGACGTGGACGCGCGCGCCTTCGCGGCCCTCATGAAGCGCCTGCGCGAGACGGACGGGAGCGCGCACACGGTCGTGATGGTCCAGGTCGAGAACGAGATCGGCATGATCCCGTCGGCCCGGGACCACAGCGCGGCCGCCGGCCGCGCGTTCGACGCGGCGGTCCCGTCCGAGCTGATGGCGTACCTCGCGGCCCACAAGGACGCCCTGGCGCCCGAGCTGCGCGCGACCTGGCTGGGAGCCGGAGGGAAGGCGAGCGGCAGCTGGAGCGACGTGTTCGGGCCGGGGCTGGCGGCGGACGAGGTGTTCATGGCGTGGCACTTCGCGCGCTACACCGAGTCCGTGACGGCCGCGGGCAAGAAGGAGCACCCGCTGCCGATGTTCGTGAACGCCGCGCTCATCCGCCCCGGGCACCAGCCGGGCCAGTACCCGAGCGCGGGCCCGCTGCCGCACCTGATCGACGTCTGGCGGGCGGGGGCGCCCAGCATCGACTTCCTGGCGCCCGACATCTACTTCACCAACTTCGCCGAGTGGGCGCGGCGCTACACGCGGTCGGGCAACCCGCTGTTCGTGCCCGAGGCCATGCGCAGCCCCGAAGCCTCCGTGAACGGGCTCTACGCGTTCGGCGCGCTGGACGCCATGGGCTTCTCGCCGTTCGGCATCGAGTCGATCGGCGAGGCGGCCGGCAAGCTCCTGGCCGCCAGCTACGGCCTGGTCGAGCAGCTCGAGCCGCTGATCCTCGAGCGGCAGGGGAGCAGGACCATGGCGGGGCTGCTGTCGGAGGGCCCCGAGCAGCGCCAGCCGCAGCAGGTGCGGCTCGGCGCGTGGGTCCTTTCCGCGACGTTCGAGAAGGGGGCGCCGCCCGCGCTGGCCGACGGCGTGATCGTGCCTGTCCCGGGCTCGGCGCCCGCGGCGCCGCCACCATCGGGCGGGCTCGTGATCGCCACCGCGCCGGACGAGCTGGTGATCGCGGGCACCGCGCTCACGGTCACCTTC
>JAICEW010000308.1 GCA_025923995.1 Vicinamibacteria bacterium | reverse complement strand
GGATCTGAGCGAAGCGCTCACCGCCGCGCACGCGATCGGCGACGACACCCTCGGCCATTCCGACGAGAGGAAGTTCACGCACGGCTCGAGCGAACAGCGCAAGCGATGGTTCCGCCGCGGTTTCGACAGCGGCGATGCCCGCCAGTGCGATACGTTTGCGGTTCAGGGCTCTCGCGAGCTTTGAACCTCGCTGCTGCTCGATCGCGGCGTCGACGCGCCGATGCCCGTGCTCCGGTGGTGGATGGCCGACCGGACGATGGGGATTCGCACCTTCAGGCGCCGCTGAAGGCGGCGCCTGAATGATCCAGGATCCCGCCCCTATCCGACAGGCGAGGGAACGCAGTGAAGGAGCTGGCGGAGAGGGGGGGATTCGAACCCCCGGTAGAGGTATAAGCCCCTACAACAGGTTAGCAACCTGGCCCGTTCGGCCACTCCGGCACCTCTCCGCGGAGGTTCCTTGCGGTCCTGGGAAAGAACGGTGGCCGCCCAGAGACCGACTAGCCTAACACGAACCGCTGGCCGGCCCTATCCCGGCGCGCCTTGACGTGAGCAGGGCGCATGACAAGAATCCCTCCATCAGATTGGACGCGACGTGCCCTCCACGACGCGTGCATCGAAGCCCCTATGCCGCGCGCCTTCGAGGCGGCGTGTTCATGAGATCACGGGAGGTTGGCATGTCGCGTCGTCCGTTCCGTGGACTGCTTGCGCTGTTGCTCGCGCTCGTCGCCCCGCCCCTGTTCGCCCAGCAGACGGGCGGCATCATCGGCAAGGTGACCGCCTCCGACGGCGCGGTCCTGCCCGGCGTCACGGTCGAGGCCCGTTCGAACGTCCTGCCCGGGCCGCGGGCCACGACGACCGTCACCAACGGCGAGTACCGCCTGCCGGCGCTGCCTCCGGGCAGCTACACGCTCACCTTCGCGTTCCCCGGGATGCAGACGGCCACGCGGTCCGCGCTGGTGCAGCTGGCCCAGGACACGCGCGCGGACGTGACGCTCAGCGTGGGCGCGCTGGAGGAGAGCGTCGAGGTCGTGGCCGAGGTGTCGCTGGTCGACCAGGAGTCGGCGACGCTCAAGACGGGCATCGACAGCGACTCGATCCAGCAGGTCCCGGTCGGCCAGGACTATCGCGACCTGCAGAAGCTCATCCCCGCGGTGCAGTACACGCAGGACCAGACCCGCGGCCCCAGCGCGGGCGGCAGCGGACAGGACAACGTGTACCTGTTCGACGGCGTGAACGTGACGCTGCCCCTGTTCGGCAGCATGTCCAGCGAGCCCGCGTCGCACGACGTCGCGCAGGTCACGGTCGTGCGTGGCGGCGCGCGGGCGGTGGACTTCGACCGCGCGGGCGGCTTCTCGATGGACTCGGTGAGCCGCTCGGGCACCTCGCAGTTCCACGGCCAGCTCAGCTACCAGCTCCAGACCGCCGGCATGTCGGCCGACCTGACCAGCGGCGCCCTCTCGCGCTACGCGCAGGACCGCAGCTGGATCACCGCCAACCTGGGCGGTCCGGTCGTGAAGGACAAGCTGTACTTCTACGCCTCGTACTTCCGCCCCGAGCGGAGCCGGGACAACGCGACCAACCTCTACGGCGAGCTGCCCGACTACGACAGCACGCGCAACGAGGGCTTCGGCAAGCTGACGTTCACGCCCACGCAGTCGATCCTCATGAACGTGAGCTACCGCGACTCGAAGCGCGAGGAGACGGGCGACAAGTTCCTCTCCAACGAGTCGCCGACGACCGGCAGCGGCGCTGAGTCCCGCCTCAAGATCTTCACGGCGGACGCGTCCTGGGTCATCGGCCCCAGCAGCTACGCCACCGCCAAGTTCACGCGCTTCGAGAACCAGACGGGCGGCGCGCCGGACTTCATCTCGGCGGCCGCCGTGTCCCCCACCCCCGGCGCGCGGCTCGACATCAACAGCCTCGACACGCAGGGCCGGATGACGGTGCCGGTGCCGGTGAGCGGACAGACGGCATACAACGCGTTCGTGGCGCCGATCATCAACCGGTACGGGTACGAGCAGAACGGGCAGCGCGTCGGCGGCGGCACCGTCGGGTACGGCCTGCAGTTCGACGACAACGACTTCTTCCGCGACGCCGGCCAGATCGGCTACAACCTCACGCTCGGCTCGAGCGTGGTGCACGACCTGCACGTGGGCGTGCAGTACTACGAGGACGCGGAGGACCTGCTGCGCAGCTCCAACGGCTGGGGCCTGATCACGGTCCCCGGCGGCCGCCAGAACTTCCGCGGCACGCCCATCTTCTACCAGGCCGCGTTCCAGCAGCAGGGCACGGGCCAGGCGCCCACCATCCACTCCGAGTACCACTCGCTCAGCTTCGAGATCAACGACACGATCAAGTGGAAGGACTGGTCGTTCAACGTGGGCGTGCTGGCCAGCCGGGACACGCTCTACGGCCAGGGCCTGCGCGAGGCGCCGGGCACGCTCACGGGCTTCACCACCGCGCCCGGCAGCAAGTACAAGATGTACGAGATCGGGTTCGGCAAGATGATCCAGCCCCGTCTGGGCGCGACATGGGCCTACAACCCCAAGGGCACCGTCTACGCGAGCTACGCCAAGTACAACCCCGCGGCCAGCTCCCTGCCGCGCGCCGCCTCCTGGGACCGCAACGTCGCCACCACCATCAACGCCTACTTCGACCAGAACGGCGTGTTGTTCGCGACCGACCCCGTCGCGGCCTCGTCGGGCAAGCTGTTCGTCGAGGACCTGACGCCGCGCGCCGTCCACGAGTTCCTGTTCGGCACCGCCCGGGAGCTCGGAAGCAACTGGGCCGCGCGGGCCTACGGCCGCTACCGCCGCGGGAACCACTTCTGGGAGGACACCAACAACAACGCGCGCGTCGCGTTCAACCCGCCCGCCGGCATCCCGCGCGACCTCTACATCGCGGACCTGCCCGCGCGCCTCGCGCAGATCGGCAGCGGCTCCAGCTACGTGATCGCCGAGCTGGACGGCGCCTACACCCGCCACTGGGAGGCGACGGTCGAGACCGAGTGGCGCGACGCCAAGACGTCGGTGCGCGGCTCGTTCACCTGGAGCCGCTACTACGGCAACTTCGACCAGGACAACTCGACGGTCGACAACGACCTCAACATCTTCATCGGCTCGTCCAACATCGCCGACGGCGCCGGCCGCCAGCTCTGGGACTTCAAGGACGGCACGCTCCGCGGCGACCGTCCCGCGCTGCTGAAGCTGTACGGGTATCGCGACTTCCACTGGAAAGGCTCCTTCGGGCTGTTCACCGTCTTCCAGTCCGGCCAGCCGTGGGAGATGTGGAGCTTCGAGCCCTACCGCACGCTCACGACCTCGACCGTGGAGACCAACCGCTACGCGGAGAAGGCGGGCTCGCACCGCTCGGCCTCCCACTTCCAGGTGGACCTCAACTACACGCAGAACTTCAAGGTGAAGGGGTGGGGCACGTTCCAGCTGGTGGGCGACGTGTTCAACGTGTTCGACAAGCAGACCGGCTACAGCATCGAGCCGCGCAAGGCCAACTCCGCCTTCGGGACGCCGCGCCTGTTCTTCGATCCGCGGCGCATCCAGCTCATGGCGCGCTTCCTCTTCTAGAGCCAGCGGCTGTTCCGATCCCCTTCGCTAGGGTGTCCAGTCTCGAAAAGGTGTTGACACGATCCTGCTCGAGAGACGGCCATCAGTGTACGACTCCCAAGAAGAGTTGAGCGGGCACGGCGCCTTTGGTGCGGTACCCGCGATGGGGCCGGCGGTGGTTGTAGAAGCTGAGGAAGCTGTCGAGCGATTGCTGGAGCTGGCGCTTGGAGGTGAAGTAGCGGCGGCGGAAGGCCACGCGCCAATGCTCGTGCAGGATGGTGCCCTGCAGGCGCTCCACGAAGCCATTGGTCCAGCAGTGTCGCGGCTTGGTGCGAGTGTGACGGATTCCAAGGGCCACGCACGCTCGATCGAAGTCGGCCTTGAATTCGTTGCCGTGGTCGCTGAGGACACGCTTGAGCTTCCAGCCAGCGGAGCGGTAAGCGGGGACGACCACTTGGCGCAGGAAGTCGGCTACAGCCTTTGCGGTGGGCCAGGGCACGATGCGCGCGAAGGCAAAGGAGCAGGCGGCATCGCAGGCGGTGAGTTGCCAAACGGAGCCGACGCCCTTGAGTCGACCGACGTAGAAGGAATCGAAGCAGACCAGCTCACCCGGGATCTTGGCCTGCACATGCTGGGTGCGGCCGAAACGAGCGCGCAGCAGCTTCTCGCGGGTGCGCTCCGTCAGCAGGCCGACGGTCCGTGCGCTGTGATGTTCGATGACGCCCAAGCGCTCACGACGTGTGCCCAAGCCCACTCGTCGAAGCAGCCGATGAATGGTGCTGGGAGCCAAACGGACGCTTTGACTGCGGAGCTGGTCGGCCAGCCTTTGCGGTCCCCAGCTCGGGCCGGCCAGTGCCAGGGCGATGACCGCTCGCTCCTGCTCAGGGGTCACTATCGACGGCCGGCCCGGACGGGCGGCGATTCGCTTGGGATGCAAACCGTCGGGCCCGTAGCTCTCGAAACGCTTGCGCCAGCGGTAGAACAGCGAGCGCGAGATACCCAGCTGCTCGCAGGCCTCGGTCACGCTATCCAGCTGCTTGGCCAATTCGAGCGTGCGCAGCCGAAGCCCCTGTATGCTGTCGGCGAGGGTCATTGCCTTCCTCCGCGAGTTGCTTGCCTAGGAACAAGCTCTCGGAAGGATAGGTCGGTGACCCTCGCTTCGTCTGTTCCCGTCAGACCCCGCGAGGTGTCAACACCTTTGTGGGATAGGACACGCTAGGGCGATCGGAACAGCCGCTCTTTCGCGATCAGCTCCTTCGTGGTGGGGTCCGCATGGGCCCTCGCCGCCTCGATCCGCTGCTGTCGGTCCGCCTCGCCCAGCAGCACGCTGACCTGGGCCCGCTTGAACAGCGCCATCGCGCGGTCGGGGTGCGTCGCGGGCACGCGGTCGAGCGCGTCGCGCGCGTCCGGATAGCGTCGGGCCGCCAGGTAGAGCACGCCCAGCTCGAGGTCGTGCGCGAAGCGGGACCCTTGCGCGGCCCGCGCCGCCTCGAACGCCTCGATCGCGGCCGGCGTGCGCCCGAGCGACATCGCCAGCCGACCGGTGCGCAGCAGCTCGTCCGCGCCCGGCGGCCGCAGCGCGGCGATCCGGTGATGCAGCGCGAGCGCGTCCTCGGCCCGTCCCTCGCGCTCGCGGAGCGCGGCCAGCGCCTCCAGGGCCGGCAGGCGGTCGGGCGACTGCTCGAGCACCTGCTCCAGCATCGGCAGGGCACGTCGCCACTCCCGGCCGCGCGCGTAGTGCAGCGCCAGGTAGGCGCGGACGTCGGGCGACTCCGGAGCGAGCTGGCGGGCCCGCTCGAACGCGGCCAGCGCCTGCGCGTCGTGCCGCAGGAAGGAGTGCGCGGTGGCCAGCCGCAGCGTGGCGTCCAGGTTGTGCGGGTCCTCGCGCAGGATGCGCTCGAGCAGCGGGACGGCCTTCGCGTACTCGCCGGCCACGAAGAGGCCCGAGGCGCGCTCGAGCGGCTCGAGCAGGTGCGCCCTATCGGCCGGACGGGGCGCGTCCGGCCGCAGGACAGGCGTGGCACCCGCCGAGACGTAGCCCAGGCTCGCCAGCTGCCGCCGCTCATCGTCCCCGATTGGCGCCGCGCTCGCGCCGAGCGAAGGGACCGGATACCCGCGTAGCGCGTCCCGGACCGCGCGCGAGGCGACGTCGCCCAGCTCGTGCGCCTCCGCGGGATCGGCCGCCACGTCGTAGGTCTCCATCCGCCCGGCGAGGATCGTCTTGCGCGACCCCTCGACGGCCATGACCTGCGGGCGCCAGCCGTACGAGAGGAACGGCTTCATGGCCTCGCCCAGCACGAGCGCGCCCTTCGGCGCGCGCAGGCTGTCGGCCGCGCCCAGGCCGGCGAGGTCGAGCACCGTGTGGAACACGTGGCGCGTACTCACGGGCTCGTCCACGACGCGCGCGGCCACGCCCGGCGCCGCGATCGCGAGCGGGACGTGCATCGTGGGCTGGTAGAGGAGGCTCCCGTGCTGCGGCTCGCCGTGGTCGCCGAGCCCCTCGCCGTGGTCGGCCGCGACGACGAACGCGGCCGGGGCCCTCTTCTCGATCTCGGACACCAGACGGCCGAGCTGCTCGTCCATCGCCGCGACCTCGCCCAGGTACGGCTTCAGGGCGTACCGGCTGCGCCAGGGTTCGGGCGGCACGTAGGGCGCGTGCGGGTCGAAGTAGTGGACCCAGACGAACCAGGGGCCGGGCGCCGACCGGAGGTGCTCGATCGCCCGGTCGGTCGTCTCGCGAGCCGTGCGCTCGGACTGGCCCGCCGGCGTCGCGTCGTCGTAGACGTCGAAGCCGCGCGCGAGGCCGAAGCGGCGGGCCAGCACGAAGCTCGACACGAAGGCCGCCGTGCGATATCCCTCGGCCCGCAGGCGCTCCGCGAGGACCGCGTGCGTGCTCGACAGGACACGTCCGTTCTCGTGGATGCCGTGGCCGCCCGGGTACAGGCCCGTCATCATCGACGCGTGCGACGGCAGCGTCTCGGGCGCGGTCGCGTAGGCCTGGCGGAATCGAAGCCCGCGCGCGGCCAGCGCGTCGAACGCGGGCGTCTCGACGCCGCGCGCTTCGGGGCCGATCGCGTCGGCACGCGTGGTGTCGAGGGTGATCAGGACGATCGACGGCCGCGGGGGCGGCTCCTGGCGGGCGGGGCCGCCACTGCACGCCGCGCCGACCGTGATCGCGAGGAGGAGGCCCGTCGACGCGCGCATCGGGAGGACGGCACGCTACGTCCCGCGCGAAGCGCGTGTCAAGAAGCGGCAGGCCGTACAATCCGCCTGCATGTCCGCGCCGTGGCCGCTCCGCGCCGCCGCCGCCGCGGTCCCCGCGCTGCTGGCCCTCACGGTCGCCGCCGTCGTTCGCGACACGCCGCTGCGGATCGAGCCCGGCACGTTCGCCTGGCGGGCGCTCGTACGCGGCCCGCAGGCCGATGGCACGCTCCGCGACGGCGCCGCCGTCGTGCTCCCCGGCCTGCCACGCGACCGCATGCGTCCGCTGTTCGTGGAGGCGGTGCCGGTCGATCCGGGCCCGGCGGCGCTCGGGATCGGCGTCGACGGCGGCCCGCTCGAGAGGGCGCGCATCGAGGCGGGAGGCATCGCCGCGCGCATCCCGCGCAGCGGGACACGTGGCGCACGGCTGGAGCTGCGCGCACAGGGCGCGCCGGTGCGCGTCGGCGGGATCGAGGTCGATGCCGGCGCGTCGCGCTGGATGCGCCTGCTGCCGGCGCTCTTCGTGCCGCCCGCGATCGTCCTGGCCCTGCGGCGCCGGGGCGACGCGCTGGCGCTCGCGTTCGTGAGCTCGGCGCTGCTCCTGGCAGCCGCGATGCCGATGCTGGACGCGCTGAGCCCGCTGCGCGCGGCCGTCTGGCTCGCGCCCGCGGCGGCCGCGATCGTGGCCGCGATCGCCCTCGCGCCCGACCGCCGCGTTCTCGCGCGCGGTGCCGTGCTGGCCGCGGCGTTCGTGTTCGGCGCGTGGGTGCGCATCGTGTTCCTCCCGTCGGCGGGCTCGTGGGACACGGAGTACTGGAAGGCCTGGACGGCTCGGGCCGATGCGGCCGGCGTCGCGCGCGTGTTCGGCGACGCGGACGCGGTCCCGCCCGGGCACTTCACGGCGCAGCTGCGCGGGACCGAGCCGCTGTGGAAGGTGTCCTACCGCGGCCGCGACTTCGTGGTGGACTACCCGCCGCT
>JAICEW010000307.1 GCA_025923995.1 Vicinamibacteria bacterium | reverse complement strand
GAGATGCGACTGCCGGGCCGGGCGTGGCTCGAGTTCGAGATCGAGCCACGCCCTGACGGCGGCAGCACGATCCGCCAGACCGCGATCTTCGAACCGAGCGGCCCGGCGGGCTGGGCCTACTGGATCGCGCTGTACCCCGTCCACGCGCTGATCTTCCGGGGAATGCTCCGGGCCATCGCGCGACAAGCCGCTGCGCCGGCCGCTCGCCCGTTCCCGATCCGTCCCCGTGTGCATCCACAGAATCCGGCCACCTAGGCCGTGAACAAGCAAGGAGAAGTCATGAACGTTCATCGTCTTCGTACCCTGGCCGTGCTGCCGTTCGCCCTGCTCGTCGCCGCCCTCCCGGCCGCGGCGGGCGAGGCCAAGACCGACATCGTCGACACCGCCGTCGCCGCCGGCAGCTTCAAGACGCTGGCCACGGCCCTGCAGGCGGCGGGCCTGGTGGAGACGCTCAAGGGCAAGGGGCCGTTCACCGTGTTCGCACCGACCGACGCGGCCTTCGCGAAGCTGCCGGCGGGCGCGCTGGATTCGCTGCTCAAGGACAAGGCGAAGCTGACGGCCGTGCTCACCTACCACGTCGTGCCCGGCAAGGTGATGGCGGGTGATGTCGTCAAGCTGAAGGAGGCGAAGACCGTGCAGGGACAGAGCCTCACCGTCAGCACGGCGGGCGGCGTCAAGGTGGACGGCGCCAACGTCACCAAGACGGACATCGAAGCCAGCAACGGCGTGATCCACGTGATCGACGCCGTCGTGATGCCCAGGTAGCTCCCCGTTCGATCCGGCACCCCTGGCCGGGGCGGCCAGGGGTGCGCTCGAGACGCCCCTGCAACCGCCCCAGGGCTCCCGGTCGCGCTATGATCGGTCGGCGTCAGAACCCCCACCGGCCCCGGACCGGCATCCGAAGCGAGGCACGACGAGATGGAGACGGCCGTTCAGGGCCCCCTGCTCTCGATAGGGGCCCTCTCCCGCGCGGCCGGCATCCCCGTGCAGACCCTGCGCACCTGGGAGACCCGGTACGGGTTCCCGCCGGCCGTCCGGCGACCGTCGGGCCATCGCGTGTACCCGGTGTCGGTCGTCTCGCACCTGCGGCGCATCGCGGAGGCGATCGCGCGCGGCCACCGCGCGGGGCAGGTGGTCGGCGCCAGCGAGGCCGAGCTCGCGCAGCTGCTGCGGGTGGTGCCCGGTCCCCCCGCAGGCGATCCGCGGGAGGGGGCGCCAGGGGACGAGACGGCCAGGGACGATCTCGGCGGTCTGCTCACCGCCGTCGAGCGCTTCGACGGGGACGGGCTGCTGCGTGCGCTGCTGGCGGACTGGGCGCGGCTGGGGCCGCTCGCGTTCCTCGAGCGGCGCATCGCTCCGCTCGTCACGGGGATCGGGCAGGCATGGGAGAGCGGGCGCCTCGACATCCGGCACGAGCACTTCCTGACCGAGCGCGTGGGCGACCTGCTCCGCTCGCTGCGCTTGCCGTTCGAGGACCGCGCCTCGGGGCCGCTGGCGGTGCTGGCGACGCTGCCCGGCGAGTCGCACGGCCTGGGGCTGCAGATGGCCGCGCTGGTGCTGGCCGGGGCCGGGCTCCAGGTGCTGTCGCTCGGCACCGAGATCCCCGCGCCGCAGGTCACCGCCGTGTGCCGCGACCTGAAGGCGCGCCTCGTCGGGCTGTCGGTTTCCTCGGCCAACGGGGGGGCCGCGACAGGCGCCCGGATCCGCCGGCTGCGCAAGACGCTGCCGCGCAGCGTCGCGCTGGTCGTCGGGGGGGACGGCGCGCCCGGGCCCAGCCCCGGCGTGGAGGTGATCCGCGATCTGCGTGCCCTCGACGCGCGCGCGCGATCGCTATGGGCCGCGGGTCCCCCGGGGCGCGCCGTCTAGCCGGCCGGCGCCCCGGGAGCCAGGCGCGCGTGCAGCCACTCGCGGATGTCGCCGACCTCCTCCGCGCACACCTCGTGTCCCATCGGGTACTCGTGCCAGACCGCTTCGCGTCCCGGCTCGTAGGCGCCCAGGGCGGCGCGCCCGCGCTGCGCCGGCACCACGGGATCGTACGTGCCGTGCGCGAAGAGCATGCGCGTCGCCGCGTTGGCCGAGTCGGACGGCCGCTCGGACGGCAGGACCTCGTATCCGCTCAGGACCATGATCCCGGCCAGCGGGTGCGCGTGGCGGACGCCCGTGTACAAGGCCATGGCGCCGCCCTGGCTGAAGCCCGCCAGCACGGTCTTGCGCGAGGGCACGCCCCGCTCGCGCTCGCGGGCCAGCAGGGCTTCGACCATCTCCCCGGACTCGCGCACCTGGTCGGCCCGCTCGCTGCCCGCGGCGTCGCTCAAGATCCGGATGTCGTACCACGCGGGCATGACGAGCCCGCCGTTGATGGTGACGCCGCGGCGCGGCGCGTGCGGGAACACGAAGCGCACGCGCGGCAGGCGGAGCATGGGCACGATGTCCTCGAAGTCGTGGCCGCTCGCGCCCAGGCCGTGCAGCCACACGATGGACCCGTCGGCACCGGCCTCGGGACCCACCTCGACGCAGGGAAGCAGATCCACCATGGACGAGGTCACTCCTCTCGGGCGGCGACGCGCTCGTAGGCGCGCACCGGATCCGGCAGCGACGGCCACTGCAGGACCGCCATCGCGTCGTCGACGTAGGGCTCGCGGCGCATGCCCACCAGCACGACGCTCACGCCCGGCGTGCTGGCCACCGCCCACAGCGCCAGGCGCGAGAGCGTCTCGCCCGCCCGCTCGCCCACCAGCGGCTCGAGCGCGGCCCGCACGCCGCGCACGCTGGACGCGCTGCGCGACGCGGCGCGGGCGCGCGCGGTGTCCAGCAGCCGCCTCAGCTCCGGCAGGTAGCGACCGCGCCAGGCCTGCCAGCTCTCGGCCAGCGGACCGGTGAGCCCGTCGTCCAGCGCCTTCAGCACGGCCGAGACGCGCGGCACGATGCGCTGGCCTTCCAGCTGGTCCCAGTGGTCGAGGCTGCGCACGTGCGCGTCCTGCGCGCGCAGGTCGTCGGCCCAGCGGAAGAAGTGCTCGGGGGGAAGGGCGCCCTCCGCCGTCTGCAGGTGCGGCGCGATGTCGCTTCGGTACTCGGCTTCCAGGCCGGCGACGCGCTCGAGCTGCGGCTCCCACTCCGCCACCGGGCCCGCGTCTGGAACGTCGGCCAGTCGGACCAGGCCGGCGGGGGCGAACGCGTTGAGCGGACGGTTCACGAGCACCGCGATGCCTTCGGCCTGCGCCACCTCCAGCACCGTGCGCGAGAGGTCCGGGGGCTCCTTGTGCTCCTGCACGGCTCCCGCCTCGATCAGGTTCAGCGGGAGCTGGAGCACGCGGAAGCCGGACGCGCGACCGGCGGCCGCCCGCATGCGCGTGAGCGACGTCGCCTCGGGATCGTCGATGGGTGCCGCGACCGTGTTGGACGAGACGCCGTAGAAGCGCAGGCGTCCGGCCGCCACCTCGCCCTCGAGGCAGGCGAAGGCCGCGCGCATCCGCCCGTCGAACTCCTCGCGCCGTTTCTCGAGCGTCCCGTGGCTGCGCTCGTGCTCGTCCTTCAGGAAGTACTCGGGGTTGTGCAGGAGGCACACGTCGATCGTGGCCAGGCCCAGCCGCTCGCGCGAGCGCGCGAGCTGGTCGCGCAGGAAGTCGGGATGGATGCAGTGCCACACGCCCTGCGCGTACTTCACGATCTCGGGGAAGGGGCGCCCCTCCTGCTCGCGCTCCTGCGCGAGCTCGAGGTTGCTCCCCTGGACGTACCCCACCTTGGTGACGACGACGACCTCGTCCCGCCGCAGCGAGCCGTCCGCGACCAGCTCGCGCAACGCCTCGCCCACCAGGCGCTCGCTTCCGCCGTCGGTGTAGTTCGTCGAGGTGTCGATCAGGTTGCAGCCGGAGCGCAGCGCGTGCACGAGGGCCGCGCGGTGCGCCGGCGTCTCGTCGTCGACGCGGTAGCCGCCGAAGCCCAGCCGGCTGACGGTCAGCGCGGTGCTCCCGAGCGGCCCGAAGCCATGGTGCAGACGGGTCCGGTGGCGATCGGCGAAGGCCGCCGTCGCCTCCGCGGTCGCGTGTCCCTCGAGGGGGGCGGGCCCGAGCGAGGCGGCCGGAGCGGCCCCGGCCGACCAGCCGTCGAGCGCTTGGGCCACCTCCGACGCCTCCGTCACGGGCGCCTGGCAGGCGAAGTTCCGGCAGACGTAGAGCGCCGCCCGGCCGTTCACGGGCGTCTTGCCGGCGAGCAACGGCAGCGCGCTCGTCCCCGACTCCTGGTGCGCCACCACGCGATGAGGCAGGAAGCGCGCGCTCGCCGCGCGCCAGAGCGCGTCGCGTGCGGGTCCGCTGCCGACGAGGGCCAGCTCGACCGGCCCCTCGAGCAGGAAGTCCGCCGCCATCAGGCTCCAGGCGAAGGCGCGCGGCTGGCGGGCGATGGCCTTGCCGTAGGCGCGCAGCGCGGCCTCGGCCTCGCTCCGCAGGTCGGAGCGGTCGAAGTGGACCGACAGCCGCGCGAGCAGCAGGGCGGCCTTGGCGTTCGCGGAGGGGATCGCCCCGTCGTGCCCCTCGCGGTGACGCAGCACGAGCGCCTCGCCGGCCGCCGCGGTCGAGTAGAACCCGCCCTCCGGTGCCGCGAAGCCACTGCGGATGCGCTCGGCGATCGCGAGGGCCTCGTGCAGCAGCGCCTCGGGCCCTCCCGCCTCGTAGAGGTCCACGAGCGCCTCGCCGAGGTACGCGTGGTCCTCGAGGAACGCGTCGATCCCGGCCTGCCCGGCGCGCCAGCTCCGCAGCAGCGTCCCGTCCGCGCGACGCAACGATCCGAGCACGAGGTCGGCCGCGCGCCGCCCCGCGTCCAGGTACGTGGGGTCGCCCAGGACCCGCGCGCCATCCGCGAACGCCGAGATCATGAGCCCGTTCCAGGCCGTGAGGACCTTGTCGTCGAGCGCGGGGGGAACGCGCTTCGAGCGCGCCTCCAGCAGCCGGGCGCGCATGGGCGCGATCCGGGCCTCGAGCGCTTCCTCGGTCAGTCCCAGGCTCTTCGCCACGCGCGGACCGGTCCGCGACGTGTTGAGGATGCTGTGTCCCTCCCAGTTCCCCCGGCTGTCGACGTCGTAGTACGCACCGAACACCCGCGCGTCGTCCTCGCCCAGCACCTCCTCGAGCTGCTCCGGCGTCCAGACGAAGAAGCGCCCCTCCTCACCCTCGGAGTCCGCGTCGGTCGCGGAGTAGAAGCCTCCCTCGGGCGCCGTCATCTCGCGCCGCACGTAGTCGAGGATCTCGCGCGCGATCCGCGCGTAGAAGGGGTCGCCCGTCGCCTGGTGGCCCTCGAGGTACGCGCGGGCCAGCAGCGCGTTGTCGTACAGCATCTTCTCGAAGTGCGGCACGAGCCAGCGCTCGTCGACCGAGTACCGGTGGAAGCCTCCTGCCAGCTGGTCGTACATGCCGCCCCGCGCCATCTCGTCGAGCGTCTTGCGGACCATGGTCAAGGCGCGCTCATCCCCGAAGCGCCGGTGCAGGCGCAGGAGGAGCATCAGCGCGCCCGACGGCGGGAACTTGGGTGCGCTCCCGAAGCCGCCGAAGCGCTCGTCGAAGTCGGCGGCGAGCTGCGCGGCCGCCTTGCGCAGCTCCGTCTCGCCCAGCGCGCCTCCGGGCGCCGCGGTCGCACCCTGGCGGAGGTGCTCGACCACGTCCGAGCCCTGCGCGCGCAGCCGGTCGCGGTCGGTCGCCCACGCCTCCGCGATCCGCTCCAGCAGGTGCGGGAAGCCGGGGCGGCCGTGGCGGTCGTCGGGCGGGAAGTAGGTGCCTGCGAAGAAGGGCTCCTGCTCGGGCGTCAGGAACACCGTCATGGGCCAGCCGCCCTGGCCGTGGTTGAGCGCGAGCGTGGCCGCCATGTACACGTCGTCCAGGTCGGGCCGCTCCTCGCGGTCGACCTTGACGCACACGAAATGGCGGTTCATGAGGCCCGCGATGTCCTCGTTCTCGAAGGACTCGCGCTCCATCACGTGACACCAGTGGCACGCCGAGTAGCCGATGCTGAGCAGGATCGGCTTGTCCTCGGCGCGGGCGCGGGCGAGCGCCTCCTCGCCCCAGGGATACCAGTCGACGGGGTTGTGCGCGTGCTGCAGCAGGTACGGGCTGGTCGCGCTCGCCAGCCGGTTGGGCGGACGGGGCTCGTTCGTCATCGGGTTCCGCGGTTGCGGAGCAGCCGCACCTCGTCCGCGTCCTCGTCCACCAGCGCCAGGTCGATGTCGCGATCGCCGTCGAAGTCGAGCAGCAGCGCGCACGACGCGGCCTGCGAGGCGGGAACGACCGCGGCCTGGCGGAAGCCTCCGCGACCGTCACCGGCCAGCACGGTCCAGGAGCCGCCGTAGCTCGAGAGCACCCAGTCCAGGTCGCCGTCGCCGTCCAGGTCGGCCAGGTCCGTCGCCAGCGTGAAGGGGCCGACGCCGTAGGTCCCGGCCCGCCGGAGCCCGCCGCGCCCGTCGCCCAGCAGGACCGCGCCGTTGTTCGTGCTCGAGTTCGCCGTCGCCACGTCGGCCCGGCCGTCCCCGTCGACGTCCCCCGTGGTGACCATCCAGATCTCTCCTCCCGCGTCCACCGGCGCCATCGGCGTGAAGCGGCCGTCGCCTTCGCTGCGCAGGACGCGCACCTGGTGGTCCTGGCCGCCGACCACGAGGTCGAGCCGGCCGTCGCCCGTGAAGTCCGCCGCCGCCAGCCCCCATTCGCCGGTGACGCCGGCCTCGAACGTCGCCGGCTGGCCCATCTGGCCCGTCCCGTCATTCAGCAGGAGCGTGACGTTGTTGCCGCGCGCCTGGGCCACCGCCACGTCGACGTCGCCGTCGCCGTCCGCGTCCAGCACGGCCAGGCCGCGTGGGAAGCGGCCGACCGCGAGCGTCCTTGCCGGCGCGAAGCTGCCATCCCCGCGTCCGAGCAGGATCGAGACCGTGTCCGCGTCGATGTTGGCGACCGCGGCGTCGGCCCGCCCGTCCAGGTCGAAGTCGGCCGCCTCGGACGGGCTGGCCCGGCGGCCGACCGGCGCAGGCGGCAGGAAGTCCTGGAAGCGCCCGTCGCCGCGGCCGCGGAACACACGCAGGTCCGCGGAGTCCTCGTTCACGATCGTGAGGTCGAGCGCGCCGTCGCCGTCCAGGTCCGTGGCCAGCCCGCCGTAGGCGCGCGTGCGTTCGGCTGGCGCCGCGCGCGTGGTCATGACCCCGATCGGCTCGAAGTCGAGCGCGGACGGCGCGCTGCGCGTCCAGAACTGGAAGGAGTGGCCGCCCGGCTGGAGGGACGCGCCATCCTGCGCGCGCACCGTGCGCGCCAGGAACACCGTGACCAGGTCGCCCGCCGCGAACGGTCGCGCGGGCCGCAGCGTGAGCGTTCGGTCGCCGTCGCCGAACTCGACGCTGCCCCGCGCCGGGCCACTGCTGCGGCCGAACGCGTGGAAGGTCCGCGCGGTGACCGAGCCACGGTCGACGGGGCGGTCGAAGCGCACCGTCACGGCGGTGTCCACCGGCGCGCCGAGGGCCTGCGCGAGAGGCTCGACCGACGCGACCGCGAGCGCTGCGCCCGAGGGAGCCGTCGCGTCCTCGCCGCTGCAGGCCGCGATGGGCGCAAGCGCGGCGAGCGTCAGTGGTCGCGCAAAGGCGCCGAGGGATCGCAAAGTCACGGAAGGGCCATTATGGACCAGCGGATGAGGAGGCGCCGGGCTCGTGCTAGAAGGGCCCCGCAGGAGGCGCGAACTGGAGGAGCCCGCGATCCTGGTCGACGACGTGACCAT
>JAICEW010000306.1 GCA_025923995.1 Vicinamibacteria bacterium | reverse complement strand
GAAGATCGACAAGAAGAACTCGTTCCAGCTGGTGCTCATCAACATGGCGCCGGTGACGGGCGTGTCGGGCGACTTCGACATCGAGTTCAACTACGACAAGGTCCAGTGGGAGACGGGCGAGGCCAGCGGCGGCGTGGGCGGCCTGGGAGGCAACTCGGCTCGCGTCGGCTACTCGAACGGGACCACCAGCCCGGGCACGTTCCTGGAGCTGCCCGGCTCCGCCCAGAACGGCGCGTTCCTGGACAGCAACCAGAGCACCGGCCTCATCCGCCGCAGCCTGCCGCCGGGGAGCGTGCCGCTGGGACGCTACCGGTTCCAGGTGCGCAACGGGCTTCCGGTGGTCGCGGACCTGCGCGTGACCGGCACCGACAGCCCGGACCCGTGGAGCTCCGGCCCCCTGACGTACACCTTCACCGTCGAGCACCTGGGCGACGGCAACCCGAACACCGTCAGCGACCCGGTGGCCACCGGCGTGCGCCTGGTGGACGTGCTTCCCGCCAACATCGGCTTCGTGTCGGTGTCGCCGGCCGGGACCTGCGTGTACACCGCGAACAACCGCACCATCACCTGCAACGTCGGCTCCCTGACGCCGGGCGGCACCTTCACGGCCACGGTCGTGACGCAGCCCACCGCGGCCGGGGGGACGTTCCTCGTGAACACGGGCGTCGTGACCGGGAACGAAGCCGACCCCGACCCCGCGAACAACACCTTCAACGTGCGCACGAACCCGAACGACCCGGACGCGTCGATCACGCCCTGCAACCCGGCTCTCAACCCGCCGGGCGTCACCGAAGGCGCGCAGTGCACGTTCACCGTCGCCATCTCGACCAGCAGCCCGCTCCCCATCACGGTCAGCTACGCGGTGGGAGGCGGCGGCACGGCGGTGCCCGGCGTCGACTTCACGTCCGTCAGCGGCACCGTGACCTTCCCGGCCGGCACGACGCAGCTCACCCGCACGTTCAACGTGGCGACGCTCAACGACACGCTCGACGAGGATCCCGAGACGTTCGCGATGACGCTCACGTCGGCCAACAACGCGAACCTCTCGCCCAACCAGCCCACGGTCGCGTTCGGACAGATCAACGACAACGACAACCCGCCCTCGGTGAAGATGTCGGACTGCATCGTGGTGGAGGGCAACGTGGGCCAGGTCGCCTGCGACCTCACCGTCGGCCTATTCAACTCCACGACCCCGGCCATCTCGGGCAAGACCATCACCGTCGACTACCTGGTGTCCGACGGGACGGCGACGATACTGGACTCGGACTACGAGCCCGAGAACACGTCGGGCACGCTCGCCTTCACGCCGGGCAAGCAGTCGCTCAGCATCCGGGTCTTCGCGGTGGGCGACGCCAACGTCGAGACGCACGAGACCTTCAACGTCGCGCTGAGCAACCTGCTGAACCTGTGCTCCGCCGGCTGCGCGCACGACCTCAACGCGGTGGGCACCATCCAGAACGACGACGGTCCGACCATCACGATCAGCGACGTGACGATGACGGAGCCGCCGAACACGGGCGGGACCGTGAACGCGGTCTACACCCTGACCCTGAACCCGTCCAGCACCAACACGGTCGTGGTCAGCTACTCCACGTCGCCGGTGACGGCGACGGGGAACGTGGACTACACCACCGCCACCAACGTGCCCATCACCTTCACGCCCGGCGTGGTCACGCGCACCTTCAACGTGGTCGTGCGGCACGACCTGGTCGACGAGCCGACCGAGACCTACCTGGTGACGCTGAGCCCGGCCACGTTCGCGTCGGTCCCGGATCCGGTGGCCGTCGGCTCGATCCTCGACAACGACGGCGCGGCCACCACCACGCTGCCGGTGGAGCTCACCCACGGCGCCAACGCGCTCTACGACCTGGCCGCTCCGGACGTCACCTCGCCCGACGTCGACTGGTTCGCGCTCGCCCAGGCGCCGTACTCCTCGTACGAGGTGATCGTCGACGCGCTGTCGGGCGACCTGGCCGACGACGTGGTCCCGATGCGCGTGCGCCGGCTGGCGGCCGACCAGATCACCGTGCTGCTGCCCGACGCGGTGCCGGTCGGCATGGGCCGCGCACGGGCGCTGCGCTGGCAGAACGGAGCCACCGCGGACATCGACCAGTGGATCCGCATCGAGAGCGCCGCCAGCGGCGTGGCCTGCGACGTGGACTGCGGGCCGGACGACGTGTATCGGGTCCGCTTCTACGACACCACCACGAGCATCCCGCGCTTCAACAACGGGGGCGGGCAGATCACGGTGCTGGTGCTGCAGAACCTGCTCGACACGCCGGTCTCCGCCACGGCCTACTTCTGGAGCGTGGACGGAGCGCTGCTGGGCAGCCAGGTCCTGAACCTCACACCGCGCCAGAACATCACGTTCAACACCACGACCGTCGCCGGCGCGTCCGGCCAGGGCGGAACGATCACCATCTCCCACACCGCGGGCTACGGCGGCCTGGCGGGGAAGACGGTCGCGCTCGACCCGGCGAACGGCTTCAGCTTCGACTCGACGATGATCTTCCGCGACCGCTGAGGGTCGCGCCGGACAGCGAAGACGCCGGCACCGGGTCGACCCGGGCCGGCGTCTTCGTGCGTGCGGGTGCGTCGCCCCGCGTCAGCGGCCGGCCGCCAGCATCGCGCGCACGCGGGCGACGACCGCCTCCAGGGCGACCTCGTTGCGCGCGCCCTCCGGGATGATGAGGTCGGCGTAGCGCTTGGAGGGCTCGACGAACTCGAGGTGCATCGGCCGCACCGAGTCCAGGTACTGCTTCTCCACCGAGTCGTAGGACCGGCCCCGGTCCTTGAGGTCCCGCCGCAGCCGCCGCAGGATGCGCACGTCCGAGTCGGTGTCGATGAAGAGCTTGATGTCGAGCAGGCGCCGCAGCGGCTCCTCCACCAGCACCAGGATGCCCTCCAGGATCACGACCGGGCGCGGCAGCAGCGGGTCGGGCCGGACCTGGCGCGAGTAGGTCCCGTGGTCGTACGTCAGGTGCGGGACCGGACGCCCGGCCTTGAGGTCCCGCAGGTCCTGGACGAGGAGCGAGGTGTCGAACGCATCCGGATGGTCGTAGTTGATGGCCGTCCGGTCGGCAGGTGCGAGCGCGCTGCCGTCCTTGTAGTAGGCGTCCTGCGCGATGGGAAGGCAGTTGGCCTCCCCCAGGCGGCGCAGCAGCTCGTCGGCGAAGGACGTCTTGCCCGAGCCGGTGCCGCCCGCGATGCCGACCACGATGGACATCTCCTGGGCGCGCCTCCTGCCGTGATGGACGTCAGCGGCGACGGATTATAATCCCGCCGCCGCGTCCGAAGGGCCTCGCGGGGCGCGGTGCTCACCGCCATGATCATCCTCCGGGCGCTCGCCTACTTCTTCGCCGAGGCCTCGACGAGCCTCTGGCGCAGCCGACTCATGAACGCGCTCTCGGTCGGCACCATCGCGGTCAGCCTCTTCGTGCTGGGCGCGTTCCTCACCATCGCCAGCAACCTGAACGAGGTGGTCGCGCGCTGGAGCCGCAAGGTGCAGGTGACGTTCTACCTGACGGACGGCCTGGAGGGGCCGGTGCGGGAGAGCCTGGTCGGCCGGCTCAAGGACGACCCCGCGGTCGAGTCGGTCGAGGTGATCTCGCGCGACCAGGCCCTCGAGAGGTTCCGCGCCCTCTTCCGCGACCTGCAGACGCTGCCCGACGACCTGGGGGAGAACCCGTTCCCCGCGTCGGTGGAGGCCACGCTGCGGCCGGGCCGCGAGACGCCGGAGGAGGTGAAGCGGCTGGTGGCCGCGTTCGAGAAGGCGCCCGGAGTCGAGGAGGTGCAGTACGACCTGCTCTGGATCCAGCGGCTTTCCACGGCGATCCGCCTGGTGCGCGGCGTGGGCGCGCTGCTGGGCGGCATCCTGGTCCTGGCCGGCGTCTTCACCATCTCGAACGTGATCCGCCTGACGGTGTACGCGCGGCAGGACGAGCTCGACATCATGCGCCTGGTGGGCGCCACGCGCGCGTACGTGAAGGGCCCCTTCGTGGTGGAAGGGCTGATCCAGGGCGGGCTGGGCGGGCTCATCTCGGTCGGCCTGCTGTGGGCCGCCTTCCGGGTGCTGGCCAGGGACGCGCTGGCCGCCTCGGACCTGCTGGGACGCGCGGTCGTGTTCCTGCCGCTCGACGTCTGCGTCTTCATCGTCGCGGGCGGCATGGCGGTCGGGGTCGTGGGCAGCCTCCTGAGCCTCGGCCGCTCGCGCGTGTAGCCGCTCCTCCCTGGAGCAAATGGCTCGCTTGACTCGATCTTTGGATCGGTCCAAATTGGGGCGCCATTCTCACCTTCTCACGGGCGCATTGGTCAAACCATTGAAAGCGGGGTTCCCATGAAGTGGCGTGCAGCTCTGGCCGTCGCGATCGTGACGCTGGGCTGGTCCCTCCCGGCGCTGGCGCAGGAGATCACCGGGACGATCGTCGGCACCGTCACCGACGAGAGCGGCGCTCCCGTCCCCGGCGCCACCGTCACCGTGCGCAACGTCGGCACCGGCGTGGCCCGCGAGTTCGCGACCACAGAGAACGGCCGCTACACGGCCGCCTTCCTGCCCGTGGGCGAGTACGAGGTCACCGCGAGCCTCACCGGCTTCCAGCCCAGCGTGGTCAAGGGCATCGCGGTGCACGTGAACGACCGCCTGCAGATCGATCCCACGCTGAAGCTGGGCCAGCTCACCGACGTGATCGAGGTGACCGCCAACGCGGCGATGGTGCAGCCCAACCCCGCGGTGCAGACGCTCATGGGACCGACGCAGGTCGAGGAGCTGCCGCTCAACAACCGCAACTTCGTGCAGCTGGCCAGCCTGGTGCCGGGCGTGACCAGCTCGCTGCCGGACGAGGTCGGCATCGGCCTCGCCAGCAACGTCAGCCTGTCCATGGCGGGGGCCCGGCGCAACGCGATCAACTGGCTGGTGGACGGCGCGTCGAACGTGGACGTCGGGTCCAACATCACGCTGCTGTCGACGCCGAGCCTGGAGTCGATCGAGGAGTTCAAGATCATCACCAGCTCGTACGCGGCCGAGTGGCCACGCAGCGGCGGCGGCATCGTCAACGTGGTGACCAAGTCGGGGAGCAACCTGTTCCGCGCCAGCGCCTACGAGTTCTTCCGCGACGACTCGCTGAACGCGAACGGCTTCTTCCGCAAGCAGGCGGGCTGCGTCGCTGGCGGCGCCTGCTCGACCGACCCGGCCCAGGTGGCCCTCCGCGAGAAGCCGGCCGCGCTCGAGTACCACAACTTCGGCTACACGTTTTCGGGCCCCATCAAGAAGGACAGCCTGTTCTTCTTCTTCTCGCAGGAGTTCCGCAAGATCGACCGCGCGCCGACGTCGACCAGCGCGGCGACGGTCAACCCCGCTTGGCTGAACGACCCCACGAACCCGAACTACGTGGCGCCCGCGCTGCGAGACCCCAACTCGGTGCGGCTGCTGGAGGCGTACCCTGCGCCGAACCTGGGAGCGGACCGTTACGTCGACTCGCGCGCGAACCCGCAGGACACGCGGCAGGAAGTGCTGCGCCTCGACTGGCACGCGACGCCCAAGTGGCGCTTCATGGGCCGCTACACGCACGACATGTCCGAGACGACCGAGGCGGGCGGCCTGTTCTTCAACACGCTGCTGCCCGACCTCGCCACCACCCTCACGGACGTGCCGGGGCAGGTGTTCGTCGGGCAGGTGATCACGACCGTCAGCCCGCACATGCTGAACGAGTTCTCGTACCAGTTCTCCAGCAACGCGATCACCTCGGTCTACGGCGACAACGCGCGCAACCTGCGCACCGACTACGGGCTCACCGTCCCCGAGCTGTTCCCCGAGAACCGCGAGGGCCTGATCCCGGCGCTCGACGTCAGCGGGCTGGGGCTGGTGGGGGCCAATCAGCTCTTCGACAACGCGTACAAGAACCACACCTTCGTCGACAACCTCAGCTACCTGAGCGGCAACCACTCGTTCAAGGGCGGCTTCCTGATCTCCTTCGAGACCAAGCGCGAGCTGTCCACCAGCGTCACCCAGGGCCGCTTCACGTTCGCCGCGGGCGGCGGCCGCACCGCGTTCCAGAACTTCCTGACCGGCAACCGCGACGGCCTGTGCGGCGCGGCCTGCATGTACGTGGAGGCCGAGCGAGAGATCGACAGCGACATCCGGTGGAACCGCTACGAGTTCTACCTGCAGGACTCCTGGAAGGTGCGCCCCGACGTCACGGTGGACATGGGCGTCCGCTACGCGCTCTATCCCGGCGTGACGGACGCCAACAACCTGCTCACCAACTTCGACCCCTCGCGTTACGTTCGCGCCAACGCGCCGCGGTTCTCGACCGCGGCCGGCACCGCGCTGCTGGTCGGGAGCGGAGACTTCCTGAACGGGATCGTGCAGGCGGGCGTGAACTCCCCGTACGGCGACACCATCTACGCGACCGACAAGGGCAACCTCCAGCCGCGGCTGGGCGTGGCCTGGGACGTGGGCGGCGCGGGGCACACGATGGTGCGCGGCGGCTTCGGCGTCTACTACGACCAGGTGTTGGTGGGCACGTTCCTGCAGAACGCGTTCGTCAACCCGCCGCTGGTCAGCAACCCGGCGGTCCTGAACACGCAGATGTCCAACCCCGGGGCGGGCACCGGCCCCACCGCGGTCGCGCCGTTCGCGCTGATCGCCACCAGCGATCCCTTCGAGACGCCGCGCACCCTGCAGTGGAACCTGGGCGTCCAGCGCCAGCTCTACGCCCGCGGCGTGCTCGACGTCGGCTACGTCGGCTCCCGCGGCGACAACCTCATCCAGCCGGTGGACATCAACCAGCCGCAGCCGCAGGACGTGGTCGCGCTGGGCGCCGTCAACCCGGCGCGGCCCTTCGTCGGCTTCGCGGGCATCAACCGGCGCCAGACCACGGCCCGGTCGCGCTACAAGGGCCTGCTGGTGAACTTCCGCCACGACGGCGGCCGCGCGGGCACGTTCAGCCTGTCGTACACGCTGTCGCAGACCAAGACGGACGCGACCAACGACCGCGACGCGCTCGACCTGCCGCAGAACCCGCTGGACCTGGCCGCCGAGTACGCCCTGGCCCGCTCGGACCGCACGCACGTGTTCACGGCGAACTGGGTCTACGAGCTGCCCTTCTTCCGCGACTCGACCGGCTTCCTGAAGCACACGCTGGGCGGGTGGCAGGTCTCGGGCATCGCGCAGTTCTGGTCGGGCCTGCCCATCTCGCGCGTCGTGAACGGCACCACCAACGGCAGCCGCCGCGGCATCCGCGTGGATGAGGTTGGCGACCCCTTCGCGAACCTGCCCGCGAACCCGACGGGCGGCGTGTACTGGTTCAACCCGGCGGCGTTCGCGCCGCCCGCGGACGGACGGTACGGCAACACCGGACGCGCCGAGTTCCGGCTGCCGGGCGTGAACCAGTGGGACATCACCCTCTCGAAGAACTGGTACACCTCGAAGACCACGCGCCTGCAGTTCCGCGCCGACTTCATCAACGCGTTCAACCACACGCAGCTCGACCCGAACGGCATCCAGAACGTCTGCACGGTGGCGACGACGGCGACCAGCTGCGCGGCCTCGACGGGCAACTTCGGCCAGATCACGTCGACCCGCTCGCCGCGCGAGATCCAGCTCGGGTTGAAGTTCAGCTGGAACTAAGCCTCGAGCGCGAAGCGCGAAGAGGCGAGAAGGTCAACGGCCGCGCGGGAGCGCGGCTGTTGACCAACTAAGCCTCGAGCGCGAAGCGCGAAGAGGCGAGAAGGTCAACGGCCGCGCGGGAGCGCGGCTGTT
>JAICEW010000305.1 GCA_025923995.1 Vicinamibacteria bacterium | reverse complement strand
GCCCACGAAGAACGTCGTCAGCGCGCCGGTCACCAGCCCGCCCGCGAGCGCGAGGCCCGGCGACGCCAGCCGCAGCACGTGCAGCGCGCCGCCCACCACGCCGAACGTGAAGAGGCCGTACGTGGCCGAGCGGATCGAGAGCACTCCCGGCCCCGCGTCGGGATGGGAGCCTTCCGAGTGCTCGAGCGCACCGTGGTCGACGTGGTGATCGGACCCCGCGAGCAGCTGCACGAGCAGGATCCCGCCGCCGAGGATCAGCGCCAGCAGGTACAGGAGCCACATAGGATCTATTGAGATTCGCCGGAGTATACCCGGCGTTCGCCGGTATCGGGGAACCGCGGCCCGCCCGCGCTCGTCCGGTCCTGAGGAGCCGTATTCGGCTCCTCGTTGGTAGCGAGGAGGGGTTCCCCCGACGAGCGGAAGATGAGCGTGGGCACCGGGTGATATCATCCCCAGTTCCGGCAACGGGAGGTGTGACGCATATATGACAGATCTGAAGGGTGAGCTGGCGTCTCTCCGGATCGACCGCGAGCCGCCCCCCGGCAGCCCCTGGCGCCGCAAGGCGCTGCTCTTCTTCGTCCCCGTGGTCCTGATCCTGGGCGCCCTGTATGCCCTGCGCATCCGCCAGTCCTTCGCCTCGCCGGAGGTCCAGACGGTGCGCGCACAGGTGAGCCAGGCCGGTCAGCCGACCGCCGGCTCGGCGGTGCTGACCGCGTCGGGGTACGTGGTGGCGCGTCGCAAGGCGGTCGTGTCCGCGAAGATCCAGGGGCGCCTGGCGGACCTCAAGGTCGAGGAAGGCAGCAAGGTGCGCGAGGGCGAGGTGATCGCGCGGCTCGAGAGCGTCGACTACGAGGCCCAGGTGTCGCGCGCGCGGGCGCAGGTCCAGCGCGCCGAGGCGGACCTGGCGGAGGCGCGCCGGCAGACGCGCGTGGCGGAGAACCTGGCGAAGGACAACGTGCTCTCGCGCGACGAGCTGGAGGCCTCGCAGAGCCGGGTGAAGGTGGGGGAGGCGGGCCTCGCGCAGGCCAGGGCGGACCTGGAGTTCGCGCAGGCGCAGCTGCAGAACACGCTCATCCGCGCCCCGTTCAGCGGCGTGGTGGTGAAGAAGATGGCCGAGGTGGGGGAGAGTGTCGCGCCCATCCCGCCCGGCGTGAACCTGTCGACCTCCTCGGGCGCGATCGTCGCGCTGGCGGACCTGGCCACGCTCGAGGTGGAAGCGGACGTGGCGGAGGCCAACGTGGCGCGCCTGGCCGAGGAGCAGCCGGCCGAGGTCACGGTCGAGGCCTTTCCCGGCGACACGTACAAGGCGGTGCTGCGGCAGGTGATCCCGACGGCCGACCGCACCAAGGCGACCGTGCAGGTGAAGGTGACGATCCTGGACAAGGACCCCAAGCTGAAGCCCGAGATGAGTGCCAAGGTCACCTTCCTGGAGCGCGAGCAGAAGGCCGCGGAGGGTGCCGCGCCGCCGCCGCCCGCGGTGACCGTGCCATCGGAGGCCGTGGTCACGCGCAACGGTAAGCAGGTGGTGTTCGAGCTGCGCGACATGGTCGTGAAGGAGAGGCCCATCGTGGCCGGTCCGGAGCGCCAGGGGCGCTACACGATCAAGCAGGGCCTGTCGGGCGGCGAGATCCTGGTGTCGCGTCCGCCGGAGTCGTTGAAGGACGGCGACGAAGTGAAGGTCAAGAGCTGAGGAACGACACGATGAGCGCGCAACTGCATCCGGTCGCGAGGACGGCGGACGCCCTGGTGGACGTCCGGAACGTGGTCAAGACGTACAAGCGGGACACGCAGGAGCTGACGGTCCTGAACGGCATCAGCCTGCAGGTGCCCGAGGGTGAGTTCGTGGCCCTCATGGGGCCGTCCGGCTCCGGCAAGACCACGCTGCTCAACCTGGTCGCGGGCATCGACCGGCCCACGTCGGGCCAGGTGATCGTGGCCGGCACGGACGTCGCGAAGCTGAGCGAGAGCGAGCTCGCCAGGTGGCGCAGCCGCAGCGTGGGCTTCATCTTCCAGTTCTACAACCTGATCCCCGTGCTCTCGGCCGTCGAGAACGTGGAGCTGCCGCTGCTGCTCACCAGCCTCGGCAAGCGCGAGCGGCGCGACCGGGCCCTGACCGCGCTCAAGGTGGTGGGCCTGGCCGACCGCTCCTCGCACTATCCCCGCCAGCTGTCGGGCGGACAGGAGCAGCGCGTCGCCATCGCGCGCGCGATCGTGGCCGATCCCAAGGTGCTGGTGGCGGACGAGCCCACCGGCGACCTGGACAGCCGCAGCGCCGAGGAGATCCTGGCGCTGATGGAGACGCTGAACCGCGAGTTCAAGAAGACCATCGTGATGGTGACGCACGATCCGCGCGCCGCCGATCGCGCGCACACGCAGCACCACCTCGAGAAGGGCGTGCTGGCCGGTTAGCCGCGGTCAAGAGAAGCGGAGCAAGCGATGAAGTTCCTCCCGTTCATCTTCAAGCACCTCAAGCGGAACTGGATCCGTACCGGCTCCACCGTGCTGGCCATGTCGCTCTGCATCTTCCTGTTCTGCACGCTGCAGACGGTCCTGCACGAGATCAACGGCCTGCTGGAGGGGACCAGCGCGAACCGCCTCATCACGCGCCACGGCGTCAGCCTCGTCTTCAACCTGCCCCTGTCCTACGCGGGCCGGATCGCGTCGGTGCCTGGCGTCAAGGGCGTGGCCACCACCGCCTGGTTCGGCGGCTCGCTGCCGGCGGAGAAGGAAGGCGCGGCCGAGAAGGACACGAAGGCCGACGAGGGCGCCGAGGCCACGACCGACTGGAGCAAGTTCATCCCCAGCATGGCCGTGGACTCCGAGAAGTTCTTCCCGCTCTACCCCGAGTACCAGATCAACCCCGAGGAGTTCCGGCAGTACATGTCGGACCTGCAGGGGGCGATGATCGGCCGCAAGCTGGCCGACAAGTACAAGTGGAAGATCGGCGACCGCTTCTTCCTGGAGAGCTTCATCCCGCCCTACCGCAAGTCGTCGGGCCCGTTCGAGTTCATCGTGCGCGGCATCATCGACACCGATCCGGTCAAGCACCCGAAGACGGACACCAACCTGATGTACTTCCACTACAAGTACCTCTACGAGGGCACCGGCCAGCGCATCGGCGCCGGCACCTACACCATCGGGATCGACGATCCCGAGCAGGCGGGCACGATCAGCAAGGCGGTGGACGCGCTCTTCGAGAACTCGGACGCCCAGACGCACACGGAGACCGAGCAGGCCTTCGCGGCCGGCTTCATCTCCATGGCCGGCAACCTGGCGCTGCTGCTCAACACCATCGGGCTGGCGGTGTCCTTCACGATCCTGCTGGTGACGGCCAACACGATGAGCATGGCGGTGCGCGAGCGGCGGACCGAGATCGCGGTGCTGAAGACGCTCGGCTTCGGCAGCGCCCAGGTGATGGGCCTCATCGTCGCCGAGGCGCTGCTGCTCGGGGCCCTGGGAGGGGCGCTCGGCATCCTGGGCAGCCGCGGCCTCATCCTCTTCCTCACCAAGGCGCCCGTCATCAAGGACGTGCTCGCGGGCATGGGCCTGTCCAGCCTCGCGCTCCCGCCGCCGGTGGCCGCGATGGGCTTCGCGGTCGCGCTCCTGCTGGGGCTGGCGGCCGGGTTCGTGCCGGCCTACAACGCGTACCGGTCGAAGATCACCGACATGCTGAGGACGGTGTAACGTGGCGGTCCCGATCTCCTACAACATCCGCAACGTGCGCCAGCGCTGGCAGGTGACGCTGCTGGCGATCGTCGGCATCGCGATGGTGGTGGCCGTCTTCACCGTCATCATGTCGATGTCCGAGGGCTTCCGCCTGGCGCTGCGCGCCACCGGCCGCGACGACAACGCGATCATCGTGCAGCGGGGCTCCGCGTCCGAGCTGACGTCGGGCGTGCCGCTCGACCAGCGGAACCAGATCATCGTGGACGACCGCGTCGCGCGGGGAGCCGACGGCCAGCCGCTGGCCTCCTGGGACTGGGTGATCGTCATCAGCGCGCCCAAGGTCACGGACGGCCAGCCGACCAACGTGACCTTCCGCGCGGTGCCGCCCAGGGCCTACGAGGTGCGCGGCGGCATCGAGGTCGTCGAGGGACGCAAGTACACGCCCGGGCTGGACGAGGTGATCGTGGGGCGGCGGCTGACCGACCGCATCCAGGGCATGCACCTGGGCGGGACCGTGAAGTACCAGAAGAAGGAGTTCAAGATCGTCGGCATCTTCACGAACGACGGCG
Organism: Vicinamibacteria bacterium; assembly: GCA_025923995.1. Classification (GTDB taxonomy): domain Bacteria; phylum Acidobacteriota; class Vicinamibacteria; order Fen-336; family Fen-336; genus JAICEW01. The sequence continues at coordinate 3,527 of JAICEW010000305.1, read as the reverse complement.
GTGCGTTCGAGAGCGAGATCTGGGGCGACTACGACGTGATCGGCGCGTTGTTCCAGCGCGGCCCCGGCTCCAACTCGCTGGTCGTGCGCATGAAGGACCCCCAGGACATCCCCGCGCTCGACCGCTGGATCCGCGACCAGCCGCAGATGCAGCTGCAGGCCCTGTCGGAGCGGAAGTACTACGCGGACCAGGCGGGGCCGACGGCCGGCGCGCTCAAGGGCCTGGCGTCGCTGGTGGCCATCATCATGGGCATCGGCGCGGTGTTCGGGGCCATGAACACCATGTACGCGATCGTGGCCGCCCGCACCCGCGAGATCGGCACGCTGCGGGCGCTCGGGTTCTCACGGACCTCGATCCTGCTCTCGTTCATGATGGAGTCGGTGTTCCTGGCGGTGATCGCTGGCGTCCTCGGCTGCCTGCTGGCCTTCCCCATGAACGGCTTCTCCACGGGGACGGGCCAGACGCAGAGCTTCAGCGAGATCGCGTTCGCGTTCCAGATCACGCCGCCCATCCTCACGATCGGCATGCTCTTCGCGGTGGTCATGGGCGTGGTGGGCGGCCTGCTGCCCGCCTGGCGCGGCGCGCGCATGCCCATCACGACCGCGCTGCGCGAGGCCTAGCCCGGCTCGCGGCGCAGGGGCGTCACCAGCGGGTCACGCCCCTGCGCTTGCCGTCCGGCTTGTACTCGACGAGCGCGCCGCCGCGCGGCCCGTTGACGGTCACGCAGATCAGCGGTCCGCTCCAGCTGGTGTACTCGTCGCCCTTCTCGAGCCGCTCGATCGAGACGTGCGTCGTCCGCGCCTGCTCGGTGCGGGCAGCGGCGACGGCATCGGGGAGGAGACGGGGGACGACCTCCAGGTCCACCTCCGCGAACGCGAAGAGCCGCGCCCTGAGCTCCTTCTGGTTGCGGCCGACCTGCACCGGCTCGGGCGCGCCCAGGACGCCATCCTCGAACTCGTAGCGGTCCACGTGGGACGGATTCGCGGGATCCTGCACCTCGATCTCCGCTCCGTCGGGCCGCACGATCAGGCGCAGGACGCGAAGGTCCTGCCCGAACCGGTCCCGCAGCGCCGTGACCAGCGGCGCCGGCGTCTCCAGCAGGCTGGCCGTCGGCTCGTCGGCGCCGCCCCCGGCCGCGTACGCCACCACGCAGAGCACCGCTCCCCACGCTTGCCTCATGCGCGCATTGTCACGGGGCGAGCCGCGGGGCCGCAACCGGTCTCCAGGTGGTACTCTCTCCCCTCCCACGTGACCCCCTTGGCTCCATTCGCGGAGACGTGCGCGTGAGCGCGGACGAGACCGGCAACCCCACCCTGCCCCTGGCTCCCGGCGCCACCTCCTCCCCCGACCTCGGCGAGCGCATCGGGCCCTATCGCATCGTGCGCGCCATCGGTGAAGGCGGCATGGGCACGGTGTACCTGGCCGAACAGGACCAGCCCTTCCGCCGCCAGGTCGCGATCAAGGTCATCAAGCTGGGCATGGACAGCCGCCAGGTGGTGGCCCGCTTCGAGTCCGAGCGCCACCTGCTGGCGCTCATGGACCATCCCGGCATCGCGCGCGTGCTGGACGCGGGCACCACGATGGGCGGCCGGCCCTTCTTCGTGATGGAGCACGTGGGCGGCCCCACGCTCACGGCGTACTGCGACGACAAGCGGCTCGACAACCGCGCGCGCCTCACGCTCTTCCGGGAGGTGTGCGCGGCGGTGCAGCACGCGCACCAGAAGGGCGTGATCCATCGCGACCTCAAGCCCACCAACGTGCTGGTGGCCGAGGTGGACGGCCGGCCGCAGCCCAAGGTCATCGACTTCGGCGTGGCCAAGGCCACGCGCGGCGACCTGTCCGAGATGACGCTCATGACCCAGCACGGGCTGGTCGTGGGGACGCCGGAGTACATGAGCCCCGAGCAGGCGGAGCTGGCGGGCGCCGGCGTCGACACCACGACCGACATCTACTCGCTGGGCGTGATGCTCTACGAGCTGCTCTCGGGCGCCCTGCCCTTCGACCCGTCCGAGCTGCGGCGAGCGGGGCTCACCGGCATCCAGCGGATGCTGCGCGACACCCAGCCGCCCAAGCCGAGCGCGAAGGTGGTGACGCTGGGCGGCGTGGCGGCGAACGTGGCGAACAACCGCCGCACGGACGTGATGACGCTGCGGCGGGAGCTCTCGGGCGAGCTGGACTGGATCGTCCTGAAGGCGATGGACAAGGACCGCACGCGGCGCTACGCCTCGGCGTCCGAGCTGGCGGCGGACGTCGGCCGCTACCTGGACGGCGAGCCGGTGCTGGCGCGCCCCGCCAGCGCCGCCTATCGGCTGCGCAAGTTCGCGGCGCGCCATCGGGCCGGTGTGGCGGCCGCCGTGCTGGTCGTGCTCTCGCTCGTGGGCGGCCTGGTCGCGAGCGGGCTCGCGCTGGTGCGCGCGCGCCAGGCGGAGGCGGAGGCGCGCCGGCAGTCCGAGCTGGCCGGCAAGGAAGCGGCCAAGGCCAAGGCCGTGAACGCGTTCCTGCAGGACATGCTGCGCGCGGCCAGCCCGAAGGTGGGCGGCGCGCGCGAGATCAAGGTGGTGGACGCCCTCGGCAAGGCGCTCGAGGGCGTGCCCACCGCGTACGCAGGGCAGCCGGAGCTGGAGGCCGCCGTGCGCGACACCGTCGGGATCACCTACCAGGACCTGGGCGAGCTGCAACGGGCCGAGGAGCAGATCCGCGTCGCGCTGGACCTGCGACGACGAACGCTCGGGCCCGATCATCCCGACACGCTCGCCTCCGCGCAGCACCTCGTGTCCCAGCTCTACATCCAGGGCCGCTACGCGGAGGCCGAGCCGCTCGCCCGCGAGGTGCTGGTCGACCTGAAGCGCGTGAAGGGCCCCGACGACCCCGACACCTTCTCGACCATGCACGACCACGCGCTGGTGCTCTTCGAGGTGGGCGGCCGCGACGAGAGCGTCGCGCTGATGAAGGAGAACATCGAGCGGCGCGCGCGCGTGCTCGGCCCCGAGCACCGGCGCACGCTCCTTTCCGTGAGCACCCTGGCCAGCATGTACATGCGCCTGGAGCGCAAGGAGGAGTCGGAGGCGCTGGTCCGGCAGGTGCTGGCGGCGCAGGAGCGCACGCTGGGCCCGGACCACTCGAACACGATCTACACGCGCAAGAGCCTCGGGAACCTGCTCCTGGAGCGCAAGCAGTACGACGAGGCCGAGGTGCTGCTGCGCCGCGTGCTGGAGGACAGCCGCCGCGTCTCGGGCCCGCGCAACCTGGAGACGCTGGTGGCCGCGAACGACCTGTCCACGCTTCTCATCGAACGGGGACGGCTGGCCGACGCCGAGAAGCTGCTGCGGGAGACGGTCACCGGAGCCAACGAGACGCTGACGCCGGCGCACTGGTTCACGGGCGTTTTCCGTCGCAACCTCGGACGGTGCCTCACCAGGGAGAAGAAGTACGCCGACGCCGAGCGCGAGCTGCTGGGCGCGCTCGAGGTGCTCACGGCCGCGCGCGGAGCGCAGGATCGCCAGACCGTCCTCGTCGTGCGCAGCCTG
>JAICEW010000304.1 GCA_025923995.1 Vicinamibacteria bacterium | reverse complement strand
TGGTGTCGGCGGCGTACCTGGCGATCGGAGCGCTCTACTGGTTCCGGACGCCCATCGTCGGGATCGCGCTCTCGCTCGCGTGCTTCGTGGCGTCGTGGCTGCTGCGGATGCGGGCAGGCTGAGCGTGCCCTACTCGAGTCGCACGCTTCCCGAGAGGCCCGTGGGTCCGTGGACGGCCCTGGCCGTCGCCGCCAGCGCGGCCCCGTGGATCGCGGTCCAGGGTCTCGTGTGGTTCGGACCTCGAGGCCGGTGGCGATGGGATCCCACTGGCCTGCTGCTGGCCGTCGCCGGGATCGCGCTCGTGTCCTGGTCGCTACTGGCCTGGCTGCGGCTGCCTCGACGGGCGCTCGTTCGGGGCTTCAAGATCGTCGGGGCCGGTGTGGCCGCGACGCTCGTCTGGGTGCCGGTGCCCTACCTCGCTTCGGGGCTCCTCCTCCTCGCCATCACCCTGCTCGCCGGCGGGTTCATTCCGCTGGTCCTCATCCCGCTGCTCCTGTGGGGCAGCTTCTGCGCTTCCTGGGCTCTCGCGCGAATGGCCGTGACGGCCCTGCTCGACGAGGATGCGGCGCCGCTGTGAAGAGCGACAGGGACGCGCTGCGGATTCGTGACGCGACGGCCGCCGACGCGGAAGCGCTGCTCGCGATCTACCGGCCGTTCGTCGCCGACACCACGGTCTCGTTCGAGGTCGAGCCGCCCTCGGTGGACGAGTTCGCGCAACGGATCCTTTCGGCCCAGTCGAAGTGGGCGTGGCTCGTGGCCGAGCGGGACGGGCGGATCGCCGGCTACGCGTACGCCACGTCGTTCCGCGCGCGCGCGGCGTATCGCTGGTCGGTGGAGGTGTCGGCCTACACGGACCCCGCGTTCCGCGGCCAGGGCGTCGGCCGCGCTCTCTACGAGCGCCTGATCGCGATCCTGGTGGACAAGGGCTACTGCACGGCCTACGCGGGCATCACGCTGCCCAACGAGCCCAGCGTCGCGTTCCACCAGTCGCTGGGATTCACGGCCGTCGGCGTGTTCCGGCGGGCGGGACGGAAGTTCGGCGCCTGGCACGACGTGTCCTGGTGGCAGCGGCCGCTCCAGGACGAGCCGCCGGACGAAGCGAGGTGACGGAGACGAGCTAACGCTCGCGCCCGCGCTCCTGCGCCTTCAGCAATTGCACGAACGCCGTCTCGAGCCCGCTCAGCTCGAGCTCGACGCGCACCCGATCGCCGTCGACCGTGTCCGTCGAAGTCGCGGAGAGCCCGGACGGCCTCATCCGCTCGCGCAGGTCCGCGACGCCTCGCGCCAGCCAGGGCTGCGCATGGGACGCGGACGCCGCGTCGTCGAAGGCCACCTCCGTCGTGACGTGCGCGTCGTCTTCGCTCTTGATGTCGATCCCGAAGCGCACGTCGCGCAGCCCCGTGAGCGGCGGATCCTCCGACGAGAACCCGTGCTCCGACGACGCCAGCAGGCCGATCAGCACGCCCGCGCCCGTCTCGCCGTCGAGCCAGCCGCTCACGTCCCATCGGCCGGGGAGGGCGCGCGCATCCGCCGCCGGTGAAGGGCTCGCGACCGCCAGGCGGTCGAGCGCCGGCGTCATCACCGCCGGGTGATAGCTCACCACGAGCGTGCCGTCCATGAAGCACAGCGAGGTCTCGGAGCCGAAGTTCAGCACCTCGTGCCCGCCGTGCGGCGTGACGGTCGACTTCTTGTCCCCCTTCATGGCCTGCGTGATGGCCATGCGGATCGGCCGCACGAAGCCGCGCATGTTGGCCGCCAGGACGATGCGCGGAGCCCCTTCCGCGTCCGGCTCCATGCTCATCGTGGCCTCGCGGGGGAGCCACTGGCTGATGCCCTGGCGCGCCTGGTACGCCTGCAGGTTGCGGAACCACTCGGGCATCCGCGGCTGGCCCTCGCGCTCGCCCGCCTCCTGCACGCGGGCGAAGAGCCTCGCCAGCAGGGCGCGCGTGCCGGCATCGCCGGCCAGGTCCCCGACTCGCACCACGCCCTGGCTCTGCGGGCTGGCCACGGCGGCCGTGGGGTAGTGACGGCCCGCGCTGGTGAGCCAGTACAGGCCGAAGAGGAAGGCCGCGATCCCGCCCAGGATGGCCAGCCCGCCCACGACGGCGCAGCCGATGAGCAGCCGCCCCCAGAGGGGCCGGGCCGGCGCCGGCGCGGGCGGGAGCGGCGTCACCGGCCGATGGCTTCTCGCGCGGCGCGCAGTGATGCGCGCACCGCGTCGGGGGCGGTCCCGCCCCGGGCCGCCTTCGTCCGCACCGCCTGGCGCGGGTCGAAGAGCGCCGCGACGCGCGCGGCCACCGCGGGCGAGACCTCGGGCAGCCGCCGCGCGGCCACGGCGCTCAGGCTCGACCGCTCCGCCTGCGCTTCCGCCACCAGCGCGCCCACGAGCGCATGGGCCTTGCGGAACGGCAGCCCCTCGCGCGCCAGCGCGACCGCGAGGCCGGCCGCCATCATCTCGTCGCGCGCGGCCGCGCGCTCCATCGACTCCGCGTCGAGCCGCAGCCCGCGCACCACGCCGGTCATGACGCCGACCGAGCCCGCCACCGCGTCCGCCGCGTCGAAGACCGCTTCCTTGTCCTCCTGCAGGTCCTTCTGGTACCCGGCCGGCAGGCCCTTCATCAGCGACAGCAGCCGCATCACGTCCGCGTCCACGCGCGACGCCTTGCCGCGCACCAGCTCCAGCGCGTCGGGATTCTTCTTCTGCGGCATCAGGCTGGATCCGGTCGTGTAGGCGTCGGGCAGCGCGAAGAACGCGAACTCGGGCGACGAGTGCCAGATGAGGTCCTCGGCCAGCCGCGCCAGGTGCGTCTGCAGCTGCGCGCACGCGAAGACGAACTCGGCCGCGAAGTCGCGGTCCATGACCGCGTCGAGCGCGTTCTCCGAGACGGCCTCGAACCCGAGGTCGGCCGCCAGCGCCTCGCGGTCCAGCGGAAGTGCGGTGCCGGCGAGCGCGCCCGATCCCAGCGGGAGCACGTTCACGCGGCGGCGCGCGTCCAGCAGCCGCTGCCGGTCGCGCACCAGCGCCCACGCGTGCGCGGCGGCCAGGTGCCCGAACGTGATGGGCTCCGCCGCGCGCGTATGGGTGAAGCCCGGCATCACGGCTTCGGCGCCCGCCTCACCCTGCCCCGCCAGCGCCTCGACCAGCGCGGCCGCCGCGGCGGCGAGCCGGTCGATCGCGCCGCGGATCCAGAGCCTCAGCGCGGTGACCGCCTGCTCGTTGCGGCTGCGCCCCAGGTGTCCCTGGCCGGCCAGGTCGCCCACGATCTCGCCCAGCCGCGTCTCCACGAAGCTGTGGACGTCCTCGGCGTCGAGGTCGAGGTACTTCGCGTCCGCCTGCGCCCGCGCGAGCACTTCGGCCAGCCCCTCGTCCAGCCGCCGCGCGTCCTCGGGAGGAATCGCGGCGCAGCGGCCCAGGGCCCGCGCGTACGCCCGGGACGCCGCGACCTCCTCCGCCAGCAGCCGCCGGTCGAAGCCGAACGACCGGTTGAACTCCCAGAACTCCCGGTCCGGGTCCGCGTCGTAGTTCCCGCCCCAGAGCTTCACGCGTCAGCTCCGGTAGTGCGCGTTGATGTCGATGTAGTCGCGCGTGAGGTCGCAGGTCCACATCCAGCCCGACGCCGTGCCCGCGTTCAAGCGCACGAGGATGCGTACCGGATCGGACGTGACGGCCGCGTGGGCCAGCGACTCGTCGTACGCGCGGGCCGCGCCGCCCTCGCACACCCAGACGTCGCCCAGGTGGATGTCCACGCGCGAGGCGTCGATCGCGACCTCCGAGCGCCCGGCCGCGGCCAGGATGCGGCCCCAGTTGGGATCGCCTCCGTGCAGCGCGGTCTTCACCAGCGGGGACTCGGCGATCGCGCGCGCGACGCGGTCGGCCTCGTCCTCGGTGGCGGCGCCCTCGACGCGCACCTCCGCGATGCGCGTCGCCCCCTCACCGTCGCGGACGATCATCTCGGCCAGCGTCCGCGCCGCCTCCGTCAGGGCCGACCGGAACGCGTCGAAGTCGGGACCCGGCGCCAGGATGGCCCGCTCGGGAAGCCCGCCGCTGGCCAGGACCACCGCCATGTCGTTCGTGGACGTGTCGCCGTCGACGGTGATGCGGTTCAGGCTGGAGCCGACCGCCTCCCGCAGGGCCGATTGCAGGAGGCCCGCGTCCACCGCCGCGTCGGTCGTGAAGACCGCGAGCATGGTGGCCATGCGGGGCGCGATCATGCCGGCGCCCTTGGCCATGCCCCCCACCCGGGCGGTGCGCGTGCCGAGGGGGAACTCCACCACGACCTCTTTCGGCCGCGTGTCGGTGGTCATGATCGCGCGGGCGGCCTCGGCGCCGCCCTCGCGCGTGAGGCGCCCGGCCGCGGCCGAGACGCCCGCGCGCACGGCGTCCATGGGCAGCGGAACGCCGATGACTCCGGTCGACGCCACCACGACCTCGTCGGGACGGCAGCCGACGGCCTGCGCGACGAGCGCCGCCGTCTCCCGCGCGTCCTGGAGGCCGCGGTCGCCGGTGGCGGCGTTCGCGCAGCCCGCGTTCACCACGACGGCGCGGGCCCGTCCGCTCGCGACGTGCTCGCGCGAGACCACGACCGGTGCGGCCTGCGCGCGGTTGGTGGTGAAGACCGCCGCCGCGGTACAGCCCTGGTCGGCCACGACCAGCGCCAGGTCCAGCCCCTGGGGCTTGATGCCGGCCGCCACGGCCGCGGCCCTGAAGCCGAGCGGCGCGGTGACGGCCGCCAGTCCCGCCGCCGCAGGGGACGGTGCCGTCGTCAACCCTGCACCTCCACCGCCTTCACGTCCGTCGGGATGTGGTCCCGCGTGAGCGCGCGCACGCGCTCCGGCAGGCCGAACAGGCGGATGAAGCCCTCGGCGTGGCCGTGGTCGTACGTCATGCCCTCGCCGAACGTGGCCAGGTCCTGGCGGTAGAGGCTGCGCGGGGAGCGGCGGCCGATGGCGTCGGCGCGTCCCTTGAACAGCTTCATGCGCACCTCGCCCGTGACCTCCGCCTCCGTGAAGTCGACGAACGCCGCCAGCGCCTGGCGCAGCGTCGAGAACCACAGCCCGTCGTAGATGAGCTGCGCGTAGCGCACCGACACCGACTGCTTGTAGTGCAGCGTGTTGCGGTCGAGCACCAGCCGCTCGAGCTCGCGGTGCGCGAGGTAGAGCACGGTGCCGGCCGGCGTCTCGTACACGCCGCGGGACTTGATGCCGACCAGCCGGTTCTCGACCAGGTCGAGGCGCCCGACGCCGTGGGCGCCGGCCAGCCGGTTCAGCTCCTCCACCAGCGCGACGGGGCCCAGCCGCCGGCCGTCCAGCGCGACCGGCACGCCGCGCTCGAACGCGATCGTGACCTCCGCCGGCGCGTCGGGCGCGTCCTGCGGGTCGACGGTCAGCTTGAACATCTCCTTGAGCGGCGCGTTCCAGGTGTCCTCCAGGTTCCCGCCCTCGTGCGAGAGGTGCCAGAGGTTGCCGTCGCGGCTGAAGATGTCGCGCGGCGACTGGTCCACGGGCACGCCGTGCGCCGCGGCGTAGGCGAGCGCGTCCTCGCGCGACCGGATGTTCCATTCGCGCCAGGGCGCGATCACGCGCAGGTGGGGCGCGAAGGTGGCGTAGGTGACCTCGAAGCGGACCTGGTCGTTCCCCTTGCCGGTCGCGCCGTGGGCCAGCGCGTCCGCGCCCACGCGCAGCGCCGCGCGCACCTGCCCGTAGGCGAGCAGCGGCCGCGCCAGCGCGGTGCCCAGCAGGTAGTTGTCCTCGTAGACGGCGCCGGCGGCCAGGGCCTTGAAGGCGTAGTCGCGGATGAACTCCTCGCGCAGGTCCTCGACGATGCAGTCGCTGGCGCCGGTCGCGAGCGCCTTCTTCCGCACCGCCTCCAGGTCGTCGCCCTGGCCCACGTCGCCGCAGTACCCGATGATCTCGGCGCCGGCGTAGTGCTCCTTGATCCAGGGGATGATGATCGACGTATCGAGCCCACCCGAGTACGCGAGGACGACCTTCTTCACGCTGCCAGCCATGACCTGCTCCTTTTCAACGCAGGGGAACGCGAGAGAACGAGTGATATCGCACCGGGACTCACCTGCTCAAGACATCTTCGCGACCTCTGCGCTCTCCGCGGAGAAACGCTCCTCGACGGGGACAGGACCGGGCGGCTGGCCGGCGCCCCTCACCAGCAGGCCCTCCAGCGAGGCCAGGAACCGGCGGATCTCCTTCTTCCGGACCACCAGCGGCGGCAGCAGGCGCAGCACCTTGTCGCCCGCCTTCGTGGCCAGGATCCCGTCGGCGCGCAGGCCCTTGACCACGTCGCCCGCGGGGCCGTGGAACTCGACGCCGATCATGAGGCCGACTCCGCGCACGTCCGCGATCGCGCGCGGGTGGCGCTGCTTGAGCGCGAGCAGCTCCGCCGTCAGCCACTCGCCCTTGGCGGCCACCTTCGCGACGAAGCCCTTGGCCAGCAGCCGGTCGAGAACTGCGAGCGATGCCGCGGCCGCGACGGGGTTGCCACCGAACGTGCTCCCGTGGTCGCCCGGCGCCAGCGCGCCCGCGAGGTCGGCCCGCAGCAGGACCGCGCCCAGCGGCAACCCGCCGCCCAGCGGCTTGGCCAGCGTCAGGATGTCGGGCGTGATGCCCGCGTGCTCGTAGGCGAACAGCCGGCCCGTGCGGCCCAGGCCGCACTGGACCTCCTCGCAGACCAGCAGCACGCCGCGCTGCCGGCACAGCTCGTGGAGCGCGCGCAGGAACGCGGGCGACACGGGCCGCACGCCGCCCTCCCCCTGGACCGGCTCGATGAAGACCGCCGCGGTGCGCGGTCCGATCGCGCGCTCGGCCGCCGCCAGGTCCTCCCAGGGCAGGAACGAGACGCCGGGCACCAGCGGCTCGAACGGCTCGCGGTACTTCGCGGTCCAGGTGAGCGAGAGCGCGCCCATCGTCCGGCCGTGGAAGGAGCGCTCGAAGGCGATCAGCTCCGTCCGTCCGGCCTCGCGCCCCACCTTGCGCGCGAACTTGATGGCCCCCTCGACCGCCTCCGTCCCCGAGTTCGTGAAGAACACCTTGGAGGGGAAGGCCGCCGCCGCCAGGCGCGCGGCCAGCTCCTGCACGGGCGGGCTCAGGTAGAGGTTGCTCGCGTGGACGAGGCGCCGGGACTGCTTGCGGATCGCCCGCGTGACCGCCGGATCGCCGTAGCCCAGGCCGTTCACGCCCACGCCGGCGGCGAAGTCGAGGTAGCGCTTCCCCTCGGCGTCGAACAGCCAGGAGCCCTTGCCGCGGACGAGCACCAGGTCGCGGTCGTAGACGCCGAGCAGCGCGTCGGCGCTCATCGCCCGACTCCGACCGCCGCCACCACGCGAGTTCCGGCGAACCCTCCGGCCAGCCGGGCCTTGCCCGCCACGACGACCTCGGGGATTCCCGCCGCGGCCGCCTCCAGCGCCACGCGCACCTTCATCGCCATGCCTCCGGTGATCACGCCCGCGTCCATGAGCCGCGCCGCGTCCGCGGCCGTCAGGGCCTCGAGCGTCTCCGCCTCCGCCCGCACGCCGTCCACGTCCGAAAGGTAGACGAGGCTCCGCGCCCGCAGGGCCACCGCCAGGGCCAAAGCCGCCTCGTCGGCGTTCACGTTCACCGCCTCGCCCGACGGGCCGCTCGACACCGGCGAGACGACGGGCAGGACCCCCGCGCCCCACAGCGCGTCGAGCACCGACGCGTCCACCCGCTCCGGCGTGCCCACCCGGCCCAGCTCCGGCGCCAGCCGCGCGCGGATGAGGCCACCGTCGCGTCCC
>JAICEW010000303.1 GCA_025923995.1 Vicinamibacteria bacterium | reverse complement strand
GAAGGGCAGCCACCCCATCACCAGCAGGCCCAGGAACGCGCGCTTGCCGAGGACGAGCCGGAGCGCTTCCCGCGTGATCGGCCAGAAGCGGACGGTGCGCAGCGCCTCGCGCGCCTCGTACTTGCGGTACGCCTGCTCGTAGATCGGCATCTAGCGGGCGCTCTCCGTGCCGGCGGGCGCCGGCACCGCTTCGGGCCCGGTGTGCCCCAGCGCCCGCAGGAAGACGTCCTCGAGGCTCTCGAGGCCCGGCCGCAGGTGCCGGACCTGCACGCCGCACGCCTTGGCGATGCGGAAGACCGTCTCGGGGCCCGCGCTGCCGTTCATGAAGATGCGATAGCCGTCCTCGCCCTCCTGCCAGTCGCAGCCGTGGTCCTTGAGGTCGGTGAGGAACGCGGACGCGTCGCCCTTCACGCGCACGTCGTAGATCGAGCGGCGCGGGCCGGTCAGCTCGTCGATGCGCCCCGAGGCAGCGATCTCGCCCTGCTTCAGCACGATCACGCGCTCGCACACGCTCTCGACGTCGCGCAGCAGGTGCGAGCACAGGATGAGGCTCATCTCGCGGCGCGTGGCCACGTCGCGTATGAGCGCCAGCATCTCCTCGCGCCCCTCCGGGTCCAGCCCGTTGGTGGGCTCGTCGAGCAGCAGCAGGTCGGGATCGTGCACCAGCGCCTGCGCGAGCTTCACGCGCTGCTTCATGCCGGTCGAGTAGGTGTCGACCGTGCGGTAGCGCGCCTCGTCCAGACCGACGTAGTAGAGCACCTCGTGCGCGCGGCTCGTGGCCTCGTCCGGAGGCAGGCCGGACAGCTCGGCCGCGAAGGCCACGAAGCGCGCGGCGGTCATGCCCGGCAGGTGGCAGTCGACCTCGGGCATGTAGCCGATCCGGCGGCGCACCTCGAGCGGCTGGTGCGCGGGATCGAGGCCGAACGCCGTCATCGCGCCACGGTCGGGCTTCAGGAAGCCCAGCAGGGTCTTGAGCAGCGTGGTCTTGCCGGCGCCGTTGGGCCCCAGCAGGCCCGTGGGCCCCGGCAGGAAGCCGCCGGAGACGCCCGCCAGGGCCGGGACCGGCCCGTAGGACACGGCCAGGTCCTTGAACTCCACCAGCGGTGCGGCCATCTCCCTGCTCAACGCGCCGTCACGCTCATAGGTTCCCCATTCTGACCGAACCGGGCCGGCGGGCGTGAACGCGGTAAGATGACCCGCTTTTCGCCTGCATGAGCGAACCGACGCCGCCAATCGACCGGGCCGGGGACGAGACCGTCCTGGCCATGGACAACATCCCGCTCACGCTGCCCGTGGCGGGTGTCGGCAGCCGCGCGCTCGCGGCCACCCTCGACTACATGCTCGTCGCCATCCTCGCGTTCCTCTGGCTCTTCGGGGCCGTCCTGGCCGGCAGCCGGTTCGAGGGACGGCTCGGCGGCGCGTGGGCGCTGGCGATCGTGATCGTCGGCCTGTTCCTGCTCGAGTACGGCTACTTCGTCGGCGTGGAGGTGCTGACGGGCGGACGCTCGTTCGGCAAGTGGGCGCTCGCGCTGCAGGTGGTCTCGCGCGACGGCGGCCGCGCGTCCGTCGGCTCCCTGTTCCTGCGCAACGTCGTGCGCACGCTCGACATGCTCGTCGGCGTCTGGTTCATGCTGCTCGACCCGCTGTCGCGCCGGCTGGGAGACCGGCTGGCGGGCACGCTGGTGGTCCACACGCGCGCGCAGGAGCGCGAGGTCCTCGTGGCCCGCATCCCCTCGGGCTGGGGCGCGCGCGAGGTGGCGGTGGTCGAGAGCCTGCTGCGGCGCGCCGACGGCATGGAGCCGGGACGGGCGCGCCTCCTGGCCAGCGACCTGTTGTCCTGCATCGAGCGCGACGATCCCTCGCTGCTGGCCGGCTCGCCGCCCGACGCCGACCCGCTGCAGCGGCTGCGCCACGCCGTGTCCGCGAGCTGACCATGGACTACGGACGGTTCGTGCGCACGCGCCAGCCGCTGTGGGACGAGTTCGAGCAGGCCCTGGCTCGTGCCCGCGACGGCGCGCCGCTCGACCACCCGGCGCTGGAGACGCTCGCCTTCCGCTACCGCCAGGTGCTGCACGACCATGCGCTGGCGGCGGCGCGCTATCCGCAGACCGGCAGTGCGCGTCGCCTGTGGCGCCTGGCGCTGGAGGGCACGCAGTGGCTCCAGCGCGACCGCGGCACGGGCCGCGTGTCCGTCATCGGCTTCTTCACCCGCTCGTTCCCGCGGGCGATGCGCCGCCTGGGCCCCCAGCTCGCGGTGGCGACGCTGCTGTTCGGGTCGGCCGCGCTCATCGGCCTCAGCCTCGCCATCGTCCAGCCCTCGATGGGCGCCGCGTTCCTGGGCGCCGAGGCCATGGCGGGACTGCGTGAGGGGCGGCTGTGGACGGAGGCGCTCACGACCACCATCCCGCCGGCCGTGTCCTCGTCCGCGATCGCGACGAACAACATGGGCGTCGCGATCACGGCCTGGGCCGGCGGCGCGCTGGCCGGCCTGGGCGCGCTGTGGGTCGTGCTCCTCAACGGGTTCATGCTGGGCGTCATCGTCGGCGCCACGCTTCCGTACGCGATGACGGGCCGCCTGCTCGAGTTCGTGGCGGCGCACGGCCCGCTGGAGCTGACGCTGATCGTGGTGTCGGCCGCCGCCGGCCTGGCCATGGGGCAGGCGCTGGTGGCGGCGTCGGACCGCCCCCGCCGCGACGTCGTGCGCGAGGCCGGACGCGAGTCGCTGGTCGTGCTGGGCGGATGCCTCCCCTGGTTCGTGCTGCTGGGGCTCGTCGAGGGGCTGATCTCGCCTTCGCCCGACGTGACGCCGGCCCTCAAGACCGCGCTCGGCCTCGCGCTGTGGCTGCTGTTCGCCGTGCTGGCCTGGAACCCCTTCCTGAAGGAGGACCAGGGACTCGCATGACCGCCATCACCGAGCCGCTTCCCTTCCGCCTGCTGATCGACGAGGCCGTGAAGTGGACGCGCCGGCACTTCCGCGCCATGTACCTGCCGGTCGCGGTGCCCATCGCGATCGCGAACGGGCTCATCCCGGTCGCGCCGGCGCTGTGGCTCAACCAGGCCCTGCTGGGCGAGGCCTCGCCCGACCCGGCCCGCATGATCGTGGGGGCGGCGGCGATGTTCGGAGTCGCCCTGCTGGCCGGCATCGTGTGGGGCGTGGGCTACGGCGCGCTGCTGGTGGGCGCCACCGACGCGCTGCAGGGCACGCCCGTCTCGATGGCGCGCGGCTGGCTCTTCATGGTCCGTCCGCGCGTGTTCGGCACGAGCCTGCTGGTGGCCCTGTGCATCGTCGTCGGGTGCGTGCTCTGCGTGTTCCCCGGGCTGTTCCTGGCGCTGCTGTTCAGCCTGGTGCTGCCCGTGATGGCGGCGGAGAACCGCTACGGCCTGGACGCCGTCACGCGCAGCTCCCAGCTCGTGCGCTACAACCCGGCGGGCGGGGTCGGCAGCAGTCCCCTGCTCAAGGTCTTCGTCATCTTCTTCCTGGGCTACCTGCTGAGCAGCGCGGTCGGCCTGGCCGTCCAGCTGCCCTTCATCGTGGCCCAGCAGATCCTCGTCTTCCGCGCCGCCGCCGAGGGCAGCACGGATCCGGCTGCCGTCATGTCCACGGCCATGTGGCTGCAGGTGCCAGGGAACATGCTGAACGCCCTGGTCGCGACCGCCGTCCAGCTCTACATGGCGTTCGCGCTCGTGCTGTTCTACTTCGACCTGCGCCGGCGCCAGGAGGGGCTCGACCTGGAGGCGGCCATCCGCCAGATGCGCGGCCCCGAGCCCGCGCCGCCCCCGGCCGCGGGATGACGTCCGCCTCGCCGCCTCCCGAGGCCATCGCGCTCCCGCCCCAGACAGCGGACCACGCGCTGCTGCGCCGCCTGATCGAGCAGGAACACATCGGAGGCGCGGCGCCGGGGCCCGACTGGTCCGACTACCTGGTGAACCTGGCGCGGGCCGCTCTCTCCGCGCTCGAGCGCGTGCTCTCCCCGGCCAGGGACGTGATCGCCGGCCTCGGCCTTTCGATGGACACGGTGGCGACGGTGCTGCTCGTGCTGCTGGCCGCCGCCGTCGTGTCGCTGGCGACGATCGGCGTGCTGAGGCTGCTGCGCCGGCGCCGCCGGCCCACGGAGGCGGAGACGTCGGTGAGCTCCGCGGAACCGCTCCCGCCGGCGCCGCGCGACCCGCACGCCTGGCGCGCGCTGATCGACGAGCGCCTGCGCGCGGGCGGCATCGCGGAGGCGCTGGAGGCGGCCTGGTGGTGGCTGGCCGCCTCGGTCAGCCGCGGCCCCGTCGACCCGTCGTGGACCAGCCGCGAGCTGCTGGCCCGCGCCGGACGGCAGGACCTCGGACGCTGGGCCGCGGCCCTCGACCGGATGACGTACGGGCCCGAACCACCCCGGCTCGAAGAGGTGCGCGGGCTCGTCGACGCGCTGGAGGCCGCCGTATGAAGCGCGACCGCGTCGCGCTCGCGATCCTCGCGGCCGTGTGCGTGCTGCTCGTGGCCGCGCTGGCGCGACACTCGCGCGGCGGCGGCAACGGCAGCGCGCAGTCCCGCGCAGGCGCGGGCTGGGCGGCCGCACGCCTGTACCTCGAGGCACGGGGCACCCCGGTCGAGCTGATCGACCGGCCGCTCGCGGAGTCGCTGGGCGCGCCCCGGGTCCTGGCGCTCGTGTTCCCCTGGCAGCGCTGGGAGCTGCTCGAGGTGCGGCCCACGCTGCAGCGCCACCTGCAGGCGGGAGGCGACATCCTCTTCGCCTACTCGGGCCAGCGTCCGCATCCCGCGGGCGAGGGTCGCGTGGCCGAGGCGCTGGGCCTCGACGAGACGTCGCTGCGGCCGTCCGCCCCGCTCGGCCCCTTCGCCTGGCGCGCGTTCGCGAGGGAGGAATGGGAGCTGCGGCCGCCGGGCGAGGCCAACGCCTCGCGGGCGATCCGCCTGCGCGCTTTCGCGCACGGCTTCGCGCCTCCCACGGATGCGACGACGCTGCTGGCCGACCCGCAGGGGCGGCCGCTCGCATTCGCGTTCCGGCGCCTGCGGGGGCGGGTCGTTGTGCTCCCGGCGGCGCTGCTGGCCAACGGGAGCATCGGCTCCCCCGCCGCGGCCGACCTGCTGGAGACGCTGCGCACCGGCCTGCTCGGCGCCTGGTCGTTCGACGAGTATCACCACGGGCTCACGGCCTCGGGCGCGGCGGCGAGCGTCGGCGGCCGCCGCGTGTTCGACCTGTGGCTCGTCCACCTGGCCGTGGCCTACCTGCTCGCGCTCGCGGCACTGGCGCGGCCGTTCGGACCCGTGTGGTCCGACCCGCCGGTCCGCAGCGGCTCGGCGGCGACGTTCCTGCGCGGGCTGGGCGAGGTCCACCGGCGCCTGGGCCACGAGCGCGAAGCCGCGGCGCTGCTGGTGGCCCGCGCCCGCGAGCTCGATCCGCGCACGCCGGCGCGCGATCCCGGAAACGCCGGTCTTCTGTCGCTCGCCCAGGCGCTGGCCGGCGAGCGCGCACCAAGGAGGAGCCGATGAGCGAGGGCGTGGGTCCGGCGGTCCGGATGGCCGAGGCGCTGGACGCCGTGCTGGTCGGACAGCGCACCGCGATCGAGGGCCTGCTGGCCGGCTACATGGCGGGAGGCCACGTGCTGCTCGAGGGCCCTCCCGGCGTGGGCAAGACGCTGCTCGCGCGCGCGTTCGCGGCCGCGCTGGGCGCGCGCTTCGCGCGCATCCAGTTCACGCCGGACCTCATGCCGACCGACGTGACCGGCACCAACGTGTTCGACCCGGCGACGCGCGCCTTCAAGCTGATGAGCGGGCCGCTGTTCACCCAGGTGCTGATGGCGGACGAGATCAACCGCACGCCGCCCAAGACGCAGTCCGCGCTGCTGGAGGCGATGCAGGAGGGCCAGGCCACGATCGACGGCGTCTCGCACGCGCTGGAGGCCGGGTTCTTCGTGATCGCCACGCAGAACCCCGTGGAGTTCGAGGGGACGTATCCGCTGCCCGAGGCCCAGCTCGACCGCTTCCTGATGCGCGTGGAGATCGCGCTCCCTGACGCGGCGGCCGAGACGGAGATCTACCGGCGGGCGGTGAAGCACGAGCTGGCCGGCTGGGCCGGGCGCGAGGTGCAGGCGGCCCCCGTGCTCGGGCCGGCGGAGGCGTCCGCGCTGCGGACGGCCTCGCAGGGCGTCCACGTGACGGACGAGCTGCTCGACTACCTGCAGAAGCTGGCCGCGGTGGTGCGCCGCTCGCCCCACGTCGAGCTGGGTGTCAGCCCGCGCGGCGCCCTGGCCGCTCTCTCGGCGGGACGCGCGATGGCGCTGCTCTCGGAGCGCGACTTCCTGCTGCCCGACGACCTCAAGCAGGTGCTGGTGCCGGCGTGGGCCCATCGCATCATCCTCTCGGCGGAATCGGAGCTCGAGGGCCACACCGCCCGCAGCGTGGTCGACGACGCCGCGCGGACGGTCGAGGTCCCGCACCAGGGCGCGCGCTAGGATCGATGCCCTCCTCACGCCTGTTCGTCGCGTGCGGGCTGGTCACGCTCGTGCTCGTCGGCTCCGTGGCCGCGCCCGCGCTGGCCTGGGCGGCGCTGGCGGCCGACCTGCTGCTCGTGGCCGCGTTCCTGATCGACCGCGGGCGCGCGGCCCGCACGCCTTTGCGCGCGTCGCGCACCTGGCCTCCGCTGCTCGTCCAGGGCGCGCCGTCGACCGTGACCCTGCGGCTGGAGGCCCCGGGACCGCGGGGCGCGACGGTGGTGGCGCGCGAGGCGTTGCACCAGGCGCTCGTGGAGGCGCCGCTGCGCCAGCGCCTCGAGGTCCCCGCGGGTGGCGCGATGGAATGGCGCTACGTGCTCACCTGCCGCCGGCGGGGCGCGCACGCCGTGCCGCCCGTGACGCTGCGCGTGCTCGGGCCCTTGAAGCTCGCCTGGTCCCAGCGGACGCTCCTCGAGCCGCACGTGCCGCGCGTCTACCCGCAGGTGCGCTGGCAGGGCGACGTGGGGCGGCTGCTGGCGCTGGCCCATCGCCGCGAGCTGGGGCGGTCGCCCCTGCGCCTGCAGGGGATCGGCTCCGAGCCCTATGCGCTGCGCGAGTACCGGCCCGGCGACCCGCCCCTGCGCATCCACTGGAAGGCGAGCGCCCGGCACGACCGGCTGGTGTCGCGCGAGGACACGTGGGAGCGCGGCGCGCGGCTGGTGGTCCTGCTCGACTGCGGCCGGGCCATGGCTGCGCAGGACGCGGGCCGCAGCAAGCTGGACCATGCGCTGGCGGCCGCGCTCGCGCTCACGCGCGTGGCCGCCAGCCGCGGCGACCGCGTCACCGTCTCCGCGTTCTCGGACCGCATCGAGCGCACGGTGCGCGTGCGGGGCGGCAGCCGGTCGGCGGGCGTCGCGTACGCCTCGCTCTTCGACCTGGAGGCGCGGCTGGTCGAGCCCGCCTACGACCTGGCGGCCGAGCACGCGGGAGAGGCGGAGTCGCGCCGCGCGCTCGTCGTCATCCTGACGTCGGTGACCGACCTGGCCGCGGCCGAGCTGCTGCGCGAGGCGCTGCTGGGCCTGCGGCGCAAGCACCGGCCGATCCTGGTCAACCTCGAGGACGCCGAGCTGGCCGCGCTGGCACGCGGGCGTCCGGACACGGTGGAGACGGCGTTCGCGCAGGTGTCGGCGATGGAGATCCTGCTGGCCAACCGGCGTCTCGGGCGGCGGCTGCAGCGCAGCGACATCCCCGTCGCGACCGCGCCCGCCGACCGCCTGGCCTGGGAGGCGCTGTCGGCGTACCTGCAGACCGCGCTCGGCGGCGCGCGCGGAGCGCTCGCCCGGCGGCTGGCGTAGGAT
>JAICEW010000302.1 GCA_025923995.1 Vicinamibacteria bacterium | reverse complement strand
GCGGCGGCTGATGGCGGCCGCGGCCGCGGTGGTGGCGGTGCTGGCGGCATGGGTCATGCTCCGGCCCGCGCCGGCCGGCCCCATCGCGTTCGCCGAGCGGGACTGGCTCCTGGTCGGAGCCTTCGAGAATGACACGGGCGATGGCACCTTCGACCAGACCTTGCGGGAAGGGCTGGTCGCGGTGCTGAACCAGTCCCGTTTCGTCAACGTTTTCCCCGACGATCGGCTGGCCGAGGCGCTGAAGCGCATGAGGAAGCCGCCCGGCACGCCGGTGGACCTCGCGGTTGCACGTGAGGTCTCCGAACGCGAGGGGATCCGCGTGATCCTCACCGGAGCCATCCGCCGCAGCGGCCCGACGTTCAGCATCCGGGCGCAGGTACGCGACGGCCGCACCGGATCGGTCGTGGTCTCCGAGAGCGAGCAGCTTCAGGCCCCCGAGGAGCTGTTCCGCACGGTGGACGCGCTCGCCTTGCGCGTGCGCGACCGGCTGGGTGAATCGCTATCGAGCATCGAAGGGAGCCGCGTGCCCCTTGAGCAGGCGACCACCTCCTCCCTGGAAGCCCTGCGCCTCTACTCCGCCGCGCGCGAAGCCAGCCGCGCCGAGGACCAGCGGTCGGCGATCACGTTGCTGCGCCAGGCCCTCGTGGCGGATCCCGGGTTCGGCCTCGCGTACGCGCGCCTCGGCGAGGCCTACCTGGTGACGGGCGACCTCGAGCAGGCACGCGCAGCGCACGCACGCGCGGCCACGATGACCGAAGGCGTGACCCCGCGGGAGCGCTACCTGATCGCCGCCGCCGACCATGGAATGCGGGAGGACTACGAGGCCGTCGCGGGGGACCTGCGGGCACTGGTCGCGCTGCACCCCGACGACGTCTCGGCGCATCATCGGCTCGCCATCGCGCTGGAGACCGCCGGCCGGCGCTCGGACGCGATCGCCGAGATGCGCGAGTGCGTCCGCATCGATCAAGACGACCCGCGGCTCCACGCCAACCTCGCGCTCATGCTGGCCACCGCCAGCCGCGAGGAAGAGGCGATCAAGGTGTGCGACACGGCGGCGGGCCGGGGGCTGGACTCGCCTCATCTCGCATGGGCGAGAGGGCTCGCGCTTCTGACTCGCGGCGACGTGGTCCTGGCGCGCCAGGTCTTCGCCCGTCTGCGTGAAAGCGGACCGTCCTATGAAGCCCTTGCCCGCTTGTTCACCGCGCGGACCGACGTCCTGGAGGGCCGCTGGTCGGAGGCTGCGGAGCAGCTGGCGCGGGACTGCGTCTTCTACCGGGAGCGTGGGAACCAGGCCTACGAGACGTCCAGCCGCAACCTGCGCGCGCGCATGCTCTGGCTGTCCCGCGACGAGGAGGGCGCCCGCCGCGAGATCGAATCGGTGCTGCGCGAGCCGGACGCGATCCTGAGGGCCAACGAGTTGCGCGCGGCGGGGACGCTTCTGGCGCAGATGGGAGGGGCGTCCGATGCTCGGGAGGTGCTCGCCCGGCTCGAGCGCCTCAGCGATCCCGGACCCCGCGGCTTCTGGCGCGCGGCGGTCGAAGCGCTGCGCGGGGAGATCGCCCTGGCGGAGAACCGCCACGCCGACGCCGAACGGGCGTTCCTCGCAGCCGCCGCCGCCTATGCGCACCCGTCGTCCGCCATGGGGCTGGCCCGGCTGCAGGGGACCCGCAAGCAGTGGCCGGAGGCGGCGCGGTCCTGGGCCAGGGTGGTCGAGACACGAGGCGAGGTCGTGCGGTACGGCGTCCCTTCCGACTGGGTCGTGGCGCACCTCGAACGCGCGCGCGCGCTCCGCCAGGCGGGCAGGGACGAGGAGTCGCGCGGCGAGTACGAGCGCGTCGCCCGGCTCTGGCACGACGCGGAGCCATCGCCGCTCGTGGAACAGGCCCGGCGGGAGATGCGCGCGATCGCGCTCCCTTCGCCGCGCCCCTGACGGAATCCGAGCACGAACGCGAGAGTCACCGGAGGCGAGAGATGAATTCGATTGAGATCCTGGGGCTGGCCTGTGTCGACGCCAAGTTCCGTCGGCTCCTGTTCGAGAGCGTGGACGCGGTCATCGAGGCCAACAAGGTCGACCTGACGTGGGCGGAGGAGGCCGGGCTGAGGCGCATCACCGGGAAGCGCGTCAAGGTTCGCGTCGACGGCAAGCCGCACACGAGGGAAGCGGGCCTTGCGGCCACGTCCGATGCATCCGAGGCGACCGAGCAGGACAACGGCCTCGAGAAGGAGCTCGAGGACGTCGGCAACGCGATCGCGATGATCTGGTGCCCCGAGGTGCCCTGCACCTGGCCCGGCGCCTTCCTGCAGAACAGGCCCAAATAGACCGTTCCGACGATTGACCCGTCCCGTGGGGCGGTGTAGCCTCGTACCTGAAAATGAAATTCATTTTCAGGATCGGCGCGCCCGCCTTGGCGGCCCTGGGCCTCGGGGCCTGCGCGTCGTCCGCTCCGCCGCCGGTCGCTCCCGACGGCGGAGACGCGCAGCGCCTGGTCGCGCTGCTCGACTACGTGGGCGGGGACTACGGCCGCGCCGTGCAGGGCGGCCAGGTCGTGAGCGCGTTCGAGTACGAGGAGCAGCTCCGCTTCCTGTCCGACGCGCGGAGGATGGCGGGCGCGCTCGTGGGCCCCTCGCCGGCGGACGACCGCGTCCTGCCCGCGCTCGCGCACGTCGACGCGCTGGTGCGCGCGAAGGCGGACGCGCGGGAGGTGACCCGGGCCTGCCGGTCCGCGCGCGAGGACGCGATCGCGCGCTTCGGCCTGCGCACGACCCCGACCGAGCGCCCCTCGCTGGAGCGCGCCCAGCGGCTCTACGCGGAGGGCTGCGCCCCGTGCCACGGCGCCCGGGGCGACGCCGACACGGAGCGGGCGCGCACGCTCGACCCGCAGCCGGCCAGCTTCCGCGACCCGGAGCGGCTGGGCGGCCTCGCGCCCTATCGCGTCTACAACGCGCTCACGTTCGGCGTGCCCGGCACCGCGATGGCCTCCTTCGACGCGCTCTCCCCCGCCGACCGCTGGAGCCTCGCCTTCTACGTGTTCCGCCTCGGCCACGCGGGCGACGCGGCCGGCGCACCGGCCGCGATGCCGCTGGCCGACCTCGCCATCCGCACCGACCACGAGCTGGAGGAGTCGCTGCGCGCGCTCGGCCATCCCGACCCGGCCGCGGGCGTGGTGCACGCGCGGCGGGAGGCCGCCTTCGAGGAGCCGCCCGCCGGCGTGGGCATCGACGCGACGCGGCGCCTGCTCCGGCAGTCGCTGCGCAGCGCGGACGCGGGCGACTTCCGCGCAGCCGACCGCCACGCGCTCGACGCGTACCTCCAGGGCTTCGAGCCCCTGGAGGTACGGCTGCGCGTGCGGGACCCGCAGGGAACGCTGGCGGTCGAGGGCGACTTCGGGCACCTGCGCGGCGCGCTGGCCCGCGATGACGCCTCCGCCGCCCGGCGCCACGCCGAGGCGCTCGACGGCCGGCTGGCCCGGCTCGGCGGCGGCGCGACGTCGCGGCCGCGGTTGGCCGCGTTCGTCATCTACTTCCGCGAGGGGGTGGAGGCGGCCCTGCTGGTCGCCGCCCTCCTGGCCGGGGTCGTGCGCCTGGGCCGCGCGGACGCCCGCCGCTTCATCCACTTCGGATGGCTCGCCGCGCTGCCGGCGGGGGCGCTCACCTGGTGGCTGGCCGCGCGTGTCGTGCGCCTGGGCGCCGACCGCCGCGAGCTGGTCGAGGGGGTGGTGGGGCTGCTGGCGGCGGCGGTGCTGTTCTCCGTCAGCTTCTGGATGATCTCGAGGGCGGAGTCGCGCCACTGGATGGGCTACCTGCGGCGCCAGCTGGAGACGACGCTCTCGCGACGCAGCCTGTACCTGCTGGCGACGCTGTCGTTCCTGGCCGTCTACCGCGAAGCGGCCGAGACCATCCTGTTCACGCAGGCGCTGCTCATGGAGTCGGCGGGGCGGCAGGCGCAGGTGTGGACAGGCGCGACGCTGGGGCTGCTCGCGGTCGCGGCGCTCGGTGCGGCGATGGGACGCTCCGTGATGAAGCTGCCGTTGGGCCCGTTCTTCGCTGTCTCGGGCGTGCTGCTTTGCCTGCTGGCCGTCTCCTTCGCGGGCTCGGGGCTGCACGAGCTGGTCGCGGGCGGCTACCTGGCGCCGCGGCCCGTCCGGTTCCCCACCGTCGCCTGGCTCGGCGTGTACCCCGACCTCAACGGCCTGCTGGTCCAGCTCGCGATCGTCGGCGTCGTCGCGCTGTCGGGCCTCGCGGCCCTCCGCCGGCGCTCCGAGGCGCCCGCTCCCGCCGCCGCGGGCGCGCCCCACCCCGACTCGCCCGCATGACGCCGCGCGTGCTCGTCCTGCTGGGAGCGCCGGGCTGCCACCTCTGCCACGACATGCGCGCGGTGGTCGAAGCGATCGCCCCCCCGCTCGGCTTCACGCTGCAGCAGCACGACGTGCGCGAGCGCGAGGAGTGGAAGCGGTACCGGACCGAGATCCCGGTCCTGCTGGCGGACGAGCGCGAGGTGGCACGCCACCGGATCGAGCCCGCCGAGCTGGAGCGCCGGCTGCGCGCGCTCTAACGTCTCGTCAGGGCTGCGCGTCCCGCGCCCAGGGCGTCTCGGGGAACTCGTGCCGCAGCTTCTCGCGCAGCGACGAAGCGCCCTGCGCGTCGCCCGAGGCCTGGGCCGCCCGCATCGCCCCCGAGAGCCCCTGCGCCCGGTACGGGCTGTCGGGCAGCTCGGCCACGAGCATCTCGAACGCCTCCCGCGCCCGCTGGGGCTGATCCAGGCGCAGCAGGCTCTCGCCGCGCAGCGAGAGCAGCTCCCCTCGCTGCTCGGGCCGCGGCGAGTGCTCGAGCGCGTGGCGCGCGTACTCCGCCGCCGCCTCGAAGCGCCCCGCGGAGTAGGCTTCCGACGCGCGCGGCAGCAGCGCGTCGGCCGGATGGGGCTCGGGCAGGTACGCGAGCCCGCGCGACGCGAACAGCAGGACCACCAGCGACGTGGGGATCACGAACCCCCACCGCCGCCTGGCCGGGGGCAGGTCGCAGGCGTCGACGAAGGCAGGGCCCCTGGACGACGCCTCGGTTGCGGCGGCGGCGCGACGCCGCCGAAGCAGGGGGATCGCGACCACGGCCAGCCCTCCGGCGGTCAGGGCCAGCCCGAGGTAGTCGGTCGCGGTGCGGCCGTAGACCAGCTCGGCCTCCGTCCCGCGGGGCACAACCAGCATGAGGCCGGGCGAGACCAGGTACGGGCCGTCGGCGCCGATCGCGCGCCAGCGCGGGTGGTACGACACCTTCACCAGCAGCGGGTGGCCCGGACGGTCGGTGTGGATGCGGATGCGCTCGGGCGCCATCTCCGAGGACACGTGGACGCCGTCCGGCAGCGGCCGGGACGGCGGCGCCAGCCACTCGTCCTCCTCCTGCAGCGTGAAGCGCGGGTCGTCGGTGAACACGAGGTGCGCGGGCGAGAGCGGCTTGCGCGTGAACCAGCGGTACGCCTTGTCGGGCCAGTCCTTCCGAGAGGAGCGCACCGGCTCGTGCGTGAGCGGTGTGACGTAGCCGCCGTCGTCCGCGATGCGGTAGACCGTGTAGGGCGGGATGCGCGCGGTGCGCGTCACCCCGGAGCGCTGGTTGAGCGCGACCGTCAGCTCCTTGCTGAGCGCCACCACGTCGGTCGCGTGCAGCAGGCGCAGGTGCACGAGAGCCGAGTCGACGTCGAAGCGGGAGTAGTAGCGGCTCTTGAACGGGTTGGGCGAGGTGGCCCCCATCTCCGACGCCAGGTAGTAGACCGGATGCGTCATCACGCTGGCCTGGTTGTAGACGCCCTCCAGGGTGGGCCGCCCCGTGAAGTAGGGCAGCATCTCGTACATGCGGATCGAGCCGGCCCGCTCGTGCATGGGGTTGTACTCGACCGCCACGCGCGGGTCCTGCGCGTCGCCGCTCACGGCCGCGGCCATGGCGCGGAAGTCGGGCCAGAGGTCCTTGGCCTCGAGCCCGCTGTAGTTCCACTCCACCCAGGAGCGGAGCACCCGCGAGTGCACGTCGGCGTGCAGGATCGCGAGCAGCACCAGGCCGGTGGCGGCGAGGTTGGGCATGGCCAGCTTCTGCACCCAGATCGCGACGGCGGCGGCGCCGCAGAGCGCGAGCGCCAGGTGGAAGAAGGGCATGAAGCGCACGTCGATGATCCCGATCGAGGGCCCCGAGGCGGTGAGGGCGGTTCCCATCAGCGCCGCGTAGGCCAGGAACAGGATGCGGCGGTCGGCGCCTCCCTGGCGGCGCCCCCAGACGAGGGTCCACCCGATCCCCGCCGCCGCCGCCAGGAACAAGGGCGCCAGCAGCACGGGCAGCAGGTTCGCGAAGGCGATGGTGATCCAGGCGTCGTCGTAGGGGGTGGTCCAGCCCCAGGCCGCCAGCAGCGGCACCAGGAAGAAGCCGGCCAGCGCGAAGGCGAGCGACGCCACCGCGGCCAGGGTGCGCAGCGTCCGCTCGGGCCGCCGCGCGCCGAAGAGGAAGAAGGTCACGGACAGGCCCGCCCACAGCACCGCGTAGCCGTGCGCGACCGCGGTGACGGCGAGCGCCACCGCGGGCCACACCGCGCCACGGCCCTGGGCAAACGCACGGTAGGTCACGCCCAGGAACAGCACCGCCAGGCCGATGCCGTACGTGTACGAGAACTCGCCCGTCATGGTGCTGGCCATGGTGCCGCCCCAGATGGCGTTCTCCTCGAGGAACAGGAACACGAGCGCGCCGGCGGCGCCCAGCAGCGGCCCCGGCGACCGGAAGCCCATCAGGCGGAACGAGACGTAGGTGAGCGGCGGCAGGAGGAAGACGCCCAGCACGGTGCCCAGCTTGAACGCGACCGCCATGCCGGTGAGCGGCGTCAGCGCGGCCATGACCAGGAACGGCAACGGGAAGTAGTAGAGCAGGAGCGGATGGCCCAGGTACGAGCCGGGGTACCAGCCGTGGAGCCGGCCGGCGGGCAGGAAGTCGCGGCACAGCGCGACGAGCGTAGGGTAGTGGCACGGCGTGTCGCCGCCGGCGGTGATGGTGGGCAGGAAGAGCAGCGCGGGCCGCAGGTAGTCGAGCAGCACCAGCATGATGGCGAGAAGCCCCGCCGCGTCCACCGCCGCCGCCCGCGCGCGTGCCGACATGGTCCGCGAGTCTACGACAGGGCGGGCGCCTTTACGCCGCCGACACGCTCTTGATAGGCTGGGGGCCGCCGCCAGGAGGTTCCCCTTGAAGCCCTCGCCGCTGGTTCTCGTCGTCGACGACAACGAGGACATCGTCACCATGCTCCGCCATGCGCTCTCGCGCCACGGCTTCCGCATCGACACCACGACGTCCCCCGAGGAAGCCCTGGAGATGGCGGCGAAGACCACGTACGACGCCGCGTTCCTGGACCTGGTGATGCCGGGACGCGACGGCGCCACGCTGGCGGCCGCGCTGCGGGAGAAGACCCCCGGGCTGCCGGTGGGGGTGCTCACGGCCTACACGCACTCCCCGCTGATCCTGAACCTGGAGCGCTCGGGCGTGAAGGTCTTCCTGAAGCCGGTCGCGATCCAGGACCTGGTGGACTACCTCGAGGGCGAGCTGCGCTAGCTCAGGCGCCGACCCGGCGCAGCAGCCGGGAGCGGCGCCGCAGCAGGTCGGCCGTGAGCCGCGGCTGCGCCGCGCGGCTGGTGACGTCGAGCCCCTTCTCGGCTGCCGCCAGCGCGGCGTGCAGGTCCCGCGTGCGGTGCTCGTGGTGCACGGCCAGCTCGCGCCAGGCGCGCGCGTTGCCGCCGGCGGGCGCCGCGCGCCCCACCCCGGGCGGGGGCGGGGGGTGGCCCCGGCGCGTTGGCCGCGCGGGCCCGACCACCCACG
>JAICEW010000301.1 GCA_025923995.1 Vicinamibacteria bacterium | reverse complement strand
GCCCGCAGCTCGAGCACCTGGCCCACGAGCACCAGGGTCACGATGGCGGCGGCCGCCTCGAAGTACACGCCGGGCAGGCCGCCGTGTCCGCGCGCGGCGGCCGGGAACAGGCCCGGCGCCAGCACGGCCACGAGGCTGTAGGCGAACGCGGCGCCCGTGCCGAGCGCGATCAGCGTGAACATGTTCAGGCTGCGCGCCGCGACCGAGCGGACGCCGCGCAGGAAGAAGGGCCAGCCGCCCCAGAGCACCGCCGGCGTCGCCAGCACGAGCTGGACGAGCTGGAGCGCGCGGGGGCCGAAGCGATGGCCGAGCGGGTCGCCGGGTAGCATCTCCGACATCGCGACCACGAGCAGCGGGGCGGTGAGGGCGGCCGACACGGCCAGCCGCCGCGTCATGTCCGCCAACTCGGGGTTCGGCTGCTCCTCGGCCGTGACCATTCGCGGCTCGAGCGCCATCCCGCAGATCGGGCAGTCGCCCGGCGCGTCGCGCACGACCTCGGGGTGCATGGGGCAGGTCCAGGTCGCGCCCTCGGTCGCGGGCGTCGGCGGCGCCGGGCGCGCGTCCGTGTAGCGCTCGGCATTCGCCTCGAAGCGTGCCTTGCAGGACGCGGCGCAGAAGTAGACCGCGCGCCCCTCGTGCTCGGTGCGGTGTGGCGTCGTCGCCGGGTCGACCGTCATCCCGCAGACGGGATCGACGGCCGTGTCCGGTCCGTGGGCGGCCGGCTGGCCGCAGGCATGCTCGTGAGCCATCTCAGTGGGGTTCGGGGTCGTCACGCTCCACCTCCATGGAACGCTGACGGCCTTCCTCTTCGATCCTTACACGAACGGCGTGGACCATGCGCGGCGAACACTCAACACGTTGCGCAACGTGTTGAGTGGCTGGGACTCAACCAGCCGCGCGGCCGGTCGTGCTCGCGCCGCGGGCGGGGCCTTCCGGTCGAGTCGCGCCGCCGCGGCACGAGCAGTCGAGGCAGCCGTGTGTCGCGCAGGTGCGGCAGGCTTCCTCGAGCCGCTGGCGCAGTGCCCGCCGTGCCCGGTGCAGGCGCACCATCGCCAGGTTCGGGGTGATGCCCTCCTCGGTCGCCACGTCCACCGGACGCGCCTCCTCCAGGTCCACGCGTCGGATCATGCGCGCCTGGTCCGCCGGCAGGGCGGGCAGGAGCGCCTCGAAGCAGCGGCACAGCTCTGCCGCCTCCTGCGGCGGGGGTGCCACCTGCCCCTCGGCCGCCCGCAGCAGCACGGCGGCGGCGCGGTCGCGCACGGTCCGCGCCCGCCAGTGGTCGGTCAGCGCGTTGCGCAGCAGCCGGTAGAACCAGGCCACGATCCGCTCGTCGTCGCGGACGTCGTCTGCGCGCGTGAGGGCCTTCAGCAACGCGCCCTGCAGGATCTCCTCGGCCTCGTCGCGGTCGCGCACGCGCTTGCGCACGAATGCCAGGAACCGCGCGCGATGCGCGAGCAGGCTCTGGAGCGCGGCGGAGGTCATCCGAAGACCTTGCGCGCGTTGTCCGCGAGTATTTTCCGGAACGCGTCCGCGGGCAGGTCGAGCTGCTGGAAGGCGCGCAGGTTGTCGCCCATGCCGCGCACGCCGGGCGCCGGCCAGTCGCTGCCGTAGAGCACCTTGTCCGCCACCTCGGCCAGCCGCGGGAAGTAGCGCAGGATGGCGGACGGCGGGATCGACGACACGTCCATGAACACGCGCGGGAAGCGGCGCACGAGGAAGAAGGCCTGCTCCATCCACAGCGGGCGGCCGCCGTGCGCGATCACGATCGTGAGGTCGGGAAAGTCGACCGCGACGTCGTCGACCGCGATCGGCTCGCCGGCCCGGCTGCGCGCCCCGGGGAAGATCGAGGTCCCGGTGTGGATCATGACCGGCAGCTTCAGCCGCTGCGCTTCCTCGTAGACGGCGCGCAGCGCCGGCAGGTCGTGCAGGTACGCGTTGGGCGCGAACTGCATGTGGCAGGGATGGACCTTGAGCGCCTTCACCCCCAGCTCCGCCGCGCGCCGCACCTCGGCGGCCGCGTCCTCCGCGAAGCGCGGATGGACGCCGCCCATCGGGATCAGCCGGTCGGGCGCCGCCTCGCAGTAGCGGGCCACGTACTCGTTCACCGAGTGGGTGAAGCCCATCAGGTCCGGGCTCGGGTAGTTGACCAGCACCGCGCGCTCGATGCCGTCCGCGTCCAGGCGGCGCAGCAGCTGCGCGGGGCTCTTCATGATCTGCTGCAGCTCGTCCACGTCCGCGCGCCCGCGGGTCATGACCTCCAGGACCTCTGGCTTGATCTCCCACCACGGCTGCACGTGGATGTGGGCGTCGGTGACGGGGAAGCTGCTCATCCCAGGCAGGATAGCACGCACGATTTGGGCGATAATCGCTGGTCAGATGGCGGACCTCGCGGCCAAGTTCCTCCTGGTGGAGGACGACGACGAAACGCGCGCGCTCGTCGAGAGCATCCTCGGCTTCGAGGGGCACACGGTCGTCTCCACCGCCAACCCCACCGCGGCGTGCCAGCTGGCGCGCGCGGAGTCGCCGGACATCGTGCTGTGCGACATCACGATGCCGATCATGGACGGCTACGGCGTGCTCAAGGCGCTGCAGGCCGACCCGGCCACCTCGAACATCCCGGTCGTGTTCCTCTCGGGCCACAAGGACTTCTCGGAGCGGGTGCGGGCCTTCCGCTTCGGCGTGATCGACTACATCAGCAAGCCCTTCACGCGCGAGACGCTCGTGCGCAAGGTCGCGCGCATCCTGGAGGGGCGCAGCCGGCGCCCCGGGTTCGCGCTGGAGCCGGCCCCGGCTCCGGCGGCCACCTCGCCGCCCACCCCGTTCCGCGAGGCGCCGGAGCTGGCATCCGAAGTGGAGCCGATGGACCCGCCGGACCTGCCCGGCTCCGCCGGCCGCCTGCCGACGTTCGACTCGTTCCCGGAGGCGTTCCGCAACGTGCTGGTGGTGGACGACAACTCGTTCTTCCGCCGCTTCCTGCGCGACCTGCTGTCCGGGCAGGGGTTCGCGGTGCACGAGGCCGCGGACGGCGACGAGGGCCTTCGCGTCGCGCTGGACCGGCGGCCCTGGCTCATCCTCACCGACGTGCGCATGCCGGGCACCGACGGCTTCGAGTTCTGCCGGAACGTGCGCGCCCACAGCCTGATCCGCCAGACGCCGTTGCTCTTCCTCTCGGGATGGGACGAGTACAAGCAGCGCTACCACGGGCTCAAGCTGGGCGCCGACGACTTCCTCTCGAAGGACACCTCGGTGCGCGAGCTGCTGATCCGCATCCAGCTCGTGATGAAGCGCTCCGCGGGCCTGCACGAGGCCCAGGGCGCGGGCATGGAAGGCGCGATCGAGATGCTGGGGGTGCCGGGAGCGCTGCAGATCTGCCACCTGAGCCGGCTGTCCGGCGTCCTGACCGCGCAGGACGGCCCGCGGGTGGCGACGGTGCGCTTCCGGGACGGCGAGATCGTGGGGGCGGAGTGCGACGGGCTGGAGGGGGAGTACGGCGTCTACGCGTTCCTGGCCTGGGAGCGCGGGGTCTTCCGCTTCCGGGCCGGAGACCCCGGCCCGGGGGAAGTCGTGGGCGGGAAGTTCGACGCGCTCCTGCTCGACGGCTGCCGGCGCCTGGACGAAGCGAACCGCGAGCAGAACCCCACCGACAGGGAGGGCGCTGCGACCTGACCCGCCGGCGGGCTAGCTGGCGGCGTACTGCTGCTGGTCCACCAGGCCGTGCAGGGGGCGCCGGAGCAGGCCCAGACGCTTCATCTTCTCGTGCAGGGTCGTGGGCAGCAGGCCGAGGGACGCGGCGGCACGCCGCTGGTTCCCGTCCGAGGCCGCCAGGGCCGTCTCGATCAGCTGCCGCTCGTAGGCCGAGACCAGGGCTTTCAGGCCTTCCCGTCGCATGTCTTCCATATCGACTCCCGGAGAACCTTCGGCGGACCTCTTTCAGGCGCCCCCCGCCGATGGATCCTTGCCGCTCGTTGAAGGTAGGACGCTTGCCGGAGGTCCCAGGTTTCGTGATGGAATGCAAAAAAACGCCTACGGGGGGCGGGCTTGCCCCCCTGTTCCTCGTGCGTTAACGTCGGGCTTCGTGAACCTCCCTCTACTGGCGGTCTCGGTCCTGGTGCTGCTGGCGCTGGGGTACCGGTTCTACGGCCGCTTCGTGGCCGCCCAGTACGCGCTCGACCCGGCCGCCCCCACGCCCGCGGTGACGAAAAACGATGGGGTCGACTTCGTGCCGACGCAGCCCTTCTACCTGCTCGGCCAGCACTTCAGCGCCATCGCCGCCGCGGGGCCCATCGCGGGACCCATCCTCGCCTGCCAGCAGTTCGGCTGGCTGCCCTGCCTGTTGTGGATCACGGTCGGGGTGATCTTCATCGGCGCGGTCCACGACTTCTCGAGCCTGGTCGCGTCCGTGCGGCACGGCGGCCGGTCCATCGCGGAGATCATCAAGCAGCACATCGGGCGGCGGGGCTGGCTGGCCATGATGGCGTTCATCTGGGTGGCCCTCGTCTACGTGATCCTGGCCTTCGCGGACATCACGGCCTCCACCTTCGTGGGCCGGACAGAGGACCTCGCGGGATCGACGTTCGCGTTCAACCAGGGCGGCGCGGTCGCCCTCGCGTCCTGCCTGTACCTGGTGCTCTCGGTCGTGATGGGTCTCGTCGGCCGCTGGATCAGGCCGCCGCTGTGGCTGACGACGATCGTGTTCGTGCCGGCGACGCTGGGCGTCGTCTGGGTCGGCACGCAGTACTCGACGCTGCTGGTGCTGCCCAGCCGGACGTGGGGCATCCTGATCCTCGTCTACTGCTTCGCCGCGTCGCTGGTCCCGGTCTGGGCCCTGCTGCAGCCGCGCGGCTACCTGGGCGGCTTCGTCCTGTACATGGCGCTCGCGGTCGGCGTGGCCGGGATCTTCCTGGGTGGGTTCGCCATCCAGCAGCCCGCGTTCAAGACGTGGAACGCGCCCGGCGCGTCGGGCGCGCTGTTCCCCTTCCTCTTCGTGACCATTGCCTGCGGAGCCTGCTCCGGGTTCCACGGGCTCGTCTGCTCGGGGACCACCTCGAAGCAGATCGCGCGCGAGACGCACTGCCGTCCGGTCGGCTACGGCGGGATGCTCCTCGAAGCGTTCGTCGCGCTCATCGCGCTCTCGACCGTCATGATCGCGGGCGCCGGCGAGCTCACGGGCAAGGCGCCGGGAACCATCTACGGCCTGGGCCTGGGCCGCTACCTCGCGGAGATCATCGGCCAGGAGCGGCTCGTCTTCGCGACCACGTTCGGCATGATGGCCTTCTCCACGTTCGTGTTCGACACGCTGGACGTCTCGACGCGCCTGGGCCGGTACGTGCTGCAGGAGCTGACGGGGTGGACCCACCGGGGCGGAGCCATCCTGGGCACCTCGCTGACCGCGTTCGTGCCCCTCGTCTTCCTGCTGGCGGCGGGCGAGGGCGCGTACCGGCTGTTCTGGGTGCTCTTCGGCACCTCGAACCAGCTCTTGGCCGCGCTCTCGCTGCTGGGCATCGCGGTCTGGCTCAAGCGCTCCGGCCGGCAGAGCCTCTTCGCCTGGCTCCCGATGGGCTTCGTGCTGTTCATCACGGTCTGGTCGCTCGTGCTGCAGGCCCTGACGGCGGTGCGCGCGTTCGCGGCCTCGGGACGCGTGGACGTGCCGGTGCTCAACGGCGGCGTCAGCCTGGTGCTGCTGGGGCTGGCCGCGCTGCTGGTCGTGGAGGCGGCGCGCGTGCTGCGCCACGTCCCGTCCGCCGAAGCCACGGCCGCCTGACCAACGGACGTCAGAGTCTTGCCCCCCGCGAGCGACCGGCTGATCGGCACCGTGCTCGACCAGCGGTACCGCATCCTGAGGCAGGTGGGGCGCGGCGGCGCGGGGATCGTCTACGAGGCCGAGCACGAGGCCATGGCCCGCCGCGTCGCGGTCAAGGTCCTGGCCATCAACGTGGACGAGGACGGCCGCGCGGTGGACCGCTTCCGGCGCGAGGCGCGGGCCGCGGGCCGCCTCAACCATCCCCACGTCGTCACCGTGCACGACTACGGCGCGACCGGCGGCCACCCGTTCCTGGTGATGGAGTACTGCGAGGGCGGGAGCCTGGCCGACCAGCTGCGCGCGCGCGGCACGCTGCCGCTCTCCGACACGGTGGGGCTGCTGCAGGGGGTCTGCGCCGCCATGGACGCGGCGCACGCGGCCGGCATCGTCCACCGCGACCTGAAGCCGGGCAACATCCTGTTCGCGCAGGGCGTGGTCAAGGTGGCGGACTTCGGGCTGGCCCACCTGATGGAGGAGGAGGACCACACGCTGACCGCGGGCCACATCATCGGCTCGCCGCACTACATGAGCCCCGAGCAGTGGCAGTCCATTCCCGCCGACGGGCGCACCGACGTGTACAGCCTCGGCGTCATCGCCTACGAGGCGCTCACCGGCACCCACCCCTTCAAGGGCAGCAGCACGCGCGCGATCCTGGCGGCGCACCTGACCGGCACTCCGACGTCGCCGTCGCAGATGCGGCCGGAGCTGCCCGAGGATGCGGCGCGCGCGATCCTCAAGGCGATCGCGCGCGAGCCGGCCGACCGTTTCGCGACGGCGGGCGCGTTCGCGGAGGCGCTGGCCTCGGCCCTGCCCACCGAGCCCGGGGTGGGCACGCTCACCCTGGTGTCGGTCGCCAGGCCGGGCGAGGGCGAGCGCACGGGCCCCGTGAGCGGCAACTCGCACTCGCTGGAGCCTCCGCTGGGGCGGGTCGCGGAGATGGACGCGCTCACGACACGGCTCGGGGACGCGCGCGAGGGCAACGGGGGGCTCGTCACCATCGCCGGCGCGCCCGGTATGGGCAAGAGCATGCTGGTGGCGGCGCTCGTCGAGCGCGCGCACGTGCTGGTGCCCGACCTCGTCAGCGGCGTGGGCCGCTGCTCCGAGCACTTCGGGTCGTCCGAGGCGTACCAGCCGTTCCTCGAGGCCCTGGGCACGCTCGCGCTCCAGGCGCGCTCGCAGCACCTGGGCTGGTCCGTGGGCCGCCTGGCGCCGACCTGGGCGGCGCACCTGCAGTCCGGGCCCGACGACCGCTCCGGCGCCGAGAGCGAGCCGCGCGCGCGCGACCGCATGCCGCGCGAGCTGCTCGAGACGCTGTCCTCGCTGGCCGAGGAGGCGACCGTCATCCTGGCGCTGGAGGACGTGCACTGGGCCGATCCGTTCAGCGTCGACCTGCTGCACTACCTCGCGTCGCGGCTGGAGGGCCGGCGCGTGCTGCTGGTCGCCACCTACCGGCCGGAGGACGTCGAGATCGCGCGCCATCCGCTGCGGCAGGCGCTGCGCCATCTCCAGCGCGTGCCCGGCTGGACCGAGGTCACGCCGACGCTGTTCGGGCTCGACGACGTGCGCGCCTACATGTCCTCCGAGCTGGGCCTGACGCCGCCGGCCGAGCTGGTCGCGTTCGTGCACCGCAAGACGGAAGGCAACCCGCTGTTCGTGTCGAACTTCGTCAACCACCTGCTGCAGACGGGCGCGGTGGTGCGGCACCCGGATCACCTGGCGCTCGGCCGTTCGCTCGAGTCGATCGAGGAGAACGTGCCCGAGGGCCTCATGGGCGTGCTGCAGGACCGCATCGACCGGCTGGAGGAAGGCGACAGGCGGCTGCTGCAGGCCGGCAGCGTGGAGGGCGACGCCTTCGCGGCGCGCGTCGTGGCGGCGCTGACCGGCGAGGACGAGCTGGCGGTGGAGGAGCGTCTCGACCGCATCCAGCGCGTGCACCGGCTGATCGTGCCGCTGGCGGAGGTCGAGTTCCCGGACGGCCAGGCCTCGTCGCGCTTCCGCTTCGTCCACAGCCTGTACCAGAACGCGCTCTACGCGTCCGTCACCAGCAAG
>JAICEW010000300.1 GCA_025923995.1 Vicinamibacteria bacterium | reverse complement strand
TCGCGCAGGGCGCGCTGAGCGTGCCCGAGGCGTGCGACTGAGCGTGCGCCGTCGCGCGGGGCCTGGCCGCGGCCCACGCGAAGGGCATCGTGCACCGCTACCTGAAGCCGGAGAACGTGTTCGTGACGTCCGACGGCCAGGTGAAGCTGCTCGACTTCGGGATCGCGGGCGGTCCGCACGCGAACGCGCCCGGAGGAACGCCCGGCTACATGGCTCCGGAGCAGGCGCGCGGGGCTCCCGCGGACCCGCGGGCCGACCTGTTCGCGCTCGGGTGCGTCCTCTACGAGATGCTGTCGGGCCGCCGCGCGTTCGATCGTCCGACCGGCGCGGCCACGCTGACGGCGGTCGCAGGCGAGACGCCGCCGCCGCTGTCCGGCGTTCCTTCGCCGATCGCGCGCGTCGTGATGCGCTGCCTGGAGAAGGAGGCCGCGAGCCGGTACGCGTCGGCGGGCGAGGCCGAGGCGGCGCTGCGGGCCGCGGTCGTGTCGTCGTCACGGCTGATGCTGGCGGTGCTGCCCTT
Source organism: Vicinamibacteria bacterium (assembly GCA_025923995.1). Lineage (GTDB taxonomy): Bacteria > Acidobacteriota > Vicinamibacteria > Fen-336 > Fen-336 > JAICEW01. The sequence continues at coordinate 7,333 of JAICEW010000300.1, read as the reverse complement.
CGAGTCGATCGGGTCCGATCCCGAGCAGGAGCGGTTCGCGGACGGGATGACGGAAGAGATGATCACGGTCCTCGGCCGCGCCGGCCCCCAGCGCCTGGGCGTGATCGCGCGCACGTCCGCCATGCTGTTCAAGGGGCGAGGCACCAGCATCGACGCCATCGGCCGCACGCTCGGCGTCGACCACGTCGTCGAGGGGAGCGTGTGGCGTCAGGGCGACCGCGTCCGCATCGCCGCCCAGCTGGTCCAGGTGTCCGACCAGGCGCAGCTGTGGTCCGGCAGCTTCGACGGCAGCCTGGCCGACATCCTCGCGCTGCAGACCGACGTGGCGCAGCGCATCGCGGGCGCGTTGTCGGTCGAGCTGCTCCCGCGATTCCGCGGGCGGGTGCGCTCGGTCGACCCGCGCGCGTACGACGCGTACCTGGCGGGCCGCTCGCGCTTCTACGAGGCGTCCGAGCAGGGCTGGCGGGCCGCGCTCGACCTCTATCGCCAGGCGGTGGCGCTCGATCCGTCGTTCGCGCTCGCGCACGCGGCCATCGCGTCCGGCGCGGCCGTGTGGGCGCTGTGGGGCACCACGCCGCCGCGCGAGGCGCACGCGACCGCGGCCGAATCCGTCCTGCGCGCGCAGGAGCTGGAGCCCGAGCTGGCCGAGGCGCACGCGACGCTGGGCCTCATCCGGACCTTCCTCGAGTGGGACTGGCCCGGCGCCGAGTCCTCGTTCCGTCGCGCCATCGCGCTCAACCCCAGCGACGGCGAGGTGTACCACTGGCACGCGCACCACCTGCTGTTCCGCGGCCGGCCGGAGGAGGCGCTCCGCGCGATGGCGGAGGCGCGCCGCTTCGATCCGCTGTCCACGTTCCACTCGGGCTGCCTGGGCGGGCACTACGTGGCGACGCGCGACCTCGAACGGGCCGAGGTCTGCCTGCGTGACACGCTCGAGCAGCGTCCGGCCAGCCCGCTGGCCCATCACTTCCTGGGCTGGGCGCACGAGCGGCAGGGCCGGCTCGAGGACGCGGTCGCGTCGTGGGAGGCGGCCGCGCGCATCTCGGACATCCCGAACCTCCTGTCCACCGTGGGCTACGGGTATGCGCTCGCGGGCCGGCGGGCCGATGCGCTCGCGGTCGACGCGGAGCTGGAGCGGCGCTCCGCGCGCGGCTACGTCGCCGCGCAGGACCGGGCCAAGGTGTTCGCGGGGCTGGGCGAGCACGACCGCGCGTTCGAGTGGCTGGACGGGGCGTGCGCGCGTCGCGAGGCGTGGCTGGCCGCGCTGCCGCTCGAGCCCGGGTTCGACGCGATTCGGAGTGATCCGCGCTTCGCGGCGCTCATGCGACGCATCGGGATCGTGGACGCCTGAGCCCGCGTTGCCTGGGGTCGATCCCGGGTACGATGCGCGATGGCCGATCGCCCGACCCCGCAGAGCGCCGGCGCGTTCACGCGCGGCCTGGGCTCCCTCCTGCTGCGCCTGTGCGGCTTCCACTTCGAGGGCGAGTACCCGACCGACGTGACGCGCTACGTGATGATCGTCGCGCCGCACACCTCGAACTGGGACTTCGTGGTCGGCCTGTTCGCCAAGTGGAAGCTCGGCCTGCACGCCCGCTTCCTGGCGAAGCACACGCTCTTCAAGCCTCCGCTGGGCGTGGTCCTGCGCTGGTGGGGCGGCATCCCGATCCGCCGGCACCAGGCGGGCGGCGTCGTGCCGGACGCGGTGCAGGCGTTCCGCGACCACGAGGCGCTGGCGGTCGTGATCACGCCCGAGGGCACGCGCAGCAAGGCCCCCGCCTGGAAGTCGGGCTTCTATCGCATCGCGCAGGAGGCGGGCGTGCCGATCCTGCCCGTCGCGTTCGACTATTCCAAGCGCGCCGTCCGGTTCCACCTGCCCTTCTGGCCCACGGGCGACTACGAGCGGGACCTGCCGCAGCTCATGGCCTGCTTCTCGCGCGAGATGGCGGTTCATCCCGAGAACTACTGACCCGACAGCCTTACAAACGGGCCCGGGTTACAACCCCCGCACCCTGCAAACCCGCGCCCTGGCGCGGTCCGCGCGGGCAGGAGGCTTGCAGGGAGATCGGTGGAGGGCCCTGTCCTCCTGGGAAGGGTCTGCCTTCCCGTCCGCGAAAGGAGGAGCCATGAAGGTGAAGGACGTCATGTCCAAGAACGCCAGCTGCTGCGGGAGGGACACGCCTCTCCAGGACGTCGCCGCCATGATGGTCGACTGCGACTGCGGCGAGATCCCCGTCACGGACGACCGCGGCCACCTGCTCGGCGTGGTCACCGACCGCGACATCACGTGCCGGGCGGTCGCCCAGGGGCGCAACCCGCTGCAGATGATCGCCGCCGACGTCATGACGAGCCCGGCGATCACCGTCGAGGCCGATGCGTCGGTCAAGGACTGCTGCGACGTGCTCGAGCGGAACCGGATCCGGCGCGTGCCGGTCGTGGACGCGGCCGGCGCCTGCATCGGCATCGTGTCGCTGGCCGACATCGCGCGCGAGGCCTCGGGCCGCAAGACGGCCGAGGTCGTCAAGGAGGTGTCGAAGCCCTCGGTGGGTGAGTCCGCGCGCATCTGACGCCCTCCGCATCGTTTCGTGACGCCACCGGCGTCGGAGGTCGCTCGCAGCGTCCGGCGTCGGTGGCGGTCGTTTGTCGAGCCCCGACATGTTCGCAACATGTCGAGTCACTCTGACTCGGCTCCACCTCCCTTGAACTGCCGTTCCGCTTGTGGGTAGACTGCCCGCTCACCACACACAGGAGCGTGGCGAGCCGCCATGGGCCTCAAGTTCGAGAACGCGTTCGTCATCAAGGCCCCGATCGACAAGGTCTGGGCCTACCTGACCGACCCGTACCGCGTCGCGCCCGCGCTGCCCGGCGCGGCCATCACCGAGAAGGTGGACGAGAAGACGTACAAGGGGACGATCACGGTCAAGGTCGGGCCCGTGTCCGCCAAGTACAAGGGCACCGCGGTGTTCGAGACGCTCGATCCGGCGACGCACACCGCCGAGATCAGCGCGAAGGGCCAGGACCTGAGCGGCCGCGGCGGCGCGGACATGAAGATGTCGAGCGTCCTGAAGGAGGTCGCGCCGAGCGAGACCGAGGTGACGCTGGTGTCGGACGTGAACGTGACCGGCATCCTGGCGCAGTTCGGCCGCGGGCTGATGCAGGACGTGTCCGACCAGATGCTGAAGCGCTTCACGGACGCCATGCGGGCCGAGCTGGAGAAGCCGGACGCGTCCGAGGTCGCGGCGGCCGTGAAGGAAGCGCTCGACACGGACGAGACGATGCCGCCCCTGGACGCGGATCGGCTGCCGCCGCTGCCGCCGCCGGAAGGGCCCGAGACGCTGCCGGTCACGGACGCGCCCGTGCTGTCGCGTCATCCCTCGGAGACGAACCCATTGCCCGCGCAGGCCGGGCCGCCGCCTTCGCCGAGCTCCGTGTCCGCGCCGATCGAGGTCGTCTCGTTCGGGTCGCAGATCGCGGGCCGCGCCTTTCAGCGCGCGCTGAAGAAGCCGCTGACGTGGGTGCTCATCTTCATGCTCCTCGTCCTGGTCGCGATGCTCCTGAGCTGAGGCGCGACGCCGCCCGTGACGCTCGACTGGCAGCGCGTCAAGGCGGTCTTCCAGGACGCGCTCGCCCGTCCGGGCGAGGCGCGCGCGGCGTACCTGCAGGAGGCCTGCGCCGGAGACGCCGCGGTGCGGCGGGAGGTCGATTCCCTGCTGGCCGCGCACGCGGACGCGGACGGCTTCCTCTCGGCTCCGGCGCTCGACGGCACCGCGGTGCTGGCGCCGTCCGAAGAGGGGGCGCCCCCGGCCCGCATCGGGCCCTACCGCGTGCTGGGCCTGATCGCGCGCGGCGGGATGGGCGCGGTGTACCGCGCCGTGCGCGACGACGACGCGTTCGAGAAGACCGTCGCGCTGAAGCTCGTGCGCGCGGGCCACTCGCCGGAGCTGCTGGAGCGCCGCTTCCGCCAGGAGCGGCGGATCCTGGCCCGCCTCCAGCACCCCAACATCGCGACCATCCTGGACGGCGGCGCGACCGACCAGGGCCATCCGTACCTGGTGATGGAGCACGTGGAGGGCGAGCCCATCGACCGCTGGTGCGCCGCGCGGGGCTCGGGCACGCGCGACCGGCTGGCGCTGATGGCGCGCGTGTGCGCGGCGGTGCACTACGCGCACCAGAGCCTGGTCGTGCACCGCGACCTCAAGCCCCAGAACATCCTCGTCACCGCCGACGGCCAGCCGAAGCTGCTCGACTTCGGGATCGCCAAGCTGCTGACGGACGACACCAGTCCGGACGGCGCTCCCACCGCCACCATCGTGCCGATGATGACCCCGGAGTACGCGAGCCCCGAGCAGGTGCGGGGCGAGCCGGTCACGACGCTGAGCGACGTCTACTCGCTGGGCGTCGTGCTGTACGAGCTGCTGTGCGGCCAGAGGCCGTACGCTGTCCGCGGCCGCTCGCTGGAGGAGATCGTGCAGGCGGTGACGATGACGGAGCCGATCGCGCCCAGCCAGGCCGCGGCCCGCACCGGCCGTGCGCCTTCCGAGCTGCGCGGCGACCTGGACACGATCGTGCTGAAGGCGCTGCGCAAGGAGCCGCAGCGGCGCTACCACTCGGCGCAGGAGCTGGCCGAGGACCTCGAGCGCCACCTGGCCGGCCGGCCGGTGCGGGCGCGCCGGGACACGCTGCGCTACCGGACGGGCAAGTTCGTGGCCCGCAACCGCGTGGCGGTGACGGCGGCGGCGCTGATCGCGGCCAGCCTCGTGGGCGGCCTGCTGGCGACGATGCGCCAGGCCCGCATCGCCGAGGCGAACCGCGCTCGCGCCGAGAAGCGCTTCGACGACGTGCGCAAGCTGGCCGGCTCGTTCCTCTTCGAGTTCCACGACGCGATCCAGGGCCTGCCCGGCGCGACCCCCGCGCGGGCGCTGGTGGTGAAGCGCGGGCTCGAGTACCTCGACAGCCTGTCGCAGGAGGCCGGGGCCGACGTCCCGCTCAAGCGCGAGCTGGCCGCCGCCTACCAGCGGGTGGCGGACGTCCAGGGCAACCCGTACGGCCCGAACCTGGGCGACACGGCGGGCGCCGTCGCCAGCTCACGCAAGGAGGTCGCGCTGCGCGAGACGCTCGCCGCGGGCGGCGACCGGCAGGAGGCGCTCGATCTCGTCGCGGCGTACCGGCGCCTGGGCCTGCTCGAGGACGAGGGCGGGCAGACGGAGGCGGGCGCCGCGAGCCTGGAGCGCGCGCTCGAGCGGGTGGAGCGCCTCTCGGTCGACGACCCGCAGGACGCGCGGGCGCGCCGCGCGCTGGCCGACGTCCTGGACTCGGCCGCGCTGCTCGCGCTCAAGACAGGCGACCCGAAGACGGCCGAGGCGCAGCAGCGCCGCGCGCTGGGCATCTGGGAGGCCGAGGCCGCGGCGCAGCCGGAGGATCTGCTGGCGCTGCGCGGCCTGTTCATCCTGCACGGCGACCTGGCGCGGACACTCCGCGTGACCGGCCGCGTGCCCGAGGCGGTCGAGCGCTACCGCGACGCCCTGCGCTGGGCCGAGCGGCGCCAGGCGCTGGCGCCCGCCGACCGGGTCGCGCGCCGCGACGTCTCGATCGGCAACACCAACCTCGCGGTCGCGCTGTACGCGCAGAAGGACTACGCGGGCGCCGTGCCCTTCGTGCAGCGCTCGCTCGCGTTCGACGAGGAGGTGCTGCGCGCCGATCCGCAGAACAGCCAGGCGCAGCGCGACGTGAACTGGGACCTCGGCTTCCTGGCGGAGCTGGTCGCGGGCCAGGGCCGGCTGGAGGAGGCGCTGGGCTACCAGCGGCGCGCGCTGGCCGGCGACGAGGCGCGCGCGGCCGCGGCGCCCGGCAGCTTCCAGGCCCAGAAGGACCTGGCCGAGTCCTGGTCCGCGACGGGCGAGTACCTGAGCCAGCTGCGGCGCTTCGACGCCGCGCGTGACGCCAGCCAGAACGCGCTGTCGCGCTTCGAGGCGCTGCTGCGCGAGAACCCGGGCCAGGCGCGCGTGAAGCAGCTGATGGCCGCGCAGTGGGCGCGCCATGGCGCGATCCTGGGGTCGATCGCCCCGCTGGGACGCGAGGCCTGCGCGGCGTACCGGCGCAGCCTGGAGCTGTGGTCCGGTCTCCACGCCGGCGGCGTCGCCATCGACGAGGAGCATCGCGCGCGGCGCGCCGATGCGGAGCGAACCGTCGCCCGCTGCGGGTCGTAGCGCTTTCCGCTGGATCCGGGGCCCGCTTTCCGGGGTAGACTGCCGACTTCACCCCGAGGACGCCATGCGCACCGCTCACGACGCCCGTCGATCGAGCCGCCATCCCCGCGAGCACCGATGATCTGACCCTTCGCACGAAAGGAGCACCGGCGATGATCCCTCCGCCTTTCGACTACCACGCGCCCAGGACGCTGCCCGAGGCCATCGCGCTGCTGGGCCAGCTCGGCGAGGAGGCGAAGATCCTCTCGGGAGGTCAGAGCCTGCTCCCGCTCCTGAAGCTGCGGTTCGCTTCGCCGGGGCACCTGGTCGACATCGGGCGCATCCCCGGGCTCGACTACGTCAAGGAGGAGGGCGGGTTCCTGCGCATCGGCGCGCTCGTGCGCGAGGCCGCGCTGGAGTCGAACCCGCTCATCACGTCTCGCTATCCGATCCTCACGGACACGGCGCGCGTGATCGCGGACCCGATCGTGCGCAACCTCGCGACCGTGTGCGGGAACCTCGCGCACGGCGATCCGGCCAACGACCATCCGGCGACGATGCTGGCGCTCGGCGCGTCGGTCGTGCTGACCGGCCCGTCCGGCACGCGCGAGGTCCCGGTCGCGTCGTTCTTCACCGGGATCTTCACGACCGCCCTGCAGCCGAACGAGGTGCTGACCGAGATCCGCATCCCGGTCCCGCCGGCCGGCTCGGGCGGCGCCTACCTCAAGCTCGAGCGCAAGGTCGGCGACTTCGCGACGGCCGGGGCGGCGGCGTTCCTGGTGATCGCCGGCGGCGTGATCAAGCAGGCCGGCATCGGGCTCACGAACCTGGGGCCGACGCCGATCAAGGCGGTCGACGCCGAGAAGTCCCTGGTCGGCAAGAAGGCGGACGAGGCGGCGTTCAACGAGGCCGGCCAGCTCGCGTCCGCCGCGACGTCGCCCAACCCGGACCGCCGCGGCCAGGCCGACTACAAGAAGGACATGGCGCGAGTCCTGACGATCCGCGCCCTGGCCAAGGCCGCCCAGCGCGCGGGCGGGAACTGACATGGCCCGGCACACCATCACCGTCACCATCAACGGCGCGCCGCGCACGGCCGAGGTCGACTCGCGCCTGCTGCTGGTGCACCTGATTCGCGAGAACTTCGTCCTGAC
>JAICEW010000299.1 GCA_025923995.1 Vicinamibacteria bacterium | reverse complement strand
CGGCATGAGGGCGCGCGAGGACGCGGGACAGGTGACGCTGCTGGGCCGCGCGATCGACAACTCGCAGGTGGTGCGCGAGGTGGACCCGCGCATGTCGCGCGACATCTGGCTGCTGCTGCTGCTGGTGGCTGCGCTGGTGGGCGGGCTGGTGCTCTACGCCTGGCCCAACCTGGAGCTGCGCGAGGCGGCGCGGGTCAAGGAGCAGATGTCGCGCGAGCGCGAGCGCCTGCAGGAGGAGAACCGCAAGCTGCGCCTGGAGAAGGCCACGCTCGAGAGCCTGCGCCGCGTGGAGTCGATCGCGACCCGCGAGCTGGGCCTGCGGCCCCCGCCGCCGGAGGCGCTGCTCGTGATCGAGCGGCCGGTGCCGGTTCCTTCCACGGCGCGGCTGGCGCGCGGCCAGGACGGCCAGGAGCCGCAGGCCCGCTGATGGAGCGCACGCCCCTGAATCCGCTCGACCCGCACCCGGCGGCGCCCGGCGAGCGGCTGGTGCGCCTGCGCCTGATGCTGCTGGCGCTCTCGGTCTGCCTGTGGGGCGTGGTGGTGTTCATCCGGCTGGTGCAGCTGCAGGTGCTGGAACGCGTCTCCTACGCGCGCCAGGCCGCGCGCCAGAGCGAGCGCACCATCAACCTGGACTCGCGGCGCGGAGCCATCGTGGACCGCAACGGGCACGACCTGGCCCTCTCGGTGGACGCCGAGAGCATCTACGCGGTCCCGCAGGAGATCGAGGACCCGGAGCGCGCGGCCGTCCACCTCGCGCGGGCCCTCTCGCTGGACACGGCCGCGCGCAAGGACCTGCAGGTGCAGCTGGCGAAGAACCGCGCGTTCGTCTGGGTGAAGCGCAAGGCCGACCCGCGCCACGCGCGCGCGGTGCGCGACCTGCAGCTGCCCGGCATCGGCTTCCTGACCGAGAACCGCCGTTACTACCCCAAGCGCGAGCTGGCCTCGCAGGTGCTGGGCTACGTCGGGCTCGACAACACGGGCATGAGCGGCATCGAGTACGCGTTCGAGGACGAGATCCGCGGCAAGGCGGCCAAGGTGACGGTGCACATCGACGCGCGCCGGCGCCCGGTGGGGCACACGGAGAAGCCCTCGACCGACGGCAACACCATCGTCTTGACGCTCGACGAGACCATCCAGCACGCGGCGGAGAAGGAGCTGGAGCGCTCGATGCAGGAGACCAGCTCCATCGCCGGCGTGGCGGTGGTGATGGACCCGCGCACGGGCGAGGTGCTGGCCATGGCCAACCGCCCCACCTTCAACCCCAACCGCTTCGCCGCCTACGGCTCCGCCCGCTGGCGCAACCGGGTGGTGGCCGACGCCTACGAGCCGGGCAGCATCTTCAAGATCTTCACCGCCGCGGCCGGCCTGCAGGAGAAGGTGGTCGATCCCGACGAGGTGATCGACTGCGGCCGCGGCTCGATCGAGGTGGCGGGCACCGTCATCAACGATCACCACGTGTTCGACCAGCTCACCTTCCGCGACGTGATCGCCAAGTCGAGCGACGTCGGCGTCGTCCGCATCGCGCAGCGCCTGGGCCGCGAGAACTTCAACCGCTACCTGACCGAGTTCGGGTTCGGGACCGCGACCGGGGTCGAGCTGCCGGGCGAGTCGGCCGGGCTGCTGCGCCCGCCGCCGCGCTGGAGCGCCTTGTCGCTGCCGTCGCTGTCGTTCGGCCAGGAGGTGGGCGTCACCGCGCTGCAGATGGCGTCGGCCGTGAGCGCGGTCGCGAACGGCGGCTACCTGATGAGGCCGCAGATCGTGAAGCGCATCGAGACCAGCACCGGTGCCTTGGTCAAGGAGGGCAAGCCGGTCGCGGTGCGGCGTGTGCTGGAGCCCGGCACCATCGACACGCTGACCGAGATCCTGAAGGAGGTCGTGAGGTCCGGCACCGGCAAGCGCGCCGCCATCCCCGGCTTCGTGGTGGCGGGCAAGACGGGCACCGCGCAGAAGGTGGACGCGTCGGGCCGCTACTCGATGATCGACCACGTGGCGTCGTTCGTCGGCTACGTCCCGGCCTCCCGGCCGGCCCTGGTGATCCTGGTCTCGCTCGACACGCCGCGGGGCGCCGCCAACCAGGGCGGGGACGTGGCGGCGCCGCTGTTCCAGCGCATCGCCGAGCAGTCGCTGCGCCACCTGGCCGTGCCGCCCGACGACCCCGACCGCAGCCTGCGCATGGTCGAGTACCGGCCGACCTCGATCGTGCCGGCCTCCTTCCAGCCCCAGGCCGCCGAGCCGCCCACCGCGCCCGCGGCGCCCGCCGACCCGGGGCTGATGCCGGACCTGCGCGGCCGCTCGGCCCGGGAGGCGGCGCTCATGGCCGCGCGGCGCGGGTTGATCGTCGAGCTCAAGGGCTCGGGGCGCGTGGTGGGCCAGGCGCCGGAGCCCGGCACGGAGATTGAAGCAGGCGCCCCGTGCGTGCTGACTCTGGGACGCGACTCATCCGCGAGCGAGGGACCGCAGTGACGCTGGGCGAGCTGATCGCGCGCCTGCCGGGGGCACGGCTGACGGGCGACGCGTCGCTGTCCGTCGCGTCCGTGACCCACGACTCGCGCCACGCGGGGCCCGACTCGATCTTCGTGGCCATCGTGGGCCTGGCCACCGACGGCAACCTCTACGTGGAGGCGGCGCGCCGCAAGGGCGCCGTCGCGGTCGTGTCCGAGGAGCCGCCCCGGCCGGGGGGGGCCTGGGTGCAGGTGGAGGACGCCCGCGTGGCGCTGGCGACCCTGGCCGCCGCCGTCCTGGGCGATCCCGCGCAGCACCTGACGCTGGTCGGTGTCACGGGCACCAACGGCAAGACCACCACCACGCACCTCATCGACGCCGCCCTGCGCGCGGCCGGCCACAAGGTGGGGCTGATCGGCACCATCCAGTACCGCGTGGGCGACCGCCTGGCCGAGGCGGTGCGCACGACGCCCGAGTCCTCCGACCTGCAGCAGCTGTTCCGCGAGATGGTCCAGGCGGGGTGCGACCACGGCGTGATGGAGGTCTCGTCCCACTCGCTGGCGCTCAAGCGGGTGCACGGGCTCGGCTTCCGCGTGGCGGTCTTCACCAACCTGACCCGCGACCACCTGGATTTCCACGGCGACATGGACCGCTACTTCGAGGCCAAGCGGACGCTTTTCGACACGCTGCTGCGTGCGGACGGACACGCCGTCATCAACGCCGCCGACGACCGTGCGGCCGAGCTGCGGGCCGTCTCGCGCGGCGTCGTCTGGACCTTCGGTGTCGAGAGGGAGGCGGACCTGCGCGCGAGCGAGGTCAGCCTCTCCCTGGGCGGCACGCGCTTCCGCGTCCAGACGCCGGTGGGCGAGCTGGTGGTGGAGTCGCCGCTGCTGGGCCGCTTCAACGTCGAGAACCTGCTGGCCGCGCTGGGCGCGTCGCTGGCGCTGGGGCTGCCGGCGGCGGCGGTGCTGCGCGGCCTGCAGTCCGTCACCGGCGTGCCCGGCCGGCTGGAGCGCGTGAGCGCCGGCCAGGACTTCACCGTCATCGTGGACTACGCGCACACGGACGACGCGCTCAAGAACCTGCTGGAGACCGTCCGCGAGCTGAAGCCCCGCCGCATCATCACCGTGTTCGGCTGCGGCGGCGACCGCGACCGCAGCAAGCGCCCGCTGATGGGCGCCGTGGCCTCGCGCCTGTCGGAGGCCGTGGTGGTGACGTCCGACAACCCGCGCAGCGAGCCGCCGGAGTCGATCATCGAGGAGATCCTGCGCGGCATGAACGGCGGCCGCAAGGCGGAGCGCCACGTGGTGGTGGACCGCCGCGACGCGATCGCCAAGGCGCTCGACATGGCCGGGACCGGCGACGCGGTGGTGATCGCCGGCAAGGGCCACGAGACCTACCAGGTGCTGCGCGACCGCACGGTGCCGTTCGACGACCGGCAGGTCGTGCGCGACCTGCTCGCCCGGCTGGCCCGGAGCGGGAGAGCGTGAGGATCGCCATGGCCCTGGTGGGATCGCTCACGCTCGCAGACGCCGCGGCGGCCCTGGGTGTGGCCGCGCCGGCGGCGGCCCCGGCCGTGCCCATCAAGGGTGTCTCGATCGACTCGCGCACGGTCGCGCCGGGCGCCCTGTTCGTGGCCATCGCGGGCCCGCGCTTCGACGGCCACGAGTTCGTGACCGAGGCCGCGGGCCGGGGCGCGGCCGCGGCGATCGTGCACAAGCCGGTCGCCGCGTCCATCCCGCTCCTGCAGGTGCCCGATACCACCCGCGCGCTGGCCGACCTGGCGCGCCGCGTGCGCGAGTCGGCCGCCGTCCCGGTCGCGGCCATCACCGGCTCGGCCGGGAAGACCACGACGAAGGAGATGACGGCGGGCCTGCTCTCCGCGCGCGGGCCCGTGCTGAAGACCGAGGGGAACCTCAACAACCAGTACGGCCTGCCGCTGACCCTGCTGCGCCTGCAGCCCTCGCACCGCTTCGCCGTGCTGGAGCTCGGCATGTCCGCGGCGGGGGAGCTGCGCGGCCTCACCGCCATCGCGCGGCCCGACGCGGCGGTCATCACGCTGGTGGCGCCGGTGCACCTCGAGTTCTTCCCTTCGCTCGCGGCCATCGCGGACGCCAAGGCGGAGATCCTGGAAGGGCTGGGCCCCGACGGCGTCGCCATCCTGAACGGCGACGACGAGCACCTGCGCCGCGTCGGCCGCGCGCATCGCGGCCGCGTGATCTGGTTCGGGCGCGACCGCGCGTTCGAGGTGTCGGCCGAGCGCTGGCGCGGGACCGTCCACGGGATGCGCTTCGACCTGCGCATCGGTGGCGGCGCGGTGGACGTGGCGCTGCCCTTCGCGGGGCCGCACCACCTCACGAACTTCCTGGCCGCGGCGGCCGTCGCGCACCACTTCGGCCTGGCGCCGGACGAGATCGCGGAGAAGGCCCCGACGCTGCAGCCCGCGTCGCACCGGGGCCAGGTCCGCCGCCTGCGCGGCGGGGTGACGCTGCTCGACGACTGCTACAACTCGAACCCGGTCGCGGTGGAGGCCGCCGTCACCGCCCTCACCCTCTCGACGCCCGGGCGCCGGGTGGCGTTCCTGGGCGACATGCTCGAGCTGGGTCCCACCGCCGCCGCGCTCCACCGCGAGGTGGGACGGAGCGTGGCCGGAAAGCTGGACGTGCTGGCCGCGGTGGGTCCGCTGGCCGCGTCGTTCCTGGACGGCGCGCGCGAGTCGGAGACGCGACCCTCCGAGCTGGTCGCGTTTCCCGACGCCGCCGCGGCCGCCTCCTCCACCGACCTGGTGCGGCCGGGCGACGCCGTGCTGGTGAAGGGCTCGCGCGGCGTGAGGCTGGAAGCGGTGGTGGACGCGCTGGTGGCGCGCCTGGGGGAGGAGGCCTAGTGCTCTTCCACCTGCTGGGCGCGCTGCGGCACGAGTTCTCGGCCTTCAACGTCGTCCGCTACATCACGTTCCGCACCGCGGTGGCCAGCCTGACCGCGCTCTTCCTCGTCCTGCTGCTCGGGCCCTGGATGATCGAGCGCCTGCGCCGCCTGCAGGTCGGGCAGTACATCCGCGAGGAGGGACCCAAGGGTCACCAGAAGAAGGCGGGCACCCCGACCATGGGCGGCCTGCTCATCCTGACCGGGATCGTGCTGCCCACGCTGCTGTGGGCGGACCTCACCAACCGCAACACCTGGATCCTGGTGTTCGCGGTCACCGCCTTCGGCGCCATCGGCTTCGCCGACGACTACCTGAAGGTGGTGAAGAAGCAGAACCTCGGCCTCAGGAGCCGTCCCAAGATGCTGGCCACGCTGCTGGTCGCGCTGGTCATCGGCGCCGCCGTCTACCTGGGCTCGATGCAGGAGGCGGACAGGAACTCGACCCGCGTGCTGCTGCCCTTCCTCAAGACGTTCATGCCCGACCTGGGCTTCCTCTACGTCTTCTTCGCCGTCGGCGTGCTCGTGTCGACCAGCCACGCCGTGAACGTGACCGACGGGCTGGACGGCCTGGCCATCGGCTGCACGCTGATCGCGGCCGCGGCCTTCACCGCGCTCGCCTACATCTCGGGCCACCGCGTGTTCTCGGACTACCTGGACGTGCTGTTCCTGCCCAAGGCGGCCGAGGTGACCATCTTCTGCGGCGCGATGGTCGGCGCCGCCATGGGCTTCCTGTGGTGGAACTGCTACCCGGCCCAGATCTTCATGGGCGACGTGGGCAGCCTGGCCCTGGGCGGCGCGCTGGGAACGGTCGCCATCCTGATCAAGCAGGAGCTGCTGCTGCCGCTGGTGGGCGGCGTGTTCGTGGTCGAGGCGCTGTCGGTCATCGTGCAGGTGATGTCGTTCAAGCTGCGCGGCAAGCGCGTCTTCCGCATGGCGCCCGTGCACCACCACTTCGAGCTGATCGGCTGGGCCGAGCCCCAGATCATCACGCGGTTCCTGATCGCGGCGTTCATCTTCGCCTTGTTCGCGATCACCACCCTGAAGCTGCGATGAGACGAGGTGCATGAAAACGCCATGGACGTGGCGGGCAAAAGGGTCGTCGTGGTCGGGTTGGCGCGCTCGGGGGTGGCGGCGGCGGGGTTCCTCGCGGCTCGGGGGGCGCGGGTGGTGGCCACCGACCGCAAGCCGCAAGGGGAGCTGGAGGCGGAGGCGCTGAGCCTCGAGGGAACCGGGGTGGAGCTGGAGCTGGGAGGGCACCGCGCGGAGACGTTCACGGGGGCCGACCTGGTCGTGGTGTCGCCGGGCGTGCCCTGGGACCTGCGCGAGCTGGCGACCGCGCGCGCGCGGGGCGTGCCGGTGATGGCGGAGCTGGAGCTGGGCTTCCGCTTCGTGGAGGGCCCGGTGGCGGCGGTGACGGGCACCAAGGGCAAGTCGACGACGACCGCGGCGCTGGGCGCGATGTTGAAGGAGATGGGACGCGACGTGCGCGTGGGCGGCAACATCGGACAGGCGGTCACGGGCCTGCTGGAGGGCGCGACGTCGCTCACCCAGTTCGTGCTCGAGGTGTCGAGCTTCCAGCTGGAGGGCACCGACACCTTCAAGCCTCACGTCGCCGTCTTCCTGAACCTCTCCACCGACCACCTCGACCGCCATCCCACCTTCGAGGACTACGCGCGGGCCAAGGCCCGCATCTTCAGGAACCAGACGGCCGACGACTGGGCGGTGGTGAACACGGAGGACCCGCGCGTGATGGCGCTGGCCGGGCTGGGCCGCGCGCGGCAGGTCGGGTTCCATCCCAGCGGCCAGGGAAGCGCCGACCCCGACCGCGACGAGGCCTGGTTCGCCGGCGACGAGGCCCAGGTGCGGCTGTCCGCGAAGCGCGGCACGCTCTTCCGCCGCAGCGAGGTGCGGCTGCCGGGGGCGCACCTGAGCTCCGACGTGCTGGCGGCGGCGACGGCCGCGCGGCTCATGGGCGCGGCGCCGGAGGCCATCGCGCGCGCGGTGCGCACCTTCTCCGGCGTGCCCCACGTGCTCGAGCGGGTGGCCGAGCTGGACGGCGTCGCGTTCTTCAACGACTCCAAGGCCACCAACGTGGACGCGGCCCGTCGCAGCCTGGACGCGTTCTCCGGACCCGTGCTCGCCATCGTCGGCGGACGCTTCAAGGGCGGCGACTTCGCCGACCTGGTGCCCGCGCTCGAGTCGCACGGCAAGGCGGTGTTCGCGATCGGCGAGGCGCGTCACCGCGTCCGCGACGCCCTCTCCCCTGTGGTCCCGGTCTTCGACTGCGGAAGCCTGGAGGAGGCGGTGGCGCTGGCCTGGGAGGAGGCCGACCGGGGCGACACGGTGCTGCTGGCCCCCGCCTGCTCCTCCTTCGACATGTTCAAGGACTACGCCGACCGCGGCGAGTCCTTCAAGCGCATCGTGAACGAGCTGGTGGAGCGCAACCGCGGTGGCTAAGAAGCTGTCGTCGGACATCTCGCTCTTCGCCGTGACCGTGGCCCTGCTGGGCCTGGGCCTGGTCATGGTGTGGAGCGCGTCCACGGCCCTGGCCCAGGAGCGGCACGACAACGCGTACTTCTTCCTGATCCG
>JAICEW010000298.1 GCA_025923995.1 Vicinamibacteria bacterium | reverse complement strand
GCACACGCTGTCCGCCGAGTCGCTGAAGAGCTTCCGCACGCTCCTCACCTCGCTCACCGCCGAGCGCAAGGAGGAAGTGCTGGAGCTGATCAACCCCTAGGCTGGTGGGGCCTCCGGGCTCCTATTCGACCTCGAACCCCGTCAGCTCCACCGGCACCGGCCCGTCGGGCAGCGGCCACGCGTAGGCCCCGCGCGAGCGCGTGAACACGGCCAGCGTGGTGAACCCGCGGTCGATGGCCATGTCCCAGATCATCGCGTTGGGCAGGCCCTGCTGGAACCGCTGCCACACGGGCGGGTTCTGGTTGATGTCGTTCGTGAAGTAGAGCCCCCAGTCGGTCCCCACGAACACCTGCTGCGGGAAGCGCGGGTTGGGCAGGATGGAGTCGGCCGGGATGTCCGGCAGGTTCCCGGACTTGTTGGTCCAGGTGAAGCTCGCGCAGTTGGAGGTGCACACCACCTGGAACACGTGGCCGGGCTGCGACGGCGTGTTGGCGTCGAACCCGCCGACCGCGGCGTAGCCGACCGTCGGCGTCGCCGGCGCCGTGGCCACGTCCAGGATCGGCCGGTTGGGCAGGACCGTGTTGGCCCCGGTGACGTTCACCCAGGTCGCGGCGGGAACCGCCTGGCCGAGGTTGAACCCGTACTGCACGTTCCCGTCGTTGGTGCCCACGATGGCGACGGTCGTATCCGAGAAGGCGAACGCGAGCTGGTTGATGAACGAGCGGTTCCCCAGCGTGCCCTTGGTGAGGTTGGGGCTGGCGGCGCGCCAGCTGCTGGCGGGGATGGCGCCCGTCAGCGACTCCCACACGCGGTTGCTGCCGGCGATCATGTGGTCGCACGTCGCGCCCGGGCAGTTGTACTTGTCCAGCTCGTACGGGAAGACGAAGCTGCGCGTGTCCGCGGTCCACCCGCCGGTCGCGCTCGCCTGCCCGCCCATGGGCCCGGTGGTGCTCACGCCCATCGAGCCGTTCTGGCTCTCCTGATACCAGCGCAACCCCTGCAGGGGCTCGATGCGCGCGTACATGCCGTCCCCGCCGCGCCGCATCTGCCACATCGCGGGCCCGGGGTTCCCCCCGCTCCAGACGAAGACGGACGACCCGTTGTCCTGCGCCCCGGCGTTGATCCCGGGCGCGCCCGCGGTCGCGAAGTTGGCGGTGATGTCGCCCGAGTAGAACTCGATGGTGGAGAGCGAGTCGCTGATCTGCGTGAACGTGGGCGAGGGGGCGTTCGCGTTCGTGGTCACGTAGGCGCCGCCGTCGCTGCCCGCGAGCATCACCGACGACGAGCCCGGCACGAAAGCCAGCGCGTGCTGGTCCACGTGCACGCTGGTGCCGCCGGCGTAGCCGCAGGTGAGGTCGACGAACGTGGTGCCGCCGTCGGTGCTCCGCCAGATGTCGTGCGTGTCCATGAACACGACGTCCGGGTTGTTGGGATCGACCGCCAGGCCCTGGTCGTACCAGTTCTGGTTGTAGTCGCCGTCGCAGCCGGTGAGGCCGGCGACCCCGGAGCGCTGCTGCCAGCTGAATCCGCCGTCCGTGGTGCGCCACACGCCGAGCTGTCCGCCCTGCTGCGTCGGCGGGGTCGACGCGATCGCCTGCACCTGCGCGTAGATCACGTTGCGGTTGCTGGGCGCCATCGCCAGGTCGATCCGTCCCAGGGTGTTGGTGGGGAAGGGCAGCCCGGTGCTCGTCCCCGCCGGCCAGCCGTTCGCCGAAGTGCTGCTGAGGGTCCAGCTCGCGGGGCACCCGGAGGCGGGCACGATCGTGCGGTAGATGCCGTTCGCGCCGTTCTGGTCCAGGTTGGCCTGCACCGGCGTCGCGAAGCCGCGCGCGCCGACGGCGACGAGGAGATCGGTGCTGGCTCCGTTGTCGGCGACCAGCAGGCCGGTGACGTCCTGGCGCTGGGTGGGGAAGGGGTCCGGAAGGCACGGGCCCGTCCAGTTGGCGCCGGCGTCGTAGGAGAAGAAGACGCCGGTCTTGGTGCCCACGATCAGCTTGCTCGAGTTCCGAGGGTCGACCTTCACCTTGCCGATCGCCTGGTACTGCGGGAAGGCGCCCGGAGGCTGCGGGTAGATGGTGCTGAAGACGGAGGCGCCGAGGACCGTCCAGGTCGCGCCCTGGTCCGAGCTGCGGAGCAGCCCGGCCGCGCCGAACGAGAACGAGCCGAAGCGCAGGTCGCCCGTGCCCGCGTAGACGACGTTGTGGTCGTTGGGGTCGATCGTGATGTCCCCGATGGCGATGGTGGAGAGCGCGGGCTCGTCCGTGACGGGCGTCCACGAGGTCGCGGTCGAGCAGCAGTTGGTCGTCTTCCAGACCCCGCCGCCGTCCGACCCCAGGTACGCCACGTTGGGTTCGACCGGGTCGATCGCGATCACGTTGGCGCGTCCGGCCACGTGCCCGTACTGGAAGCAGCTCAGGCAGCCGTTGCTCTGCAGGGGCTGGGGGCCGAGCGAGGTGAAGCGCTCGGGGTCGAGCGCCAGCGGCGACTCGGGGGACCGCGTGTAGGTGACCCGGCCTTCGGGCACGGCCCGCGGGATGTGCCGGTCCTGCTCCGCCGCGCGCAGCACCCAGCGCTGGTCGTAGCGGCCGGTCGGATAGCTCACGCGGGTCCACCAGAAGTCCTCCTGCGAGAGCAGGAGAGGGCCGTCGTTGGGGGGGCGCTCGTCCTTCTCGCGCCCCTGGGCGGACGCCCAGGCCGCCGCGAGGGAAAGGAGAAGGCCGCACGAGAGCGCGAGCCGGTTCTTCATGGGCGCCTCCTTCGAGGATTCCGATTGGGCTCCCGACTCTACGACCGCCGGTCGTCGGCGTCAAAGCGCGCACATTCCGCAATAGACTCTCCGTAGGCTTGATGCGGACCGCTTGAGCCGGGAGGACTCATGTCGAGAAACGCTCGCCGTTCGTGGCTCGTCCGGGCGTCGCTGGCGGCGCTCGCGCTGCCGATCCTCGTCATCGCGGGCTGCGATGGCTCGAAGGGCGACGCGGCGGGTGCCGCGCCCGGCTCCAGCGCCGCGCCCGCAGCTCAGGCACAGGCTCCCCCCTCCACCCCGTCGCCCGACGACGCGCTGGAGCCGGCTCCCGAGGCCACCCCGCTGCCCACAGGCCTGGCGCCCCTCACGCAGCCGTTCAAGGGCGACCTCGACGGCATGGTGAAGCGCCGCGTCGTTCGCGTCCTCACCGTCCAGAACCCGGTGCTCTACTTCGTGGACCGCGGCCGCGAGGTCGGGATCATCTACGAGGCGGTCAAGGCCTTCGAGAAGCAGCTCAACGAGAAGCTCGGCAACAAGGTCACGATGGTGCACGTGATCACGATCCCGGTCGCGCGGGACCAGCTCATCCCGCGCCTGCTGGCGGGCGAAGGGGACATCGCGGTCGCGGCGCTCACCATCACGCCCGAGCGCAAGCAGAAGGTGGACTTCTCCGATCCCACCGCCACCGGCATCCGCGAGGTGCTGGTGACCGGCCCTGGCGCGCCTCCCATCAGCACGGTCGACGACGTTCCGGGGCTGGGCGTGTACGTCCGGCCCTCCAGCAGCTTCGCAGAGCACATCCGCGCCTACAACGAGGGGCTCAAGAAGGACGGGAAGAAGCCGGTCGAGATCCTGCCCGCACCCGAGGTCCTCGAGAGCGGCGACATCCTGGAGATGGTGAACGCGGGGCTGGTGCCGGCGACGCTGGTGGACGAGTTCATGGCCGACCTGTACGTGCAGGTGTTCCCGAAGCTCAAGAAGCACGACGCCATCGCCAGCAAGCCGCAGGAGCTGGGCTGGGCCTTCCGCAAGAACAGCCCGCAGCTGGCGGCGGAGGTGAACGCGTTCGTGAAGAAGAACAAGCCCGGGACGCTCGCCGGCAACGTGCTGGTGAACAAGTACCTGAAGAGCACGAAGTGGGTGAAGAACGCCCGCAGCGACGAGGACCGCAAGCGCTTCGAGTCCATGGCCGAGCTCTTCAAGAAGTACTCGGCCCAGTACAAGTTCGACACGCTGCTCATGGCCGCGCAGGGCTACCAGGAGTCGGGGCTGGACCAGAGCAAGCGCAGCCACGTGGGAGCGATCGGCGTGATGCAGGTGATGCCGGCGACCGCCCGCGACAAGGCGGTCGGCATTCCGGACATCCAGGTCCTGGAGAAGAACATCCACGCAGGGATCAAGTACAACCGCTGGGTGGTGGACAACTTCTTCGACGATCCCGCCGTCTCGCCCCTCGACCGGC
Organism: Vicinamibacteria bacterium; assembly: GCA_025923995.1. Taxonomy (GTDB): domain Bacteria; phylum Acidobacteriota; class Vicinamibacteria; order Fen-336; family Fen-336; genus JAICEW01. The sequence continues at coordinate 3,778 of JAICEW010000298.1, read as the reverse complement.
AGCTCCTGGCCTTCGCGTCGTACAACGCCGGCCCGGGCAAGGTGTCGAGCCTGCGCCGCGAGGCCAAGGCCAGCGGGCTCAACCCCGACAAGTGGTTCAACAACGTGGAGCTGATCGCGGCCAAGCGGATCGGGCGCGAGACCGTGACCTACGTCAGCAACATCTACAAGTACTACCTGGCCTACCAGATGATGTTGCAGGGACGAGAAGCGCGCGAGGCGGCCAAGGCCGGGGCCGCGAAGCGGTAGCGGCGTGTGATAGCGTCTCCTTCGGAAGACGAAGGAGTCCTGACGATGTCCGAGACGCTCGCCCCCGCCCGCAGCCTGCCCCTGACCGACCTCTCCGAGGACGAGGCGATGTTCCGCGACCAGGTCCGCCAGTTCGCGGAGGCCGAGGTGCGGCCGCACGTCGCGCAGATGGACAAGGACGCCCAGATCCCGCGGGCGCTCGTCGACAAGTGCTTCGACCTCGGCATCATGGGCGTCGAGATCCCCGAGAAGCACGGGGGCGCGGGCGCGACCTTCTTCATGTCGGTGCTGGTGGTGGAGGAGCTGGCCCGCGTGGACGCGTCCGTGGCCGTCCTGGTGGACGTGCAGAACACGCTCGTCAACAACGCGCTGCTGCGGTGGGGCACGGAGGAGCAGCAGGCGCGCTACTTCCCGAAGCTGGCCAGCAAGTGGGTGGGCGCGTACGCGCTGTCCGAGGCCGGCTCCGGGTCGGATGCGTTCGCGCTCTCCTGCCGCGCGCACGACAGGGGCGACCACTACGAGCTGACCGGGCGCAAGCTCTGGATCACGAACGCGGCCGAGGCGGAGCTGTTCATCGTGATGGCCACGCTCGACCCCGCCAAGGGCTACAAGGGCATCACCAGCTTCCTGGTGGAGCGCACCTTCCCCGGTTTCACGATCGGCAAGAAGGAGGACAAGCTCGGCATCCGCGCCTCGTCCACCTGCGAGCTGATCCTGGAGGGCGTGCGGGTCCCCAAGGAGAACGTGCTGGGCGAGGTGGGCAAGGGCTACAAGATCGCGATCGAGACGCTGAACGAGGGCCGCATCGGCATCGGCTCGCAGATGGTGGGCGTGGCCCAGGGCGCGTTCGAGCACGGCCTGCGCTACTCCCAGGAGCGGCAGCAGTTCGGCAAGCCGATCGCGGACTTCCAGGCCGTGCAGTTCCTGCTCTCGGAGCTGGCCACCCAGATCGAGGCGTCGCGCCTGCTCACCTACAATGCCGCCCGCTTGCGCGACACCGGCGCCTCGTTCATCAAGGAAGCCGCCATGGCCAAGCTGTTCGCGTCGCGCACCGCCGAAGAGGTCACGTCCAAGGTGATCGAGATCTACGGCGGGTACGGGTTCACGCGCGAGTACCCGGTCGAGAAGTACTTCCGCGACCAGAAGGTGGGCCAGATCTACGAGGGCACCACCAACATGCAGCTGGCCGTCATCGCCAAGCAGATCCTGGGGAAGCTGCCATGAGCCACAACGAATTGTGGCTTGCACCCCGGCTGCGGGGTGCGGGTGCAAGCAACATGCAGCTGGCCGTCATCGCCAAGCAGATCCTGGGGAAGCTGCCATGAGCCTGCTGGACCTGGGCGCGCGCGCGCTCCTCGACCGGCTCGCGTCCACCGATCCGACGCCCGGCGGCGGATCGGCCGCGGCCTGGGCCGGTGCGACCGGGGCGGCGCTGGTCGCGATGGTCGGCGGGATGGACAAGACGCGGACCGGCGACGCGGACGAGCGGAAGCGGCTCGACCAGGCACGAGCCCGCGCGGAGACGGCCGGGGCCGCGCTGCGCAGCCTGGTGGACGAGGACGCGCACGCGTACGACGCCGTGATGGCCGCGTACCGGCTGCCCAAGGGCACCGACGACGAGAAGGCGGCGCGCAAGGCGGCCATCCAGGCGGCGCTGGAGCGCGCTACCGAGGTGCCCCTGCGGACGGCCGAGGGCTGCCTGGCCGTCCTGGAGGCCGCGGTCCAGGCCGCGGCCGACGGCAATCCCAACGCGCTGTCGGACGCGCTCACGGGCGGGGCGCTGGCCTGGGCGGGCCTCAAGGGAGCGCTCGCGAACGTCCGCATCAACACCAAGGAGGAGCACCCGGCCCGGGGCCGGGCCCGCCAGCTGGAATCGGCGGCGGCCGACGCGCTCGCGCGCCTCGGCGTCGACTGACGGCCCCCTACAGCAGGGGCTGGTCGGCCTCGTTGCGGAACTGGAAGGTCCGGTTCCAGCCCGGGATGACCTGCTCCACGCGGTCGTACTCGCAGGTGATCTTGCGGCGGAAGTCCATCGTCTGGATCTTGCACGTACGGACGTTGATGTAGTCCTCGAGCTTGAGCTCGCGCGCCTTCTTCTCCAGCTGCCTCATGATCTCCGCGTCCGAGTTGTTGTACTTCGGGCGCCGCGCCAGCTCGACCATGGTGTCGGAGAAGCTGTAGTTCGCGTAGTAGACAGGGATCACGTTCCAGGCGGCCAGCCCGGCCGCCACCAGGATCAACACGGTGATCAGCGAGCTGATCCGGACCTCGCCGCGCTCGTTCTGCATGTGGCTTGCCTCCGCTCTAACGGATCAGGTGGAAGAAACGGCTCCAGCGGGTCTTCCCGAAAGCGGCCGCCGTGTCACGCACCCATTCCAGCCAGCCGGTGCGATGGTACTCGTCACGCGTGGCCTCGTACGACCAGTAGACGAGCAGGGCCCGGCCCTTGACCTGGTCGATGGGGAGGAACCCCCAGTAGCGGCTGTCCTTGCTGTTGTCGCGGTTGTCGCCCAGCACCAGCAGCTTGCCGGAGGGCACCACCTCGGGGCCCCAGTTGTCGCGCCCGTCGCCGCGGCCGAACTCCGGGTCCTCGGGCCGCAGCGGCGGCGAGAGGAACCGCACGTAGGGCTCGTCCAATGGCTTGCCGTCGATGTACACGACCTTGTTGCGGATCTCGACCGTCTCGCCCGGCAGGCCCACCACGCGCTTGATGAAGTCCCGGCCCGGGTCCTCGGGGTACTTGAACACCACCACGTGACCGCGCTGGATCGGCTTCTTGGGCAGCAGGCCCGACTCGACGCGTCCCAGCGACGGCGAGTAGACCACCTTGTTCACCAGCAGGTGGTCGCCGATCAGCAGGTTCGTCTCCATCGAGCCGGTGGGGATCTTGAAGGCCTGCACCACGAAGGTGCGGATGAAGAGCGCGAGGATGACGGCCACCACCACCGACTCCAGGTACTCCCGCGGCACCGACTTCTTGAAGTGCGCAGGCCCGCCGCCAGGCTCGCCGGCGTCGGCCCTCCGCGCGTCCCTTTCCGTGCTGCTCGAAGCCATCGGGCGCATTATACGGTCCCCGCTCACTCGTCCACCCGCAGGACGGCCAGGAAGGCCTCCTGCGGGATGTCCACCTGGCCCACGCGCTTCATCCGCTTCTTGCCTTCCTTCTGGCGCTCCAGCAGCTTCCGCTTGCGCGTGATGTCGCCGCCGTAGCACTTGGCCAGCACGTTCTTGCGCAGCGCCTGCACCGTCTCGCGGGCGATGACCCGCGAGCCGATGGCGGCCTGGATCGCGACCTCGAACATCTGGCGCGGGATCATCTTGCGCATCTTCTCGACCAGCGACTTGCCCCGCTCGTAGGCGCTGTCCCGGTGGACGATGAGCGACAGCGCGTCCACCGGGTCGCCGTTCACCAGGATGTCGAGCTTCACGAGGGGCGAGACCCAGTGGCCGGTGAACTGGTAGTCGAGCGAGGCGTAGCCCTTGCTGGCGGACTTCAGCCGGTCGTAGAAGTCGAGCAGGATCTCGTTCAG
>JAICEW010000297.1 GCA_025923995.1 Vicinamibacteria bacterium | reverse complement strand
GACGTAAGATTCACGAAGGTGGATCCCGCAACCGGAACTGTTGTCGAGTTCAAGGGACCCGGAGGCGCAAAGGTGGCGTACGACGGGCCCCATGCGACTCCCGGACCCGCTCACGACACTCAGCACGTTGGGTGGCAGACAGGCGGCAAGCGTTCCGAGGGTGGCACGCGGCGGGGGAACATACCCTACGTTGGACCGCGCCATCCCAGCCGCTCGCCGAAAAAAGGCGAAGGCGCGGTGGAGCCACATTGACTAGACTCCACTGACAAATGACGGAAATCGAGGCGTGGTTGCAGAATGCGGTCGACACACTGCACGTGTCTGTGAGGAGGTTGTCTGCCGCAGAGGCGCACGATTTGATCGAGGAGGCGAGGGCCAGGTTTGTCCGTGGCAATCCGCGAGCCTGGTGGCTTGACTTTGCGGTGCCGTGCCAACAATACGACTCATCGACCACACCGCTATCGAGCGTCCTGCCCGCTACGTCCGGGAACGTATGGTTCGTTCCTGAAACGGAAGAGGCCGACCTACCCGTCTACGAACTCAGAGCCGAAGATGTCGAGCGCGTAGTCGCCGAGTGCCCGTACTTCGAGTACTACGTCCTTGGACCTCAACTAAGTTGGATAGTGGCGGAGTCTGACCACGACGTCTACTACGTCTGCCAAGCACGACGGACCGATTCGAGCGGGGCGGACTGATGTCGATCCAGACGCGCAGTCAGTAGTCTCGCGTACGCGGTGTCAGCGAGCCGTACCCGCCGCCGCCTTGCGCGCGATCAGCACGAACTGCCTGTCGCGCGCTTCCTTCTCCAGCGCCTCGAGTCGGGCCCGGCCCGCGTCGGCACGGCCGTGCTCGATCTCGGTCGCGCCCAGGGCGAGGCGGGCCTCGAACTCCATCCAGCGGAAGCCGAGCTTCCGCGCTTCGGCGATGGTGCGCTCCAGCGACCTCAGGGCCGCGTTCGAGCGGCCGGAGGCGCTGTCGACCGCCGCCAGGACGATCGCCGCCTCCAGGCCGACGGCGCGGGTCTGGTTCGTCCTGGCCAGCTCGACCACGCGCGCGGAGCTGGCCTGCGCTTCGGCCAGCTTCCCTTGCGCCAGCAGGCAGCGGACCAGCACCAACCGAGCCAGCAGCTCCTCCAGCGCATCGGGGGCGGCCTGGAAGTAGGCGGCGGCCTCCCGCGCCGCTGCTTCCGCCTCGCCGGCACGACCGTCCTCGATCAGGATGTGGGCCAGGCGGACCCGGTTCTCCAGGGCGAGGCGCTTCTGGCCGATCTGGAGACGGATGTTCAGGCTCTCCTCCTGAGCGCGGCGTGCGCCGTCCATGTCGCCCATCAGGTGTCGCACGTACCCGATGTTGAAGAGGCTGTTGGCGGCCACGTTCGGCCGCCCGATCCGCCGGTTGATCGCGAGCGCTTCCTCGTGGGTGCGAAGGGCGTCCGGAAGCTCGCCCTGGTCCATGCGGGTCCAACCGAGCGACTGCAGGTTGGCCGCGACCCTGCCGGCGTCGCCTATCTCGCGCGCCAGGGCCAGCGCCTCGGCATCCAACCGCGCCGCCGTGGCCAGGTCTCCTCGATGGTGGTAGGTGATGGAAATGTTGCGGAGGCTGTTGGCCACGCCGTTGAGGTCGCCCCGCTCGCGATGGATCGACAGCACCTTCTCGTAGTACTCGCCGGCCGCGGCATGGTCTCCGCTGAAGCTGCGTACCAGGCCCAGGCCGTTCAGCGCTTGGGCCGTGCCGCCCCGGTGGCCGATCTCCCGGTTGATCGCGAGCGCCTGCTGCAGCAGCTTTTCCGCGTCGGCGTAGCGATGTTGCCACAGGTAGACGAGACCAATCCCGTGCAGGGCCGCGGCGATGCCGCGGCGGTCACCGGCCCGTGCGAACGCGCGCCGCGCCTCTTCGTACAGGGGCATCGCCGCCGTCGATTGACCCAACAGGACCAGGGTGGCGGCCTGTTGCAGCCGCGCCCGGGCCGCCAGCAGCGGCGCCCCTTGCGCCTCGCCGCCCTGCACGGCGCGCGCGGCCGCCGCCAGTTGGCGGTCGGACTGGCCCAGCGAGGCGGCGGCCTCCGCTTCCGCGAGGTCGATGCGGGGATCGGAGCCGGTGGCGGACCTGCGCAGCGCATCCACGGTCGCCAGCGCGTCGTTGCCCCGGCCCGAAGCGGACTGCGCGGCGGCCAGGCGCAAGCCGTACTCGGCGTTGTCGGGAAAGAAGTCCCAGAGGAGGCGATAGGCCTCCACTGCGTTGTCCCATCGCGTGGCCATCGCGGATTCCCTGCCCTCGACGCTCAGCCGCTCCTCACGGGGCAGCCGGGCCGAGAGGTTCAGTGCCGTCCTGGCCGCGCGCCTGGCCTCGGCGTCGTACCCGAGCGCCGCCCAGGCCTCGGCGAGGGCGGCATGGGCCAGCGGGAAGCCCGGATCAGCGGCCACGGCCTTCCGCAACAGGTCGCGCGCGGCCAGTGCGTCGAACGTCCTGAGCCGGGCCAGGCCCTCCGAGTAGAGCCGCGCCGCCTGCGCGTTCGAGGGGAACGAAGCCCGCACCGCGCCGGCCTCTGAGCTGGGGCTCGCCATCCCGAGCCGCTCGCGCAGACGGCTGCCGCCGCGGGAGACGAAATCCAGCAGCTCCGCTTCCGTGCCGGTCTCGGTGATGGAGGCGACCAGGCCTCCGGCCGCGGTGTCCTGCACCCGCAGGTCGAGGCGCAGCCTCTCGCCGGCCTTCTCGCCCTGCGCCATGTACGAGCCGAGGACCACGAGGTCCGTGCCGAGGTTGGCGCGGATGCGCGCCAGCGTATCGGGCGCGAGGGTGTCGGCGTCCGAGAGCGACAGCTCCACCTTCATGCGCGCCACGTTCTCGCCGGGAATGATCCGCAGCGTCTCGCCCGCCGCCAGCTCCGCGCTGAGCATCTCGGACAGCGCGGTGGAGAGCCAGGCGCTCTCGTCGCGCCCGGAGAGGTTCTTGAACCCGAGGAGCGCGACCGAGCGGCGAGGCGCCGCCTGGGCCGCGGCTGACGCAGGCGCAGGGGTGTCTCCGCGCCGGGCCACGACGCTGATGAGGGCTGCGGCCACAGCGACGGCCGCGAGGGCCGCCAGGACGAGGTGGCGGGGGGGCGTCGCGCGGGGGAGGCCGGCCGGGCGGCCCTTCGTCAGAACGGCGACGACCTCGTCGACGGTCGCGAATCGCTCTCCCGGCGAAACCCGGAGGCAGCGCAGTATGGCTCGCTCCCACCGCCCGTCCAGGTCGGGCCGATGCACGCGCGGAGAAGCGGGCTCCTTATTGAGCCGCATGACGGCGGTCGCCAGGGCCGTGTCGCAGAGGAACGGCTTGACGCCGGTCACCATCTCGTAGAGCACGACGCCCAGGGAGTAGATGTCGGAGGAGGCGGTAACGTCGCGGCCCTCGACCTGCTCGGGAGAGATGTAGGCCGAGGTGCCCACCATGCCCAGCGCGCCGGTCGCGGAAGAGGATCCTGGCTCCTCCGTGCTGCGGGCCAGGCCGAAGTCGGTGACGACGACGCGCGGGCCGCTGCCGTTCGCGACCAGGATCACGTTGCCCGGCTTGAGGTCCCGATGGACGATCCCCGCCTGGTGGGCGGCCCGCAGCCCCGCCGCCATCTGCTGGACGAGCGGCATTGCCTCTTCGGTCGACATCGGCCCGGCGCGGCGAAGCCGCTCGGCCAACGTCTCGCCGCGGAGCATCTCCATCACCAGGAACGCGGCCGAACGATCCGATCCGCCCGGGATGGGATGGCGGAACACGTCGAAGACACGGCACACGTTGGGATGCGTGACCTTGCGGGCCAGCGTGATCTCGCGCTTGAAGCGCTGCAGGACGCGGGCGTCGTCCGCGATCTCGGGCCGCAGGGTCTTCAGGGCGACGGTCTCGCCCAACTCGAGGTCCCGGGCCTCGTAGACCTCGCCCATCCCGCCCTGGGCCACGAAGCGTAGGATCTCGAAGCGGGAGCCCAGCACGTCTCCGGACGCGAAGGCAGTCGGAGGGACGTGGTCGACGAGCGCCGGAGCACTTTGTGTCATCGGCCGGACCGAGCACAGAGCGAGAGGGACCCCGAGCGATTCTAGCGCGAGAGTGTTGGACGCAGCTGAGATCCCGCGCCGCCCGCGTTGACCGGCGAATCGGGCTTGTTAACCTACGCTCCGGGCCGAGACGCGACTTCGGGACGGTCGAGCGCGGGAAGGTCGCGGACCTCGTGTTGCTCGATGCCGACCCGCTCGCGGACATCCGGAACACGCAGAAGATCGACGGATCTGAGCGAAAGGAGGTCGACGGTGGAGGACGAGGCCGAATTGATCGCGCGGACGTACCTCGACTACTTCGCGGCCTTCCAGACGCTCGACCCGGACGTCGTTCTTCCTTACTACCACGTGCCCTGCATGATCCTTTCATCCGACGCGGTGCGGGCGGTGGCAGGCATCGACGAGGCGCGGGCCCTGTTCGCCGGGATGATGAAAGGGCTCGCGGCGCGCTCCTACGGTCGGAGCGAATGGACCAGCCTGGGTCTCAAGCAGCTCGGCGCGAGCGTGGCGGTGCTGAGCGCCGGCGTGATCCGCTACCGGACGGACGGCGCGGAGCTGGAGCGATTCGGTGCGACCTACACGATGCGAAAGACCGATGCCGGATGGAAGATCGTGATGCTCACGGTCCACCACGCGGACGGCGTCCTGGACCTGCCGGCGGCGCCTTCGAGATGAGCAGGGGAGTCCTGGTGCGCGCTTTCGTGCCGCTGCTGTTCAGCGCCATCGCACTCACGGCCGCCGTCACGGATGCGGCAACGCCGGCCAAGGCGGTCAAACGTCTCGACGGCACGCAGATCGCCGAAAGCGCGCTCACGGCGCGCATCGAGGAGCTGACGAAGAAGGCCAACGTCCACGGCCTGGCCGTCTCGGTCTTCAACGCCGGCGCGCCCGTCTACAGCCGGACCTTCGGGGTGAAACGCACGGACACGCGGGAACCGCTGGCGAATGCCACGGTCCTCTACGGCGCTTCCCTCAGCAAGGCCGTCTTCGCCGTCCTGGTGATGCGCCTCGTCGAGGACGGGCTGATCGACCTCGACACGCCGCTCGTCCGGTATCTCGACGGGCCCCTCGACGCGGTGAAGCCGCGGTCGTCCAAGGCGTGGCACGAGGATCTCGAGGACCTGGCCGCCGATCCGCGCCACAGCCGGATCACCGCGCGCATGTGCCTGGCCCATACCACGGGCCTGCCGAACTGGCGTTGGTACGAGCCCGACCAGAAGCTACGGATCAAGGCGGAGCCGGGCACGCGTTACAGCTATTCCGGCGAGGGCCTGACCGTGCTGCAGGTCGTCCTCGAGCGGTTGACGAAGAAGTCCTTCGAGCAGCTGGCGACCGAGAAGATCTTCGCCCCATTCGGCATGACGACGTCGAGCTACACCTGGCAGCCGCGCTTCGAGGCCAACTACTGCCACGGGCACGACGAGGCCGGCAAGGTGCTGGAGAAGGACAAGGACAACGCCGCGCGCTCCGCGAGCACGCTGGAGACGACGCTCGACGACTACACACGATTCCTGGCCGCCGTGCTCGATGGCAAGGCGCTGAAGCCCTCCTCACGCGACGAGATGTTCCGCACGCAGATCCGCATCCGCTCGAAGCGGCAGTTCGGCCCGATGTCCGACGAGGACGTGGCCGACAACGACAGGCTCGAGCTCGGCTATGGCCTGGGCTGGGGCGTGCTCAAGACACCTCACGGAGTCGGGGCCTTCAAGGAGGGGCATGGCGACGGCTTCGAGCACTACTCGATCGTGTTCCCGGCGAGCGGCATGGGCGTGCTGATCATGAGCAACAGCGCCAACGCCGAGAGCATCTTCAAGGAGCTGCTGGAGCTGACGATCGCCGACACCTACACGCCCTGGGAGTGGCAGGAGTACGTGCCGTACGCGCGCTGACGTGCTGACCCCGCGTCGGCGCATGGCGACAGGTCCGTCGTCCGTCGAGGACGCCGCAGTAGACTGGTGCATCATGCGAACCAGCCCTGACGTCCGGCTCGCGGCGTGTGTCCTGGGGGCGTGCCTGCTGTCGGCGCCGGCCGGCTTCGGCGCGGACCAGGCACCCGGATACCCCATCACGCGCGTGCCCTTCACGCAGGTCCGGCTCCTCGATTCGTTCTGGTCGCGCCGCCTCGAGACCAACCGGACCGTCACCATCCCGTTCGGCTTCAAGAAGAGCGAGGAGGAAGGGCGCATCCGCAACTTCGAGCGCGCCGCGCGGCGCAGCGGACCGTACGAGGGCAAGATGCCCTTCGACGACACGGACGTCTACAAGCTCATCGAGGGCGCGTCCTACTCGCTGCAGGGCCACCCCGACCCGGAGCTCGACCGCTACCTGGACGGCCTCATCGCGAAGATCGCGGCCGCGCAGGAGGCCGACGGGTACCTCACGACCTACAAGACGATCGACATCACGAAGAGCCCGGCCGACTGGCTCAAGCCGGGGCCGAAATGGACGCTGGAGCTGGAGGGCAGCCACGAGCTCTACAACGCGGGCCACCTCTACGAGGCCGCCTGGGCCCATTTCCGCGCGACCGGCAAGCGCACGCTCCTCGACGTCGCGCTGAAGAACGCGGACCTCGTCGGCCGCACGTTCGGTCCCGGCCGGCTGCTCACGCCGCCGGGCCACCAGATCGTCGAGACCGGCCTCTTCAAGCTCGCGGAGCTCACGACAGGAACGCGCTACGGCGACCTGGCGCGCTTCTTCCTGGACCAGCGCGGCAACGCGAAGGGCCATGCGCTCCACGGCACGTACAACCAGGACCACCTGCCCGTGGTCGAGCAACGCGAGGCGGTGGGGCACGCGGTGCGGGCGACCTACATGTACGCCGGCATGGTGGACGTCGTGGCCCTGCAGCGCGACCAGGCCTACCGCGAAGCCGTCGAGCGGATCTGGGAGGACGTGACCGCGCGCAAGCTCTACGTGACCGGTGGCCTGGGCGCCCGCCGCGACCACGAGGGCTTCGGGCAGGCGTTCGAGCTGCCGAACCGCACCGCCTACAGCGAGACCTGCGCGTCGATCGCGAGCGTGTACTGGAACCACCGCATGTTCCTGCTCACGGGCGACGCGCGCTACGTCGACGTCCTCGAGCGCACGCTCTACAACGCCGTCCTGTCCGGCGTCTCGCTGGGCGGGGACACGTTCTTCTACCCGAACCCGCTCGAGTCCGACGGCCGCACCGCCTTCAACCAGCGAGCGCTGACGCGCAAGCCCTGGTTCGACTGCTCCTGCTGCCCGACGAACCTGGCGCGCTTCATCCCCTCGGTGCCCGACTATGTCTACGCCGTGCGCGGCGGCACGCTCTACGTGAACCTGTACGCGGCCAGCGAGGCGCGGGTGGACGTGGGCGGCGCCGCGGTGACGCTCGCCCAGAAGACCGCCTACCCGTGGGACGGTCGCGTCGAGTTGCGCGTGGGACCCGGCCAGCCGCGGGCGCTGGAGCTGCGGCTGCGCATCCCCGGCTGGGCGAGGGGCCGCCCGGTGCCCAGCGACCTCTATCGGTACCTGGGCGAGGCCGGCGCGCCGCCCACGATCGAGATCAACGGCAAGGCGGCGGACGTGCGTATGGATGGCGGGTACGCGGTGCTCGCGCGCACCTTCTCGGCGGGAGACGTGGTCACGCTCGACCTGACCATGCCGGTGCGGCGGGTCCTCGCGGACGAGCGCGTGGCGGACGACGCCGGCAAGGTGGCGCTCGAGCGCGGACCACTCGTCTACTGTGCGGAGGGCGCGGACCACGCCGGCTCGGTGCTCGACCTGGTCGTCCCGGACGACGCCTCGCTCGCCGCCGAAGCCCGTGCCGACCTCCTGGGTGGCGTCACCGTGCTGCGCGGCACCGTCCGGGACGGAGAGGGCAAGCCCCGCGAGCTGCTCGCGATCCCCTACTACGCCTGGTCGCACCGCGGAGCCGGCGAGATGGCGGTGTGGCTGAAGCGGCCGCTCGCGGGTCGCCGGCCCTGATCGCGGATCTCCGCTTG
>JAICEW010000296.1 GCA_025923995.1 Vicinamibacteria bacterium | reverse complement strand
GATCGCCTTCCTGCTGAAGGCGGCCGGCCTCTACTTCCTGATCGTGCTCCCGTTCAACGAGTTCGCGGCGCGCATGAGGAGGGAGCCGCCTCCGCCCGCGCCGCCCACGCCGACCGAGGCGCTGCTCACCGAGATCCGCGATCTGCTGAAGGCCCGCCCCGCCTAGCGGCCGGCCTCGTAGACGACGCGGCCGCCCACGATCGTGTAGCGGACCTTCGCGCGCAGCAGGGCGCGCGGGTCGGACCGCGCCGCCTCCACCAGGTTCGTGTCGAACACCGCCAGGTCGGCGAGCCGTCCGGGAGCGACCGTCCCCTTGAGGTCCTCCTCGAACGACGCCCAGGCCGGCGCGCGCGTGTACGCGTCGAGCGCCTCCTCGATCGTGAGCCGCTGATCCGGGAACCAGCCGCCGGCCGGCTCGCCCTCGACCGTCTGGCGCGTGACCGCCGCGTAGAGCCCATACACCGGGCTCAAGTGGTAGCGCGCCGCGTTCGTCCCCGGGCTGTCGCTGCCGAAGACGAGGATGGCACCCGCGTCCTTGAGCTTGCGGAAGGCGTACGCGCCCGCGTTGCGCTGCTTCCCGATGCGCTCCTCCATCCAGCGCATGTCGTCGGACACGTGGTACGGGTTCACCTCCGCCACCAGCTTCAGCTTCCCGAAGCGCGCGAAGTCGTCGGGGTGGACGACCTGGGCGTGGATGACGCGCCAGCGGTGGTCCGCGTTCGCCATCCCCCGGCGCGTGAGCACCCGCTCGTACACGTCGAGCAGGATGCGGTTGCCCTTGTCGCCGATCGCGTGGACGTGGGGAGGCACGCCCGCGTCGGCCGCCTGCTCGATCAGCTTCTCGAGGTTGCCCTGGCCGAAGTCGGTGTAGCGCTGGGCGGGCGTCATGCGCGTCGCCGCGCCCTCGGCGCCTTCCGGGAACATGATGTGCCGCGGATAGCCCTTGTTGCCGGGATCGTGCGCGTAGGGCTCGAAGAACATGGCCCCGCTGCTGCCCATGATCCCGTCCACCCACGCCTTGAACCCGACGAGGCGGAGCCACTCGTCGCCGAAGCCGCGCGACAGGCCCAGCGCCGCCACGTGCGGGACCTCCCACAGCTGCGGCCGCAGCATGATGCGCGCGGTCAGCTCTCCGCGGCGGCGCAGCTCCTGGTACGCCACGAGCTGCGGCGCGGTCGTGAGGTCCTGCATGGTCGTGACGCCGCCCTCGCGCGCCTCGCGCAGCACCGCGCGCACCTGGGCCAGCCGCTGCTCGAAGGACACGGGGGGCACTGCCTTCGCCACCAGGTCCGCCGCCGCGCCGCGGAGGACGCCGGTCAGGCGGCCGCTCGCGTCCCTGGCGATCTCGCCGCCCGGCGGCGCCTCGGTCGACTCGTCGACGCCGGCCGCGCGCAGCGCGAGCGCGTTCGCGAAGTACGCGCTGCGGTCGAAGCGGCTCACGAAGACCGGGTGGTCGGGCGTCGCCGGGTCGACGTACGAGCGGTCGGGCATGAAGGGCGCGCCCGCGGCGGTCGCGGACCGGCCCGCCGATCCCGCGCCCCACTGCTCGTACGCGCCCCAGTCTCCACGGGTGATCCAGCTCCCCTTGGGCAGCCGCGCGGTCGCGCCCTGGATGCGCTCCAGGAAGCGGGCCCGGTCGTGCACGTCCAGCAGGTTCGCGCCCGTGAGCAGCGCGCCCGTCGAGTCGACGTGGACGTGCGCGTCGTTGAACCCGGGCGACACGAACCCGCCGCGGAGGTCGATCGCACGCGTCTTCGGCCCGGCCAGCCGGCGGATCTCCGCCGAGCCGCCGACCGCCGCGATGCGGTCGCCGCGGACGGCGACCGCTTCCGCCCACGGCCGCGCGGGATCGGCCGTGTAGACGCGGCCGTTCAGCAGCAGCAGGTCGGCGTCCTGCGCGCGCGCCGTCGCGGCCGTCACGAGCAGGGCCGCGAGGGTCCCGATCGCCGTCCTCATGGTTGCCTCCGTGGCGGCATTCTAGATGCGCCGGCCGGACGCCACCACGAGGACGCGCGCGCGGATCAGCGGGCGATGGTCGCGACCGCCTCGATCGCCGCCTCCACCTCGCCGGGCGTGTTGACGAGGCTGCCGGCCAGACGGGTGTACGGAACGGCGTAGGGGGCGGCCGAGGCGACGATCCTCCGTTCGTGCAGCCGCCGCACCACGTCCTCCGCTTTCATCCCCTCGACCTCGAAGCAGACGAGCGCCGCGGAGACCTCCGGGTCCAGCGGCGTGCGGACGGTCACGCCGCGGACACCGGCCAGCCCCGCCTTGAGCCGCGAGTTGAGCTGGCGCAGGCGACCGGCGATGCGGGCCCGGCCGATGCGCGCGTGCAGCTCGAAGGCCGCCGGCAGCGCCCACACGTGCTCGTAGGCCTGGAAGCCGCCCGGCGACATCCACTCGGCGCGCGTCGGGCCGGGATCGCGTCCCTCCAGCCAGGCCGTGAAGAGCCCCAGCTCGAACGCGGGAACGCTGGGCCGGAGCCGCTGCCAGGCGCTCGACGGTCCCCACACGATGCCGGTGCCCCGGGGCCCCAGCATCCACTTGTGCGTGCCCGCACAGAAGAAGTCGCAACCGAGCGACGCCACGTCGACGTCTTCCACGCCGAAGCCGTGCGCCCCGTCCACGACGAGCAGGACGCGGTCGGCCTCCGCACGGCCGCGGTTCACCTGCCCGACCCGGTCGGCGATCGCTCGGACCGGCGTCTTGACGCCGGTCGAAGAGTGGACCCACGTGATGCCGACCGCACGCGTCGCCGGGCGGATCGCGCGTGCGAGCCGCTCCACCATGTCCGCGGCGGTGGCGGCGCGGCTGTCGTCGTACAGCCCCACCTTGCGTACCGCGGCGCCGGCTCGGAGCGCCGCCAGCCGGATGGCCTCGTGCTGTGCGTAGTGGTCGTGCGTGGTCGTCAGCACCTCGTCCCCGGCTGCCAGGGGCAGGCCGGAATAGACGGCCCCGACTTTCGCGAGGGACGAAGGCGATGCGTCAGGCCGGCTCGACGAACACGGCGGCCAGCGCGACCGGCCGCCGGCCCGCGGGCAGGCTCTCCGCCAGCCGCCTCACGAGATCCGGCCAGTCCGCGTCCCGGGCCGGTGCGCCGCGTCGCGAGCGCAACGGCCTCGCGCGCAACGCCGCCGCCCAGTCCGGCCGCGGCCGCCCGTCCTGGTCGATGGCGACGGCTTCGAACGAGGGGCCGTCCTTGTAGAAGGCCAGCAGCCCCAAGCCGCGTTCCCGACCGAGGCCGACGCGCAGCACGGCGACCCGCCCGGGCGATCCCTCCTCGAGGTGGGCGAGCAGCCCCTCGACGAGCGGATGGCCGGCGGCGAAGAAGTCGAGCGTCTCGTCGCGCACCGCCTCGTCGCGGTCGAACGTGCCCAGGAAGCTCGACCCTCCGGGCACGAACGGCAGGCTGTCCACGAGCGCTTCGTTGCCGAACTCGATCGAGAAGGCGCGCCGGCCGCGCTGCGTCTCGACGTGGAGCCCGAGGCTCTCGCACGCCGCCGTGACCACGTCCTGGTGGAGCGGGTCGAGGTCGGGCGGCACGCGGGCGAGTATCGACTCCGCCATCTCGGGACGATAGCGGTCCCGGTGCAGCTCGGCGTAGGCCGCGGCGCGGATGCGCGCCTGCGCTCCCTGCGCTTCCTGCGTGAGCGCCTCGAACGCGGCCGGAGGGAGGATGGCGCCGGGCTGCAGCGCCGCGGTCTCCAGGGCGGCCTCGACGCCGGCCAGCTCCGCTTCCAGGCCCGCCAGCGGCCGCTCGAACAGGCCGATCGCCTCGTAGAGACGCACCACTTCGGCGCCGATGCCGCCCCGCGGGCGGAAGTAGACGATCTCGACCGGCAGGCTTCGCCCGATGCGGTCCAGGCGGCCGATGCGCTGCTCGACCATGACGGGGTTCCAGGGCAGGTCGTACAGCACCAGGCGATGGCAGAACTCGAAGTTGCGCCCCTCGCCGCCGCACTCGGTCGAGATCAGCAGGGAGGCACCCTCGGAACGGCGGAACTGGGCGACCTCGATGTCGCGGCGGGCAGGGGAGAGCTGCTCGTGGAAGGCCGCCGTCGCCATCTGCGCGCGATGGCTGAGCGCGGTGCGCAGCATCTCCAGCGTCTCGCGGTGCGCCACGAACACGAGCGTCTTCTCCGCGGCCTGCTTCCAGCGCGGCGCGGCCGCCAGCAGCCAGGCGAGACGCTCGTCGACCGCGTCTGCCGCGTCCGCCTGCGCGCGCAGCGCCTTGTCGTCGGGGCCCAGCACCGCCGCCAGCGAGGCGCCGGACGCGAGCGCGCGGCGCACGCGGTCCAGCTTGCGCGCCCTCACGGCCGCGTTGGGCGCGGGCTCGCTCCGGACGGCGTGCTCCAGCGCCTCGCTCGGGCCGATGCGGTCCGCGGGCCTGGGCGCGCGCGGCGGCAGCCCGCCGATGTCGTCCCTGCGCGTGGAGCTGGTGCACGGCGGCAGCGGCTCCGCGCGGCGCAGGCGCTCCTCGAAGTCGGTGCCCTCGGGCAGCTCCTCGGGACGGAGGAGCTGGAGGAGCCGGAAGAACCCGTGCGCGTCGTCCTCCAGCGGCGTCGCCGTCAGCAGCAGGCAGTGCCGGCCGAGCGCGGCGATGGGAGCGATCGCGCGCCAGGCCGCGTTGCCGGGCTGGCGCGGAGGGCGGCGCAGGTGATGCGCCTCGTCGACCACCAGCAGGTCGATGCCCGCCGCCACCGCCTGCTGTGTGAGGCGCGGCCTCTCGACCAGCGTCTCGATCGAGACCACGACCTGCCGGTGCGCGTCGAAGGGGTTGAAGTCGGCGCCGTGGTCCTTCGCGACGTCGGCGAGCCGCGCGTCGTCGAGCAGCGCGAAGACCTGGTGGTGCTTCCGCCAGAGCTCGCCGAGCCACTGGACCGTCAGCGTCGCGGGGGCCACGACCAGGCAGCGGTCGGCCCGCCCGGTCCGCATCAGCCGGTTCAGGACCAGGCACGCCTCGACCGTCTTGCCCAGCCCCACCTCGTCGGCGAGCAGCCAGCGGACCGGGTCGGCCGCGCTCGCCCGTTCCGCCGCGTGGAGCTGGTGCGGGAACAGCCGGATGCGCCCGCCCAGGAACGACCCGAGCCCCTTCGCCTCGCGCCGCTCGAGCAGGTGCAGCAGGTCGAGCCGCATCGCGAAGTCCTCGAGCGGGTCGACGTCGCCCAGGGCCAGCCGTTCCACCAGCGCGCCCTCGAGCGCCAACGGCCACAGCTCGTCCGCGGCGACCAGGCGGCCGTCCTCGAGCCGGATGCGCCCGTCCGCCTCGTGCGCTCCGACGCGGGACTCGAGGCCGCTGGCGAGGACGCGCACGCGGCGGCCCGGCCGCAGGTCGACCGGCTGCAGCGCGGTGGAGCTGGCGGCGAGCCTGAGGAGGGTGCCGGTGCGGCCGAACTGGACCGTGACCGTGCGCGCGTCGACGGCCACGACGTGCCCGAGCCCGAGCTCGGGATTGTGACGGTGCGTGAGCCGGTCGCCGATCGTCCACATGCGGCGGCCATTCTACGAGCCCGGCGGGGCCGCTCGGGCGGACGGAAGAGACTTGGCGTGTACCAGTGTCTCTGCGCCGGTCCGTCAGGGCTGTGCGGCGGCCTCCGCGCGCAGCGTTTCCTTCATGATCTTGCCGCTCTCGTTCTTGGGCAGCTCGGCGCGCAGGTCGAACAGCGCGGGGATCTTGTAGGCGGGCAGGCGCTCGCTCAGGAAGAGGCCCAGCGCCTTTCCGTCGAGGGCGCCCGGCTCCTTGAGCACCACGTACGCGATGAGACGGTCGCCGAGGATCTCGTCCGGCACGCCGATCACGGCGCACTCGTGCACGCCCGCGTGCTCGAGGATGACGTCCTCGATCTCCTTCGCCGCCACGCGGTGGCCACCGACCTTGAGCATGTCGCGCGTGCGTCCCACCAGCCAGAAGCGGCCGTCGGCATCCCGCCGCGCGAGGTCGCCCGTACGGTAGCCGTACGGCCCCAGCACGCGCGCGGTCTCGTCGGGATCGTTCCAGTAGCCCGACATGACGTTCGACCCCTGCGCGAACAGCTCGCCGATCTCGTCCACCTCGCAGGGCTCGCCTCCGGGGCGGCGGACGGTCAGCTCGACGTTGGGGATGGCGCGTCCGATCGATCCCACCGCGCCCGAGAGCTCCTCCGGCGGCAGGAACGCGAGGCGGGCGGAGGCCTCGGTGGCGCCGTACATCACGAACAGCCGGCGCGGCCCCAGCGCCGCCATCACCTGGCGCGTGAGCGCGGGGCTCATGCCGCCGCCGGCCTGGGTGGCCCAGCGCAGCGATGCGAGCCCGTCCGCGGCCCGCTCGGCGAAGTTGGAGCGGTTCATCAGGATCGCGTAGGTGGACGGCACGCCCGCGAAGCCCGTGCAGCGCTCCTTCTCCATGGTGTCGAGCGCGACCGCGGGGTACTGGAAGCGGTTCTCGACCACGACCGTGCCGCCCGTCGCGAACGTCATCTGCAGGATCGAGAGCCCGTACACGTAGTAGAACGGCAGCAGCGCGAGCACGCGGTCCTCGGGACGCAGCGCGAGGTATTCCACGATCGAGTGCACGTTGCTGACGATGTTCCGGTGGCTGAGCACGGCGCCGCGGGGCCGGCCTGTCGAGCCCGACGTGTAGATGATCGCGGCCACGTCGAGGTCGACGCCCCCGCCCGACGACAGGGGCTGCGCGCCCGTGACGGCCGCGGCCAGGACGGTCGCGGCCGGCAGGGCCTTCGCGAGCGGCTCCACCATCGCGGGAGCGCAGACGACCGTGACGGCGCCCAGCCGATCGCCGGTCTGGGCGACGACGCGCTCCAGCCGCGGGCCGACCACGAGGACGCGCGCCCCCGCGTCGCCGACGTAGTGCGCGAGGCTGTGCGGATCGGCCGCGGTGTTGATGGGTACGGCGACCGCTCCGGCCGCGAGCGCGCCGAACCACGCGGCCACCCACTCGACGCCGTTGTGGGCCAGGATGGCCACGCGGTCTCCGCGGGAGACGCCCAGCGCGCGGAGCTGGGCCGTCACCGTTCCGGCGGCCCGCGCGACCTGGGCGTAGGTGAGCCGGGCCGCGCCCGGCTCGTGCGTGACCATCGCCTCGGCGTCCGGCGTCCGCTCGGCCGTCCGCTCCAGGAAGTGGTGCACCCGGTACGCGATCATGGCGCTCACTCTACCAAGATCGCGCCCGCTCGCGCGGCGGCGGGCTCAGGAGCCGGTCGTGGCGGCGTGCGCGTCGGCCAGGGCCGGCCGCGCGCGCAGCGCCGCGGCGACCGAGCGCGCGAACTCCTGCGCGACCCAGCGCTTGCCCTCGGCGCTCAGGTGCCCGCCGTCGGACGTGAACTCGCGCGCCATGGCCGAGTAGAACCGTCCGTCCTTCTTGAATCCGGTCCGCGTGCCGTCGCCGCGCGTGGACTCCGCGCGCGCCACGTCGAAGAGCGGCTCGGACGCGTACTCCGCGCGCATCAGCTCGTTGAAGCGGTTGCGCCGGACGTTGTTCGCGTCCTTGGAGGTACCCAGGCCGAGGAAGCCCTTCACGCGGTCACCCTTGCCCAGGCCGTTCGAGTTGAGCGGGATCGTGGAGTGGATCAGCGTCAGGCCGGGACGCGCGGCGCGCACGGACGCGACCATCTTCTTGTAGAGCTCGAAGAGCTGCTCGGGCGTGATGTCGGCGCGGTCGCCCAGGTCGGCATAGCAGAACTTGAGGACGGCGGCGTCCCACTTCGCGTCCGCGTTCGCGGACAGGAAGCTGCCGAACGCATCGCACTTCGTGGCCGGCTCGGCGTTCTTGCCCACCTTCGTGTGGACGAGGCCGGGCTGGCCGTCGTCGACGCCGGCCGGCGCCTCGACGATGCGCAGCGTCACGCCGTTCTCGGACGCCAGGGCCGACAGCCCGTCGAGCACGTTGCCGCCCACGGACTGGTGTCCGAAGAAGACCCGCGCCCGCGCCAGATCGGCCAGGTCCGCCTTCACGTCGCTCGCGGGCAGCGCCTGCTTCTCCGCCACGTCACCGCATCCGGCGGCCAGGACGGCCGCCGCCAGGGTCCACAAGGTCGCGCGCACTCTCGTTCCTCCACATCGGGATCGTGAAACCTCG
>JAICEW010000295.1 GCA_025923995.1 Vicinamibacteria bacterium | reverse complement strand
GAGACGGCCCGTCCGCGCGGGGCCGTGACCCGCGGAAGCCGGCGGCGTACCGTTCCCCGGGCCGTCTTCAGCCTCACCGTCTGCACCTGGTCCCTGGGCACTCTCCCTCCGATCGGGGGCGTACGAGGCGTCCCTTCGATCACACTATCGGACGGGCCCACCCGAGCGGGGGAAACGACAAACGTTTGCTCGACGTGGTGGGCGAAGAGGTCCACCGCATCTCCGACGAGTGCCTGGCGGAGGCGCGGCGTCTCCTGAAGGAGAACCCCCCGTCGCCTCACGTGCAGTCGTAGCATCTGGTCATGGGTCCATCGGTTTCATCCGCGATGGCGGGACCGCCCTACCGCGAGACGGCGGAGTCCGTGCTCTCGGCACTGGCGGCCGACGTCCGCACCGGCCTGAGCGGCGGGGAGGCGGCCGAACGGTTGCGCAGGCACGGACGCAACGAGCTGCAGTCCGAGCGTCGCAGTCCCGCATGGAAGCGGTTCCTGGCCCAGTTCAAGAACGTTCTCGTCGTCCTTCTCCTGGTGGCCACCGCAATCTCGTTCGCGCTGTGGCTGATGGAGCGCGACGCCCCCCTGCCGTACGAGGCGCTCGCGATCTTCGCCGTCGTGCTGCTGAACGCCGTCCTGGGCTTCGTGCAGGAGGCGAAGGCGGCCGAGGCGGTCGCTGCGCTGCGCCAGATGTCGGCTGCCCAGGCGCACGTCGTGCGTGACGGCGAGCGGCAGACCGTGCCGGCGGCCGAGGTGGTGCCGGGGGACATGGTGATCGTGGAGGAGGGCGATACGGTCCCCGCCGACGGGCGCCTGATCCGTACCGCCGCGCTGCAGACGGCCGAGAGTGCGCTCACGGGCGAGAGCCTGCCCGTGGAGAAGGACACGGCCGTCATCGACAAGGATGCTGCCGTGGGCGACCGCCACAACATGATCTTCAGTGGAACGGCCGTGACCTACGGCCGAGGCCGGGCGGTGGTCGTCGCAACGGGCATGGCGACCGAGATGGGCCGCATCGCGGGTCTGCTGCGAGAGGCACCCGCCGACACGACGCCGCTCCAGAAGGAGCTCGACCGCGTGGGCCGCTTGCTGGGGATCGTCGTCGTCTGCATCGCGGCCGTCATGATCGGCACCATCATCGTGGTCGAGAAGGTTCGCGGCCTGGCCGCGCTCTTCGAGGTCCTCATCCTGGGCGTGGCGCTGGCGGTGGCCGCGGTGCCCGAAGGCCTGCCCGCTGTCGTCACGGCCGTGCTCGCGCTCGGCGTGCAGAGGGCCGCTCGGCGCAACGCGATCGTGCGGCATCTGTCGGCGGTCGAGACGCTGGGCTCCGCCACCGCAGTGGCCTCCGACAAGACAGGCACCCTGACGAAGAACGAGATGACGGTGCGCGTGCTGGTCACGGCGAGTGGCCGCGTGCGCTTCGAGGGCTCCGGCTATGCTCCGGAGGGCAGCGTGCGGCGCGAGGACGGCGGCGCCATCGAGGGGCCTTTCCGGACCGAGGTCGTGCGTGCGCTGGCCGCGGCGGACCGTGCCAGCAACGCCGTACTGCAGGACCACGGCGGCCGCTGGAGCGTGCAGGGGGATCCCACGGAAGGGGCGCTCATCGTGGCCGCGCGCAAGGCCGGCCTGGAAGAGGACGTCCTGGCGGCGCGTTTCGCGCGCATCGCCGAGGTCCCGTTCTCGTCCGAGCGCAAGCTCATGAGCACCATCCACACCGACGCGGAAAAGAGCGAGCGGCTACTGGCCCTGACCAAGGGTGCGCCCGACGTCCTCCTCGAGCGTTGCACGCGCGAGCAGGTGGGAGAGCAGATCGTAACGCTCGAGCCCGAGCGCCGCGCGCGGATCAAGGGCGTCGTGGAAGAGCTGGCGGCCCAGGCCCTGCGCACGTTGGGCATCGCCTTCCGTCCCCTGCCCGCGGCCGGCTTCGACGCCGAGGAGGTCGACGAGCACGTCGAGGAGGACCTCGTCTTCCTGGGACTGATCGGCATGATCGACCCTCCGCGCGAGGAGGCCAGGGACGCCATTGCCCGCACACGGCGCGCCGGCATACGGCCCCTGATGATCACCGGCGACCATCCCGCCACGGCGGCCGTGATCGCGGCGGAACTGGGGATCGGCGACGGCGTGCGGGTGCTCACTGGCGCGGAGATCGACGCGCTGACGGACGCGGACCTCGATCAATCCGTGCAGGACGTGTCCGTGTACGCCCGCGTCAGCCCCGAGCACAAGCTGCGCATCGTGCGGGCGCTGCAGCGCGGAGGGGCGGTCGTGGCCATGACGGGTGACGGCGTCAACGACGCGCCATCGCTGCGGACGGCCGACATCGGTGTGGCCATGGGCCTGACGGGAACGGACGTGTCGAAAGAGGCCGCGGACATGATCCTGGCGGACGACAACTTCGCCACCATAGTGGCCGCGGTGGAGGAGGGCCGGGCCATCTACGGCAACATCCGCAAGTTCCTCCGCTACCTGCTCGCCTCCAACGTCGGCGAGGTGATGACGATGTTCCTCGGCGTGGTGCTGGCTGACGCCATCGGGTTGACCGCGCAGGGCGGCACCATCGTCCTGCCGCTGTTGGCCACGCAGCTCCTGTGGATCAACCTGGTGACCGATGGGGCGCCGGCCCTGGCCTTGGGGGTCGACCCGCCCGAGCCCGGGCTCATGGAGGTGCCGCCCCGCCCGCGCGGCGAGGGGGTGATCACCCGCCGCATGTGGGCCGGCATCCTGTTCGTCGGGGCCGTCGTGGCCGTGGGCACCCTCCTGGTGCTGGACGCCAGCCTGCCTGGGGGGCTCATCCCCGGCTCCGGCAGCCTGCGCTACGCGCAGACCATGGCCTTCACGACCTTGGTGTTCTTCTCCTTGTTCACGATCTTCACTTCCCGCTCGGATGAGCAGAGCGCCTTCAAGGGGCTCTTCACGAACAAGTGGCTGTGGGGCGCGGTCGCGCTGTCCCTGCTGCTGCAAGTGGCCGTCGTCTATACCCCGTTCCTCCAGAAGGCCTTCTCCACCATGGACCTCGGGCCGCGCGACTGGTTGCTCTGCGCCGCTGTCGGCAGCTCGGTCCTGTGGCTGCGCGAAGCGAGCAAGCTGATCGCCCGGGCCCGTTGAGCCTGCCGACAGCGACCCTGGCGCTCGTTCCGGCATCCCTGACCCGTTGATGGTGTCCTGGTATCGTGCGGCTGACTCGGAGGAGGTGGCATGCGGTTTCAGGCCTGTCTGCTGGCGGCGGTCGCGGTCCTCGTCTCCGCCTTCTCCCGGGTGACCTCGGCGCAGGCGGTGTCGGGCGAGAGCGCGTGCGCGGCCTTGCGGCAGATCCACGTGCCCGGCGTGGTCCTGTCTGACGTCGAGGCGCAGTGGTTGCGGGCCGGGTCGCCGCCGGCGGCGGAGCCGCCCTGGGTCCCGCCACTGACGGTGCCGTTGCCGGCCTACTGCCGGCTGAGCGCGACGATCGACCCGCGCACCGGCGCCGACGGCAAGAGCTATGGCATCGGGTTCGCGCTCGCGCTCCCGGCCGAGTGGAACGGCCGCTTCCTGTTCCAGGGTGGCGGCGGCCTGAACGGCTCGGTGGCGCCGCCGCTGGGGCGGACCGGACACGGCGAGAGCGCGTTGTCCCGCGGCTTCGCCGTGGTCACCACCGACACAGGTCATCGCGGGGAAGTCTTCGACGCGTCCTTCATGGCGGACCAGCAGGCCAGCCTCGACTTCGCCTACCAGGCGGTCGGGCGCGTGGCCTCGTTGGCGAAGCAGATCCTGTCGCTGCACTACGGCAAGCCGCCGCTGCACTCCTACTTCATGGGCTGCTCGACCGGTGGGCGCGAGGGCATGTTGATGGCGCAGCGCCATCCGACCTATTTCGACGGCATCGTGGTGGGCGCGCCCGCCATGCGGACGAGCTTCTCCGGGATCGGAGACGAATGGGTCGCCACCATGCTGAACCGCGTCGCTCCCCTCGACGCCTCAGGCCAGCCGGACGGGAGCCGCGCGTTCTCCAGCGCCGATCGAAAGGCCGTGATCGACGGCCTGCTCGCGGCCTGCGACGTCGCCGACGGGCTTCAGGACGGCATCGTCGCCGACCCGATCGGGTGCCGGTTCGATCCGGGATCGTTGCGCTGCGCGGGTCCGAAGGCCGAAGGCTGCCTCTCCGGCGCGCAGGTGGAGGCGCTGGAGAAGGCCTTCGCCGGGCCGAAGGACTCGAAGGGACGACAGGTGTATCCGGGCTTCCTGTTCGATACCGGGATCACCGCGACGCAGGGCATACCGGGGCTCCTCGCCGGCAGCATGAATCCGGTCGGCCGGCCGTTCACCGCCACCGACATGAACGTGGACGAGCGCGCCGCGCGCGCAGCGGCCGACCCGCAGATGCAGCTCACGAGCACGTGGGGCTGGACCAACCTCAATACCTTCTCCGGCCGCGGCGGGAAGCTCATCTTCTATCACGGCGTCAGCGACCCGTGGTTCTCGGCCCTGGACACGGTCGACTACTACGAGCGGTTGACGCGGGCGAACGGCGGTGCGAGTGCCGTCACCGCCTGGAGCCGGCTCTTCCTCGTGCCAGGCATGGGTCATTGCGGCGGCGGGCCGGCCACGCTCGACTCCTTCGACATGCTGGGCGCGGTCGTCGACTGGGTCGAGCGGCAGGCGGCTCCGCAGGCGATCCGCGCGACGAGCCGGACGCGGCCGGGACGCAGCCGTCCCCTCTGCCCATACCCGTCCCACGCGCACTACATGGGAACGGGTGACGTCGAAGACGCCGCGTCCTTCGCGTGTCGCTAGTGCTCCGCGCCCGATCGAAGACGCAATCCCTCGCCTTCATCGCCTGCGTGTTCACGGTCTCCGCGGGCGGCGAGGCGATGGCCGTGGTTCCTGGGAACGGCGAGTCGATGGGGCCCGTCCTCTCCTATCGCCAGCCCGCGAATGAATGGGTGGAGGCGCTGCCGGTCGGCAACGGACGCCTGGGGGCCATGGTGTTCGGCGGAGTCCCCGAGGAGCGCATCCAGCTCAACGAAGACACCTTCTGGTCCGGCGGGCCGTATGACCCCGTCAACGAAGAAGCGCTCCAGGACCTGCCCGTCGTCCGGCGGCTGCTGTGGGAGGGCCGATACCGGGAGGCGCAGGACCTGGCCGACCGGAAGCTGATGGGTCGTCCGCGCCACCTGCAGGCCTACCAGCCCCTGGGCGACCTGCGCCTGACGATGGCGGGCCACGACCGGCCGACCGAGTACCGCCGCGAGCTGGACCTCGACCGCGCGGTGGTCCGCATCGGATACCGGATCGGGCGCACCACGTTCACCCGCGAGGTGTTCGCGAGCGCGCCCGACCAGTCGATCGTGGTGCGTCTCACCGCGGACGGACCCGCCAAGCTGCATTTCGCCGCAATGCTGGACAGCCAGCAGCCGTTCGGGCTGCGGCCGCTTGCCCCGAACGGCCTGCTGATGACCGGACGCTGGCGCGGCGATCTCACGAGCGCCGAGCAGCACCTGAAGCTCTCGCACGGCCTGCAGGCGCGCTGGTACGGGGACGGCCTCGCGTTCGCGGTGCGGATCGAGGCCGCTGCGCGCGGCGGGCGAGTGCGGGTGGACGACAAGGGGTTGCGCGTCTCGGGCGCGGACTCCGTCACCCTGCGCCTGGCCGCGGCCACCAGCTTCCGCGGGCGCGACCCCGAAGCGGCCTGCCTCGCGGCGCTGCGGCCGCGGCGACCCGGTGGCGCGCTGCTCGCGCGCCACCTTGCGGATCATCGCGCGCTGTCCCGCCGGGTGCGGCTGCGCCTCGGCTCCGAAGGCCGCGACGCCGTTCCCACCGACGTGCGCCTGGCCGCCGTGCGCGCGGGAAGGCCCGACCCCTCGCTGGCCGCGACGTACTTCCAGTTCGGGCGCTACCTGCTGATCGCGAGCTCGCGGCCCGGCACGCAGCCGGCGAACCTGCAGGGCCTCTGGAACGACGACCTCCAGCCCGCCTGGGGCAGCAAGTACACGATCAACGTCAACACCGAGATGAACTACTGGCCGGCCGAGGTCACCAACCTCGCCGAGTGCCATGAGCCCCTCTTCGACCTCCTGGAGCAGCTGCGCGAATCCGGCCGCCGCACCGCGCGCGCCCACTACGGGGCACGCGGCTTCGTGGCGCATCACAACACCGACCTCTGGCGCGTGGCGGCGCCGGTCGACGGCGCGCGCTGGGGGCTGTGGCCGCTCGGTGGCGCCTGGCTGTCCACGCACCTCTTCGAGCACTACGCGTTCGGCGGCGACATCGACTTCCTGCGCCGTGCCTACCCCGTGATGAAGGAGGCCGCGGAGTTCGTCCTCGACTTCCTGGTCGAGGACGCCCAGGGCCGCCTGGTCACGAACCCGTCCCATTCGCCCGAGAACGTGTTCGTCGACGACAAGGGGAACGAGGGCGTGCTGTGCGTGGGCGCCACCATGGACTTCGGCATCATCCGGGAGCTCTTCGGGGGCTGCCTGGAGGCGGCGCGCGTGCTGGGAGGGGAGGAGGAGTTCCGCGCTCGGCTCCAGCACGCGCTCGACCGGCTGCCTCCCTATCAGGTCGGCAAGCACGGGCAGCTGCAGGAGTGGCTCCAGGACTTCGACGAGGCCGAGCCGGGCCACCGCCACGTCTCGCATCTCTTCGGCCTGCACCCGGGTCACTCCATCACCCTGCGCGGCACGCCGGAGCTGGCGCGGGCCGCTCGCGTCTCGCTCGACCGCCGGCTCGCGAACGGAGGCGGGGGAACCGGGTGGAGCCGCGCCTGGATCGTCAACCTCTTCGCGCGGCTGCGCGACGGCGAGAAGGCGCACGAGAACCTGACCACGCTGCTGGCCCGATCCACGCTGCCGAACCTGTTCGACAACCACCCGCCGTTCCAGATCGACGGCAACTTCGGTGGCACGGCCGGCATCGCCGAGATGCTGCTCCAAAGCCACGCGGGCGAGCTCGACCTGCTCCCGGCCCTGCCGCGCGCCTGGCCCGACGGAAGCGTCAGCGGCCTGCGCGCGCGCGGCGGGTTCGAGGTGGACCTGGTGTGGATGCGCGGCGGGCTGGAGCAGGCCGTGCTCCGTTCGAAGCACGGCGGCGTGTGCACGGTCCGCTACGGCGAGAGGATCGTGAGCGTCGACACGCGGCCCGGCGCCTCGATCGTCCTGGACGGGGCGCTGCGGGCGCGCTGACCGGTGCTCGGCCGACGCGCCGCCGCGCGCCGGCCGAGCGGGAACCGTCAGAAGTCCAGCTTCAGCGCGAACTGCAACGATCGGTTGTCGGCGATCGTCGTCGTGATGCGCCCGGCGGTCGGCGAGCCGATGTTCACGTTGGGGAAGCCGAGCTGGGGCGTGTTGAACAGGTTGAAGGCGTCGGCCCGGAACTGCACCCGGAAGCGGTTGATCGGGAAGCTGCGCGACAGCGACACGTCCACGGTCTGGGTGCCCGGAGCGTAGAGGACTCCTCGGCCGGAGTTGCCGTAGGTATTGGGCGGCGGCGCGACGAAGGCGCTGGTGTCGAACCACTGCTCGACGGTCGGGTTGTCGAGACGGCCGTCGCCGATCCGGTCGGGCCACGAAGGCGCGCCGTTGTTGACGCCGGTGTTGAGCACCACCGTGAAGGGCCGGCCCGTCGAGAGGGTCACGATGCCGGAGAATTCCCAGTCCTCCAGGATCGGCTTGAGCGGGCCCGAGCTCGCGAAGCGGCGCCCTTCGCCGAACGGCAGCGCCCAGACCCAGCTCGTCACGAAGCGGTGCTTGACGTCGAAGCCGGAGGGGCCCCGGCTCTCGTCGAACAGCGTGACGCTCTGCGGGCCGCCGACCTGGCCGCCGCCGGAGGCGGGGGAGCCCGCGTGGTCGAGCGACTTGCCGAAGGTGTAGCTCACCAGGAACTGCAGCCCGCGCGAGAAGCGCTGGTTCACCTTCACGTGCAGGCCGTTGTAGGTCGAGCTGTTCGACGGGTCGAAGTAGTTGATCGTCACCACGTTGGACAGTGGCTGGATGAGCCTGCGTGAGGCCTGCGAGCCCGGGCCCGGCTGGACTTCGTTGATGTTGCCCACCCAGATGAGGTTCGCGCCCCGGCTGCCGGCGTAGGCAACCTCGGCCATCAACGTGTTCGTGAGCTGGCGTTCGTAGCTCACCTGCCACGAGTCCATGTGCGGCGTCTCGTT
>JAICEW010000294.1 GCA_025923995.1 Vicinamibacteria bacterium | reverse complement strand
GGTACATCCGACGGCGGACCGACTCCCAGGGGACGGTCTCGATCCAGCGGCTCCGGCGCTGGTAGCGCGCGAGCGAGAGGCGGATGAACCTCAGCTTGGCGACGGGGTTGCGGATGCCGGTGCTGACGGCCTCCAGGGCCTGGACGAACTCCGAGCCCTTGCCGGGCGCGCTCTCGCGGGCCGGGCTGGTACGTGCTCGAGTCGACCCCGCAGCCCTCACAAAGGCTTCCAACGGCGGGGATTATCGCACCCCCTGGGGGGGTTGTCATCACCCGAGGGGGTGGGGGCAGGCCCGCATTCCGAGGAAATGGGAACCTTGTGGCAAGGTGACCCTCACGGGAGGCGTCCCCATGAACCAGGCCGGGCTCATGATCCTCGTGGCGGGGCCGTATCGCTCGGGCACGGGGGACGATCCGGAGAAGATGGCCGCAAACGTCCGCGAGATGGAGGCTTACGCCCTGCCTCTGTTCCGGGCCGGGCACGTCCCGGTCGTGGGTGAATGGTTCGCGCTCCCCCTGGTCGCGCTGGCGGGCTCGCGACGCGTGGGGGACGCCGCGTTCGAGGAGATCTTCCATCCCATCGCCGAGCGCCTTCTCGAGCGGTGCGACGCGGTCCTTCGTGTCGGAGGGCCGTCGCGAGGGGCCGACCTCATGGTGCGCATGGGCGCCGCGCGCGGCCTCCGGATCTTCCGCAGGCTGAGCGAGGTGCCCGGTTGTTCTCACGCGACTGAGCCGTCCTGAAAAGTGGAGGTGAAGATGCGCGGAGTCGCTGTCGTCGTTTTCGCGCTGTGCGTGTCGTCTGTCTCGATGCCTTGCGTGGCGCAGACCAAGGCCGGACTGTCCCAGGCGGACTTGGACAGGATCAACGCGAGCACTCAAGCCGCAGTGAAGGCGGCGCTCGCCAAGGACTTCGCGGCCTGGGCCGCGCTGTTCGCCGACGACGGGGTCCTCAACCCACCGAACCAGCCGGCGGTGAAGGGTCGCGCCGCGATCCAGGTCTGGCTCGCGAGCTTCCCGCCGATCACCGAATTCAAGCTCGAGAACGTCAAGATCGAAGGACGTGACGACCTGGCCTACGTGCTCGGCACGTTCGCCATCACCATCGCGCCTCCCGGGGCGCCGGGGCCGGTCAAGGACGTGGGCAAGTTCGTCGAGGTCCGCAAGCGACAGGCGGACGGCCGCTGGCTCCTCGCGGTGGACATGTTCAGCTCGGACCTGCCGGCCGCGCCGTAACGCGCGCCACCCTGCCGTTGGGTCCGACGACGATGGAAGCTGCGCCGAACGGGCGTCGTGGAGCCAACCGCCTGCTCTGGGGCTGTCTGGGTGGCGCGGTCTTCCTGTGCGTGGTGTTCGCCGTCGTCGTCGGCCTGGCCTGGCGTTTCGCGACGCTGAGAGCCTCCGAGTTCACGATCCGTCGGGAGGGCCTGGTCTTCCTCGTGCGTTCGGGCGCCACCGTCGAGGAGGCTCGCCAGCGACGAGGCGCACCGGGACGGCTCGCCGCCAAGCCGGCGGACCCGTACTCCGTGCCGGAAATGCAGGGTCTGATGGAGCGCGACAAGGAGCGGATCGAAGAGTCGCTGGGTCGCGCTGTGCAGCTGCTGATCTTCGCGGACGACCATGCGGTCGAGATCCTGCTGGTCGGAGCCGACGGACGGGTCATCGACTATGCGCACTATCTGCGCTAGAGGGAGGAATAGCGGTGGTGGGAATCGCACGGAGTGAGCCGACCCTCGGGGAGTCTCTTGAGCCCTTCTGGGAGCGGCTGCGAGAAACGATCGCCTGGTGTCGCTCGAGCCTGGACGTTTCGTCGCCCGCGCGAAGCCTTCGTACAGAAGCCAATCGCCCGCGCACACTCGAGTCGGACTACTTCGCAAGCGTGAGCACGGTGGCCAGCCGGCGTCGTTCGGCCTGCTCACCAGCCAGCCATGCGGAGGTCCCGCTCCGGTCGCTGGAGGAGGGCCGGCTGCTCGCATACCAGCCAGACATGGACCTTGCTTGCGGTGCAGCACAGGCGGCCTCGCGGGGCTTCTTCGACGTGGACAACGCGCCGCCCTGGGATACCTGGGTTGCCATGGTGCAAGAGTCGGGAGCAGACGCCATTCCCTATCTCGTCTCATGGGTTCCTCGGCAATTCGTTTCGCTCGCCCAGAAGGGAATCGAGGTCAACCCTGAGTGCTGTATCGTCTGGTTGGAAGACGCTGGTGTCGAGCTCGCGAAGCGCCTCGCCGTCGAGGAGTGCCGCCCGGCAGAGGGCTGAGGCCGCAAGCGATGTTCCACGAGATCACATACGCCGGCCCTGGCGCCAGGTGATCAAGTCGCCGGCGTCCACCCCCGCCGCACCGCCACCAGCTTGAACAGCGCCATCGCCTCGTCCAGGAACGCCGGCACCTCGTCGTCGGTCAGCAAGCGGCTGCGGCGATCCGGCTTGAGGCGCGTCTTGGACACGAGCACGCGGTCCCCGAGCGTCTCCAGGTAGATGCCGGGCTCGCGCTCGAGCTGGTCGAGCAGCGCGGGCGTGAACACCTCGCGGTCGGTCGGCCGCTCCGCCGTGGCCCAGTAGAGCGACTTGAACGCCGGCCGCTCCGCGAACTCGAACGGCGTCGACAGCCGCGGCCGGACGACCGGCCTGCCGTTCAGGGCCACCATCGACGGCGGCTGCACCGCCACGTGCGGCAGATCGAGGCCAGCCGCGCGCAGCACGACCGAGGTGAAGTCGTTGCTCTCGGTCGAGTAGTCGAACAGGGTCAGCTCGACGCCCCCGCGCTCGCCGCGCGCGACGTTGGCGATGCCGGGAGCGATGGTGTGCGGGTGGCCCAGCAGCGCGAACGGGCCGACCAGGTCGTAGCCGCCGGAGCCGATGAAGCGGAGGCCGAGCCTTTCGGCCAGGCTCGCGGCCTGCTTCGCGCGCTGAGCCGCCCCGTACGCGCCCAGGCACGCGAGGGCCAGGAAGCCGCCGACCCAGAAGATCCAGTCCGGCATGCGCTACTTCTTGCGCGGGCCGATCGTGCTGCCGTCCGAGTGGATGGCGACGCGGTCCACCTTGCCCGCCGCGTCCTTCAGGAACTCGACCGAGACGCCGGAGAGGTCCTTCATGCGGAACAGCGTGCCGCGCACGGGCACCAGCTCGCGCGGCCGCCCCAGGACGCCGTACTGCAGCACGCCGTCCTCGCGCAGCACGACCTCGGCGTCGATGCCGTTCACCTCGTAGACGCCCGTGAGCGGCTCCAGGAACGCGCGGGTGGTCATCTCCGCGGGCGCCTTGCGCGTGAAGACCGTCGGCGGCACGTTCGGCTCCAGCGGGACGTTCAGCGTCGAGACCTGGCCCTCGAGGTCGGTCCCGAACTGCACGCGCGTCTGCTCCAGGCGGTTCTTGCGGTCGTCGGGCGCGCGGAACACCTCGTAGTGCCAGTGGTCGAGCGGGGTGGTGAACCCGTTGTAGGTGAGGCTGAGCCGGCCGTCCTTGAGGCCGACGTTCACGGTGCCGTAACCGGGGTGCTCGTAGTCGGCCGCATAGGCGTCGACGGGGTGCGCCGGCTTCGTCCCGGTCACCTGGTCCGAGACGCCGGCCGACTTGGCCGCCTCCTCACCCGCGAGCGACTTCGCCTCCAGCTCGGCGTAGCGCGCGACCATGTTGGCACTCGTCTGGCCCATCAGGCGGTCGACGATCTCGAACGGCAGCCCGTCGCGCAGGCGCGCGCCGCTGCGGTTGGTGAGCACCACGATGCCGATCTTCTCCCTGGGCACCATCACCACGGTCGCCGCGGCGCCCGGCATGTTGCCGCCGTGCGAGGCGTACTCGATCCCGCGGTACGTGCCGACGAACAGGCCCATGCCGTAGTTGCCGAAGCCGAACTCGGGGAACGCGGACGGCCCGACCGGCATGTTGGGCTGCATCATGGCGGCGACGTCGGAGGCCTGTAGCACGCGCTTGCCGCCGAACGTGCCGCCCGCCAGCATCATCCGCAGGTAGCTCGTCATCTCGCGCGCGCTGGAGTTGATGGAGCCCGTCGGGCCCATGGTCTCGGCCGACTCGAACGGGTCGCGGATGAGCGCGCGCTTCTCGTCGAGCTGGTAGCCCAGCGCGTGATCGGCGTCGGACGTGAGGTCCTTGAGCGAGAAGCTCGAGCGCTTCATGCCCAGCGGCTCGAACAGCGCGCCCCTCACGAGCTGCTCCCAGGTGGTGCCGTTGATGCGGCCGCCCAGCAGGCCGGCCGTCATGTACATCAGGTTGTTGTACTGGTACCGCGTGCGGATGTCGCGGCTGAAGGGCAGGTGCGGCAGCCGCTGGTAGATCTGCTCGCGCGTCAGCGTCGAGCCGAACCACAGCCCGTCGTGGCGCGGCAGGCCGATGCGGTGCGTCACCAGGTCGCGCGGCGTCGCGCGCAGCGTGGCCACGTCGTCGCCGACCCGGAAGTCGGGCATGTAGTCGCGCACCGGCTTGTCCCAGTCGAGCTTGCCCTGGCGCACCAGCGTGCCCAGCGCCGCCACCGTGAACTGCTTCGTCACGGACGCGATCGGCATCAGCGTGTCGGGCGTCATCGCGCGCTTGCCGTCGCGGTCGGCGAGCCCGTAGCCCTTCAGCAGCACGACCTCGCCGCCCACCACCACCCCCACGGTCGCGCCGGGGATCTTCTGGTCGGCGAGCGCCTTCTCGATGAACGCGTCGAGCCCCTGGAACGCCTGGGCGGGCGGCCGGGTGGCGGCGAGCGAGAGCGAAGCCGAGAGCGTCGACGCAGCGAAGGGGGCGAGCAGCCGCAGGCGCATGGCGATCTCCTGTCTGAGGACGCGACACTATAATCCCGCCCGAACCCATGGCATCACGCAGGAAGCGCCGGGCCTCCAGGGCGTTGGACGCCGACCTCCTGCGCTGGCCCGCGTGACGGCCGGGGTGGGCCCGCGCTCGACGGTCTGGCTCGGCCCGCCGCTGTGGGCGGCGATCGCACGCCACGCGATCCCGGTCGCGGGCGTCCTGTTCCTCGGCTGGCTCCCGCTCGACTTCCTGCTCTTCCTGCTCCTCGAGACGTGGCTGTTCCTGACGCTGCGCATGGGCGTCGAGGGCGCCCTCAACCGCAGCTTCGGGCCCGTCCCGAAGACGCTCGGCGGGAAGCTGGGCCAGATCGCCTTGCTGACCGCGATGTCGGGGGCCGTGATGGCGTTCGTGCTCGGCCTGGTCGCGATCGTCCTGCGCACGCTCGCGTTCGGGGACGCCGAGTGGCGGCAGTTCATCCAGGGTGCCGTCTGGCGAACGCCCTGGTTCCGGATCGGGCTGCTCCTGATGGCGCTCGAGCAGGCCGTCGAAGTGGCGCGCTTCGCGGTCCGCATCGCCCCGCTCCCGGCGCCGGACGAGGCGGACGACCGCCACCTGCAGCGGATGGCCCTCCGCGTCGTGTTCCTGACGATGGCCGGCTTCGCCGCGGGCGTGGCACCCGCCGGCGGCACGGCGGGGAGGTCGGTCGTCATCGCCCTGGCCGTGGCGATGGTGCTGTTCGAGGCGTGGCCCGAGGAACGGGGCACACCGCCCGCGCCGCCGGTGGACGCGAGCGCTAACGCTTCGGACGGAGCGGCAGCCGCACCTCGAACGTCGCGCCGGCGGCGGGGGCGCTCTCGACGCGGATGACGCCCGCGTGGATCGCGACCACCTCGCGCGCCAGGTAGAGCCCGATGCCCGCGCCGGCGTGCGCCCGGTTGCGGCTGGCGTCGACCGCGAAGAACTTCTCGAAGATCCGGTCGTGGTGCTCGCGGGGGATGCCGATGCCGTCGTCGCGCACCTCCACCCACACGTCGTCCGCGTCCACGCGCATCGAGACCTCGACGTGCCCTTCCTTGGGCGTGAACTTCACGGCGTTCTCGACCAGGTTGTGCAGGAGCAGGTGCAGCAGCCGCTCGTCGCCGGGCAGCGCCGGCACGTCCTCCACGTGCTCCGTGAACATCACGCCCTTGACCGCCGCCTCGGCCCGTAGCGGCCGCAGCACGCCGCGCAGCGTCTCGGAGAGCACGACCGGGCTCCAGTCCAGGGGCCGCTGGGCGACGCCCAGCTCCAGCCGCGCCAGCTCCAGCACCTCGTCGATCATGCGGCCCAGGCGCTCGCAGTGCTCGAGGGCCACGCCCACGAACTGCCCGCCCTGCGCGCTCAGCGGCTCCTCCGCCAGCGCCTCCACGTAGCCCTGGATCACCGTCAGCGGCGAGCGCAGCTCGTGGCTCACGTTCGAGAGGAAGTCCTGGCGCTGCCGGTCCATCTCCAGGATGCGGCGCAGCCGCAGGGCGTTGCCGATCGCGATCGCCGCCTGGTGGGCGAGCGTGGTGGCGAACTTGAGGTCCTCCACGTCGAACGCGTCGGGGCCGGTGGCGCTCTCCAGCAGCAGCACGCCCAGCTTCTCCTGCGGCAGCGAGATGGGCACGCACAGGGCGCTCTCGCGCCCGCGTCCGCCCGCCGCCGCCTTGAACGTCTCCCCGTGGCCCGCGTAGTCGTCGGGCGCGCAGCGGACCAGGCGGCCCTGCCCGCTCACGAACACGCTGCCCGGCAGGCCCTCGTGGAAGCCCAGGCGCACGGCCGAGAGCGCTTCGGGCCGCTCGTAGCCGAAGCTCGAGCGCACCACCAGGGTGTCCTCGTGGAAGAGCAGCACGGCGCCCATCTGCGCGGGCCGCACCGCCTCCACGCTGCGCCGCGCGATGCGCCCGATGAGCGCGTCCAGGTCCAGGTCGCTGTTGAGGACGTTCGTGATCTCCTGGAGGATCTCCAGGTTGCGCAGGGCGCGCACCTTGTCCTCGAACAGGCGCGCGTTGCGGATGGCGGAGGCCACCTGGGCGGCGATGCCGTCGACCGCGACCACGTCGCCCTCGTCGAACGCGTCCAGGCGGTCGCTCTCGACGTTGATGACGGCCACCACCTCGCCCAGCAGCCGCACGGGCACGGCCAGCTCGCTCAGGGTCGCCTCCAGCTTCGCGGGCCGGTAGCGCGGCTCGCGGCGCACGTCGCTGGCGAGCACGTACTGGCCGTGCTCGGCCACCCAGCCGATGATGCCGGCCCCGAACGGCACGCGGTGGCCCTTCGGCAGCAGCGTCGCCATCATGCCGGCCGCGCCCGCCATCAGGCAGGACCGGCTCTCCGGCTGCACCAGGTACACCGCGACGCTGTAGTAGCCGAACGAGCGCTGGAGGTAGCGCGCGATCGAGCCCAGCAGCGCGTCGACGTCGAGCGTGGAGGCGGCGATCTCGGAGGCGGCGGACAGGATCGCGAGCTGTCCCGCCCGGCGGCCTTCGGCGTCGCGCGCGCGCGCCTTGGTCAGCGCGACGGCCGCGCGCCGTCCGAACGTGGCCAGGAGAGCCGCGTCGTCCTCGTTCCACGCGCCCTGGGCCTTGAGCACGATCAGCCCGCCCTGCGTCTTGGCCGCCGCCTGCAGGGGGATCACGAGCGCGCGCGCGGGACCGTCTTCCGTCTGCACGTCGATGGTGATCGGCCCGGACGCGAGCAGGAGCGTCGAGACGGGCGTGCCGGCCAGCGTCGGCGGCGTGCCCAGCACGCGCAGCGCGCGCTCGCCGTGCGACCCGACGACGCGCAGCTCGCGCTCGCCCTCGATGAGCGCGATCACCGCGTCGCCCCGGCCGAGCAGGGCCGCCTCGCGGGCGATGATCTGGAACACCTCGCCCAGCTCGCGGTCGTCGATGAGCGCGCGGTCGATCTCGCTGAGCGCCTGCACCTGCGCCAGGTGCCGGCGCACGCGCTCCATGAGGCGCGCGTTGTCGATGGCGACGCCCGCCATGCCGCCCAGCGCGCTCAGCAGCTGCAGGTCGGCCGGGTCGAACTCACGCAAGACGTATCCGCCGACCGGCAGCACGCCCAGCGCGCGGTTGCGCGCGTAGAGGGGCACGAACACCATCGTGCGCAGGCCCAGCCGCCGCGTCGCGTCGCGGGACTCCTCGGCGGTCGTCAGGTCGGGGACGACGACCGGCTGCTGGCCCTCCAGCGCCTTGCCGACGTAGCCCTCGCCGCGGCGGAAGCGCGACACGGCGTCCACGTACTCGCCGGGCACGCCGCGGAAGTGCGAGGTGGCGCGCAGCTCGCCCGTCTCTTCGTGGACGAGGAACACGCCGCCGGCTTCCAGGTCGAGCGCGTCCAGCGCGGCGACGAGGGCGGCTTCGAGGACGGAGTCGAGGTCGCTCGAGTG
>JAICEW010000293.1 GCA_025923995.1 Vicinamibacteria bacterium | reverse complement strand
CGGGTCCCTTCTTCCTTCTTCGGAGAGCGAGCACGATGAACGGTCGACGGTCAAAGAGCCATCGCTGGTGGGCAAGGGCACTCGGAGTGATCCTGGTGGTGTCCACGAGCCACCCGGCCCGCGTCGCCGGATCGAGCGATGACGTCTTCTCGGTGGGGCTGGCCGTCGATGGCGACGCCAGCGGGCCCCTGTGGCTGCCGACCGCGCCGCCCGCCTCGCGGCTCGCCAGCTCACTGGCCGAGACCGCCCGCCAGGCGAGTCCCACTGAACTGGTCGACGTCGTGGTCATGTTCGACAGCGTCGAGGCCGCGCAGGCCGACGCGGTGGCGACAGGCGCCCGCAGCGTCCGCCGCTACTCGCGCCTGCCGTTCCAGGCGATGCGCGTTCCGGCCTCATCCCTCGAGACCATGTCGCGGGCCGCGCACGTGCGGTACGTCTCGCCCGACAGCCCGGTGTTCGGGGCCAGCTCCGCGGGCCGGCAGACGGCGCGCGTGCCGGGCGGCTACACGGTGCCCTACAGCAACAACACGGCGTACACGGGCGACGGCGTGACCGTGGCCGTGGTGGACACCGGCGTCGCGCCGCACCCGGACATCACGTCGCTCGTCGGCCAGTTCGACTTCGTGAGCGGCGCGAACGGCGTTCCGATGGCGCCGCACGACGGCTTCGGGCACGGCACGCACGTCGCGGGGATGATCGGCGGCAGCGGCGACTACTCCTACAACCACAAGTACCAGGGCGTCGGCACCTCGGCCAGCGTCGTCGCGCTGCGCGTGCTGGACGACGACGGGCGCGGCAACCTGTCCGACGTGATCCGCGCGCTCGACTGGATCGTGGCGGTCGGGATGAGCCAGTACGGCGTCCGCGTCGCGAACCTGTCGCTGGGCAAGGGCGTCGAGGAGGCCCAGGCCAACGACCCGCTGGTGCAGGCGGTGGAAGCCGTCTGGAACGCGGGCGTCGTGGTCGTCGTCTCGGCGGGCAACTTCGGCACCAGCGGGCACTACACGGTCGCGAGCCCCGGCAACTCGCGCCGGGTGATCACGGTCGGGTCCGTGACCGACAACGGCAGCGGGTCGAACTTCAGCGACGACTACGTGTCCTCGTTCTCGTCGCGGGGCCCGACGCTCTTCGACCACGTGCTCAAGCCCGACATCATCGCGCCAGGGAACAAGATCATCGCGCCCTACGCCGACGGCGCGGAGCTCGCGAACCTGGTCGGCCAGGACAAGGTCGTGTGCGGGTACAACAGCGGCGGCACGAACTGCTGGCCCCGCTACCTGCGCCTGTCCGGGACCAGCATGTCCGCCGGGCTGGTGAGCGGCGCGGTCGCGCGCATGCTCCAGAAGGACCCGTCGCTCAACCCCAACACCGTGAAGGCCCGGCTGATGAAGTCGGCGCGCAAGATGAGCGGCGACCCGACCGAGACCGGCGCGGGCGTGCTCAACGTGGAGGCCGCGTTGAACGCGTCGGGCACGATGTCGGTGCCGGCGCTCTCGCCCCTGATGCAGCTGTCGCCGGGCGGCGACCTCACGTACGTCCAGGACACGGCGGCCCTGTGGGGCAACACGCAGTGGGCCGCGGGCTACCTGTGGTCCGACGGCTACCTGTGGACGAACGCGGCGGCCATGGGGGCCACCGGGTACCTCTGGTCCAACAGCTACCTCTGGTCGAACAGCGCCATCTGGGGCAACAGCTACCTCTGGTCCAACGGCTTCCTCTGGTCCGACGCCGTGAAGCCGGCGTCGTTCGATGAAGAGGACCCGGGCGACGAAGAGCCGGAGCCGGAGATTTGAGCGGCGGAGGCGCGGCTCACCCCATCGTCCATCTCGGCTGAGGCCCGCAATGATGACCGCATCACCCGCGAGCCTCACGTATCGCGTCGACGGGTCGTCACCCGACGGCGGCGAGGCGCAGCCGCACGCGCCGCACGCGCTCCTGGCCAGCCGCCAGGAGGACACGGTCATCTGGGGCAGGAAGTGGCTCGAGCGCTTCGGCTTCCGGGTCTCGACGGCGGGCACGCTGGACGAAGCGGCCGCCCTGCTCGAGAACGACCCGCCCGAGGTCATGATCGTGGACGGCTCGCTGCGCGGTCCGGACGCGGCGCCGGCCTGGACCGCGGTGCGCAAGCTGCCGGGCGGCGCGGACCTGCCCGTGCTCGCGATCTGCCCGAACGACAAGGAGGCTCGGCGGGCCGTCGCGGAGGGCAGCACGGACGTGGTGAGCCGGCCGATCGAGTGGCAGGTGCTCAGCCGCCGCGCGGCGCGGCTGGTGGAGGCCCATCGCACGTCGCGTGAGCTGGCCGCCACGCGCGCGGAGCTCGAGGGGTTGCGTGCGAAGGCGGGGTCGGACAGCACGCACGACCAGGCGCAGCCGCTGGACGGGCTCACCGGCCTGCCCCAGCGCAAGGCGTTCGAGCAGGTGCTCGACGGCGCCCTGGGCGGCAGCCGCACGGGCTTCACGCTCGCCGTGCTGTTCCTGGACCTGGACCGCTTCAAGCTGATCAACGGCACCTACGGCCGGCTGGGCGGCAGCCAGGTGCTGGTGCAGGTGGGCGAGCGGCTGCGGGCCTGCCTGCGCAAGCGCGAGCTGCTGGGGCCCCGCCGCGCGGGGATGGCCACGGCCGCCGTCGCGCGCCTGGCCGGCGACGCGTTCGGGATGATGGTGAGCCCGGCGGGCTCGCGCGAGGACGTGGCGCCGATCGCGCAGGCCGTGCTGGACGCCTTCACCCAGCCGTTCCTGGTGGACGAGGCCGAGGTCTACGTCTCCGCGAGCGTGGGCATCGCGATCGCGCCCGCGGACGGCACCACGGCCGAGGAGCTGCTCCAGCGCGCCGAGCTGGCCATGGCCGACGCGGGCCGCCGCGGCGGCGGCGCCTTCCGCTTCTACAGCCGCGGCCTGTCGGACGCGCGCCAGCGCTCGCTCAAGATCGACCGCCTGCTCCGGCGGACGCTCGAGCGCAACGAGCTCTCGGTCCACTACCAGCCGATCATCGATTCGCGCAGCCAGCGCATCGTGGGGGCCGAGGCGCTGCTGCGCTGGCAGTCGCCCGAGCTCGGCAACGTGCCGCCCATGGAGTTCATCCCGGTCGCCGAGGAGACCGGGTTCATGGTCGAGATCGGGCGCTGGGTGCTGCAGACCTCCTGCCGCGCGCTGCGCGAGTGGGACGAGGAGCGGCTGCCCCACATCCGCATGGCCACCAACGTCTCGCTGTGCCAGCTCACGCGCGGGAACCTGCCGCAGCTGGTGGACGAGGTCCTGGCCGAGACGGGCGTCGAGCCCACGCGGCTGGAGCTGGAGCTGTCCGAGCGCGGCGCTCTGCGGTCCGACCCCGAGATCCTGC
The DNA here is from genome assembly GCA_025923995.1 of Vicinamibacteria bacterium. GTDB lineage: Bacteria > Acidobacteriota > Vicinamibacteria > Fen-336 > Fen-336 > JAICEW01. Next base: position 4,855 of record JAICEW010000293.1, on the reverse strand, counting down.
GCCAGCTGCAGGCGCTGCGGCGGCGCGGGGTGCGGGTGTCGGTGGACGACTTCGGGACCGGCGACTCGGCGATCGCCTACCTGAAGCGCTTCCCGCTCGACACGCTGAAGGTGGACCAGTCCTTCGTCGCCGGCGCGCTCACCGACCCGGACGACGCGGCCATCACCTCGGCCATGATCGCCATGGCCCACCGCCTGCGGCTGCGGGTCGTGGCCGAAGGCGTCGAGCAGCAGCAACAGGTGGACCTGCTCAACCGACTCGAGTGCGAGGAGGTGCAGGGCTTCTTCTTCTCCCCCCCGGTTCCGGCACCGGCGTTCCGCGAGCTCCTGTCCGCGAACGCGAAGCCCGCGCGCAAGAGCCCGGCCGTGTGGCCCGAGCTCGGCACCCAAGAGGTCACACGATGAGCAGGATGCTGGGGCACACCCTGATCTGTCTCCTGGGAACCGCGCCGGTCCTGTGGGCCGAGGCGCCCCCCATGGCGTTCGAGCGCGTGTCGCTGGAGCAGGGCCTGTCGCAGAGCACGGTCCTCAGCATGTTCCAGGACAGCCGCGGCTTCATGTGGTTCGGCACCGAGGACGGCCTCAACCGCTACGACGGCGTCACCTTCAAGAGCTACAAGTCCGATCCCTTCGACCACGCGTCGCTGCCGCACAACTTCGTGTGGTCGCTGGCGGAGGACGCCAAGGGCGACCTCTGGCTGGCGACGGAGGGCGGCGGGCTGGCGCGCTGGGAGCGGTCCAGCGACCGCTTCGCGCGCGTTCCGGTCTCGACCACGCCGGGCCTGTACGGACGCATCCGTACGCTGCTGTTCGCTCCCGACGGCGCGTTGTGGATCGGCAGCAAGGACGCGGGGCTGGTGCGGTTCCATCCCGGAACGGGCGAGCTCAAGGCGTACAGGAACGATCCCTCCGACCCCCACAGCATCAGCCACGACGGCGTCTACGCGCTGGCGGCCGACGGGGCCGGGCGGCTGTGGGTCGGCACGGACGGCGGGCTCAACCGCCTGGACCCGGCCACCGGGCACTTCGAGCGCTTCCGGCACGATCCCTCGCGTCCCGGCAGCCTCGGGGACGACCGCGTGCGCGCGCTGCTCGTGGATCGCGAGCGCCGGCTGTGGGTGGCGACGTTCGGCGGAGGGCTGAGCCGGCTGGACGCGGGCAGCGACACGTTCCGCACCTATCGCCACGATCCGGCCGACGCCTCCAGCATCGGCCACGACCGCGTGCGCGCGCTGCTCGAGGACGGGGCCGGGCGCCTCTGGGTCGCCACCGACCGCGGCCTCGATCTGCTCGACAGGCAGCACGCCTCGTTCGAGCACCATCGCAACGACACCACCGACCCGTCCAGCCTGGGCGACGACAACGTCATGTCGCTCTACCAGGACCGCGGCGGCGTGCTGTGGGTGGGCACGCGCAACGGCGGCGCCTACAAGTGGAACCCGGCCACCTGGTCGTTCGGCCACCACACGCGCAGCTCGGCCACCCCCGAGGGGCTGGCCGACAAGACGGTCACCTCGTTCGCAGAGGACCGTATCGGGCGCATCTGGATCGGCACCTTCGGCGGGCTGCACGTGATGGACAGGCAGACCGGCGCGGTGACCCGCTACCAGCCGAAGTCGGGGACGATCAGCGACCGCGTGATGTCGCTGACGACCGACCCGGACGGCCTGCTGTGGATCGGGACCATGGACGCGGGCCTGTTCCGCCTGGACCTGGGGACGGGCGCGCTGCGCTCGTACCGTCACGACGCGGCCCGGCCGAACAGCCTCAGCGCGGACGCCGTGATGTCGCTGCTGGTGGACAGCGTCGGCGACCTGTGGGCCGGCACGTACGGCGGCGGACTCAACCGGCTCGACACCGCCACCGGGACCTTCACGCGCTACCGCCACGACCCCACGGACGAGGGCAGCCTGAGCGCCGACGCGGTGACGTCGATCATGCAGGACGCCTCGGGCGCGCTCTGGCTCGGCACCGACGGTGGCGGCCTGAACCTGCTCGACCGCGCGACCGGGCGCTTCCTGCGCTTCCGCCACGATCCCGCGGATCCCAACAGCCTGGGCGCAAACACGGTGTACGCGCTGCACCTGGACCCGTCCGGCCGCCTGTGGGTGGGGACGCGCGGCGCCGGGCTGGCGACGCTCGAGTCGCGCGACGGGGCCAAGGCCCGCTTCAAGCACGTCCGCCAGCGCGACGGCCTGGCCAACGACGTCGTCTACAGCGTGGTGCCGGACGGCGAGGGGCACCTCTGGCTCAGCTCGAACAACGGCCTCTCGCGGTTCGAGCCGGCCACGGGCAAGGTCAAGAACTACGACACCAGCCACGGCCTGCAGAGCAACGAGTACAACTTCGGCGCGCACTTCCGCAGTGCTTCCGGCGAGCTGTTCTTCGGCGGCGTGAACGGCTTCAACGCGTTCCACCCGCGGAAGCTGGTGGCCAACACGCACGTGCCGCCGGTCGTGCTGACCTCGTTCCTGAAGTTCAACCGGCCGGTGGACACGGCCGGTCCGCTGTGGGCGCTGACCGGCATCGACCTCGGCTACCAGGACGACGTGGTGACCTTCGAGTTCGCCGCGCTCGACTACGCGGCGCCGCAGCGCAACCGCTACGCCTACAAGCTCGAGGGGTTCGATCCCGACTGGGTCGAGGTGGGGAACGTGCGCCGCGTGACCTACACGAACCTGGGGGCGGGGAACTACCGCTTCCGCGTGAAGGGCGCCAACAACGACGGCGTCTGGAACGAGAGCGGCCTGGACCTGCCGGTGCGCGTGGAGGCGCCGCCGTGGCTGCGCTGGTGGGCCTTCGTGGCCTACGCGCTGGCCCTGGGCGGCGCGCTGTACCTGTTCGTGCGCGTGCAGCAGGCCAAGGTGGAGCGCGAGGCGGAGTACGCGCGCCGGCTGGAGGAGGACGTCCAGAACCGCACGCTCGAGCTGGAGGCGCGCAACGCCGACCTGGAGGAGCTGAACCGCAAGCTGGCCGAGGCGAGCCTGACGGACTCGCTGACCGGGCTGCGCAACCGCCGCTTCCTGTTCGAGTACGTCTCGAAGGACGCGGACCTGGTGCGGCGCCGCTACATCGCGATCAAGCAGGGCGACGAGACGCGCACGTTCGACCTCTCGTTCGTGATGATCGACCTCGACTACTTCAAGTCCATCAACGACACCTGCGGCCACGCCGCCGGCGACGCCGTGCTGCTGGGCGTGCGGGCCGTGCTGGAGAAGACCTGCCGCACGTCGGACGTGCTGATCCGGTGGGGCGGCGACGAGTTCCTGCTGGTGGGCCGCGACAACGACCCCGACCAGGTGGGCACGCTGGCCGAGCGCATCCGCGCCGAGATCGAGTCCACCACCTTCGACATCGGCGAGGGCCGCGTGGCCCGCATCACCTGCTCGGTGGGCTTCGCCTGCTACCCGTTCGTGCGCAGCGAGCCGGAGCTGTACGGCTGGGAGGACATGCTGGGCCTGGCCGACGCCGCGCTGTACGCGGCCAAGGGCCTGCGCAACGCCTGGGTGGGCTTCCTGAGCACGGCCCAGGCGCCGCCGCGCGACCTGGCCCGCTCGGCCCGCATCGAGCCGCAGCGGCTGCTGGAGCTGGGCGCGCTCAAGGTCACGGCGTCCCACGCCGACCTGGAGCGCAGCGGAGCGCGCGCGCCCAAGGTGGCGGAAGCGGGACCGCGGGCGATGGAAAAGGCGGCGGCGGCCGTCTAGGCCAGGCCGGAACGGCCGCGCCGGCGGCGGAACGTCGGCAGCGTCACTCCCAGCAGCGCCGCGCCCACCTGCGCGTTCCCTGGCGCGTGCGCGGCCACTTCCTCGTCGAGCAGCTGCAGGACCGCCTTCAGCAGGTTCTGGCTGCCCGCCTCGCCGGTGCGCAGCACGTCGGCCAGCCGCGAGCGCACGCCGGGCCAGGACACGGGCCGCGGCGCCCAGCCCCCGCCCGCCTGGGCCTGTGAGGACGCGAGCCGCCGCCGGTACGTGGTGACCGGCATCCCCAGCAGCGCGGCCGCGGTGCTGGCGACGCCGCCGCCGAGGCGGTCGGCCTCCAGCACGAGGTCGTCCGCGAGCCAGCGGCCCAGCGGAGCCAGCGGCTGGCGGCCCTCCAGGGCCTGCAGCACCTGACGGCCCAGCATCTCGCGCAGCCCCGGCCAGGCCGCTTCCGCGGGCGCGGCGGCTGCCGCGGGCCGGGGAGCCGTGGCCTCGGCGTCCGCCGCCCGCGCGCCGTCCGCGAAGCCGAGGTCGGCGGAGGTCAGCGCGTCGCCCTGCGCCATGATCACGGCGCGCATCACGCGGTTCTGCAGCTCGCGCACGTTCCCTGGCCAGTGGTGGCCCATGACCGTGGCCTCGGCCTCGGGAGCGAACGACATCACGGGCCGCCCGTACATGAGCGCGTACATGGTGCAGAAGTGCTGGGCGAGGTGCAGCACGTCGTCGGTGCGGTCGCGCAGCGGCGGGATGTCGAGGCGCACGACGTTCAGGCGGTGGTAGAAGTCGGCGCGGAAGCGGCCGGCCGCCACCTCGGCCTGCAGGTCGCGGTTGGTGGCGGCGATGACCCGCACGTCCACCGTGCGGCCGGTGCGGCCGCCGACGGGGGAGACGTACTTCTCCTGCACGAAGCGCAGGAAGCGGCTCTGGGCCTCGAGGGGCAGCTCGCCGATCTCGTCCAGCAGCAGCGTGCCCTTGTCGGCCTGGACCAGCCGGCCCAGCTGCTTCGCCTGCGCGCCGGTGAACGCGCCCTTCTCGTGGCCGAACAGCTCGCTCTCCAGCAGCGTGGTCGGGATGGCGCCGCAGTCCACCACCACGAACGGCTGGTCGCGGCGGGGGCTCAGCTGGTGGATGGCCCGGGCGAACAGCTCCTTGCCCGTG
>JAICEW010000292.1 GCA_025923995.1 Vicinamibacteria bacterium | reverse complement strand
GACCGCCTACGCGCAGAGCAAGCAGGCCAACCGCATGTGGACCTGGGCCCTGGCCCGCCGGCTGGAGGGAACGGGCGTGGCCGCCAACGCGATGCACCCGGGCGGCGTGAACACGCCGCTGTTCCGCAAGGGCGGGAGCTGGAAGGGGCTGGCGGGCGCGGTCTACGGGCGGATGATGGGGAAGTCGCCCGAGGAGGGAGCGGACACGATCGTCCACCTGTGCACGAGCCCGGAGCTGGACGGCGTCAGCGGGCGCTTCTTCGTGGACCGCGCCGAGCGCGCGTGCCGGTTCCGCGGCCAGGCGGGCGAGGAGGCGCTGTGGGCCCTGTGTGAGACCATGGCGGTCGCGCATCATGGCTGAGCTGGTCCCCGCGCCCTTCGCGTCGCTCGTGCGCCGGATGTTCCGCGAGCACGAGCGCGAGCAGAAGATCTTCGACCTGCCCGCCCGCAGGTTCTGGCGGGGCGCTCCCGACCTCGACACGTCGGTCACGTTCCACGGGCACCGCGCGTCCAATCCGCTGGGGCCCGCGGCCGGCCCGCAGGACCAGATGGCCCAGAACGTGGTGCTCTCGTGGCTCGCCGGCAGCCGCATCCTGGAGCTCAAGACGGTGCAGGTCAACGACCGGCTCGTGATCCCGCGGCCCTGCATCGACGCCACGAACGTGGGCTACAACGTGGAGTGGAGCCAGGAGCTGCGCCTCACGGAGAGCCTGTCCGAGTACGTGGCCGGCTCCATGCTCGTCGACATGCTCCGCGCGTCTGGCATCCCGGGCGGAACGGGCAAGGCCGACACGCTCTACGACATGAGCGTCGGGTACGACCTGGCCGGCATCCGCTCGCCGCAGGTGCGGGCCTGGATCGAGGGCATGAAGGACGCGCGCGTCGAGGTGGAGCGCCTGCGCCGCGAGATCCCGGACGACTTCGCCGCGCTGCGCGACCTCGACTTCACCACGCGGCTCTCGGACCAGGTCACGCTCTCGACCTTCCACGGCTGCCCGGCTCACGAGATCGAGGGCATCGCGCGGTTCCTGCTGATCGAGATGGACGTCCACGTGACGGTGAAGATGAACCCGACGCTGCTGGGACGTCCCACCGTCGACGGGATCCTGCACGGACTCCTCGGCTACCACGAGATCGAGACCCGGCCGGAGGACTTCGAAAAGGACCTGCATTGGGACCAGGCCCTCGAGATCACCGACCGCCTGACCGAGCTGGCCCGCTCGCTCGGCCGCACCTTCCAGGTGAAGTTCTCGAACACCCTGGTGGTCAAGAACCACCGCGCGTTCTTCCCGTCGTCCGAGGCGGTCATGTACCTCTCGGGCGAGCCCCTCCACGTGCTCACGCTCGCGCTCGTCGACCGCTACCGTCGCGTCCGGCCGGACGTGCCCATCTCCTTCTCCGCGGGCGTCGACAACCGCAACTTCCCGGACTGCGCCGCGCTCGGCTTCACGCCCATCACGACCTGCACCGACCTGCTCCGCCCCGGCGGGTACGGCCGCCTGCCGAAGTACCTCGAGAACCTCGAGGAGCGGATGCGGAGCCTGGGCGTGCGGCGGCTGGGCGACTACGTGGTGAAGGCCTGCGACCAGGGTCCGGCGGCGATCCGGCAGCAGGTGCCCGCGGGCCCGCTCCGCGACGCGCTGCTCGAAGCCCTGAGCGCGCAGCGCGTGGACCTGCTGGGCATGCTGGAGCAGGCGGGGCAGGGCGCGCTCTACGAGCGCGTCGTCCGCGCCGCGGGCGTGCTCAACACGCCGGTCGTGGTGGAGAAGGTGCAGAAGGATCCCCGCTTCCGGGCCGAGAGCAACCGCGTGGTCCCGCGCAAGATCGGCTCGAAGCTGTGGCTGTTCGACTGCATCAACTGCGACAAGTGCGTGCCCGTCTGCCCCAACGACGCCAACTTCGTCTATCACACGACCCCGCTGCGCGCCGACTACGTGACCCTGCGCGTCCAGGAGGGCGCGGTCGTGGAGGCCCCCGGCGGCGTGCTGGAGGTCAAGAAGGACCACCAGCTCGCGAACTTCGCGGACTTCTGCAACGAGTGCGGCAACTGCGACACCTTCTGCCCCGAGGACGGCGGGCCCTACGTCGAGAAGCCGCGCTTCTTCGGCTCGCTCGAGTCCTGGGAGGGTACGAAGGCGCGCGACGGCTTCTACTGCCGCCGCGAGGACGGACGCGACGTGGTGTGGGGACGCATCCGCGGCCGCGAGTACCGGCTGGAGATCGATCGCGAGCGCGAGACGGCCGTGTTCACCGACCACGCGATCCGGGTGGCGCTCGATCATCGCGCGCGCCGGGTGGTGCGCTCGGAGGCGCTGCCCGGGGCGCCGGAGGGGCACACGCTCGAGATGTCGGCGTACCTGAACCTGGCGCTGGCCGCGGACGGCGCGATGGACCCGCAGCGGGCGAACCCCGTGAACGCGGGCTGGCTGTGATCCTGGAGGCTCGAGCGTGAGCGAGACGGTGACCTACGCGGACGTGGAGGCGGCGGCGCGGCGGATCGAGGGCGTCGCGCACCGCACGCCGGTGGCGACGTCGCGCACCCTGGACGAGCGCCTGGGGGCGAAGGTCTTCTTCAAGTGCGAGAACCTCCAGCGCATGGGCGCGTTCAAGATGCGCGGGGCGTACAACGCGATCGCCCAGCTCACGCCGGAGGAGCGCAGGCGCGGCGTGGTCGCCTACTCGTCCGGGAACCACGCGCAGGCGATCGCGCTCGCCAGCCGCCTGCTGGAGACGTCGGCCACGATCGTGATGCCCAGGGACGCGCCCGCGGCCAAGCGCGAGGGGGCCGAGGGCTACGGCGCGCGCGTCGTCGCGTACGACCCGGCCAGCGAGTCGCGCGAGGCGATCGCCGCCGCGCTGCACCGCGAGTCGGGCGGCACGCTGATCCCGCCCTTCGACCACCCGCACGTGATCGCGGGACAGGGCACGGCGGCCAGGGAGCTGTTCGAGGAGGTGGGCCGGCTGGACGTCCTGATCACTCCCTGCGGGGGAGGCGGCCTGCTCTCGGGCTCCGCGCTCTCCGCGCACGCGCTGAGCCCGGGCTGCCGCGTGATCGGCGTCGAGCCCGAGGCGGGGGACGACGGGGTGCGCTCGTTCCGCAGCGGCACGCTGCAGACGGTCCACAACCCACGGACGATCGCGGACGGCGCGCGCACGGCCAGCCTGGGGCAGATCACGTTCCCGCTGATCCGCGAGCTGGTGTCGGACATGACGACCGTCTCCGACGCGCAGATCGTCGAGGCCATGCGCTTCCTCTGGGAGCGCATGAAGCTGGTGGTGGAGCCGACCGGGGCGCTGGGCCTGGCCGCGCTGATGAGCGGGCGCGTGCCCTTCGAGAAGGGCGCGCGCATCGGCATCGTGCTGAGCGGCGGCAACGTGGACCTGGGCGCCGCCGCCGCCCTCTTCACGGCGCGCGGGCTTCAGTAGACGTCGAGGTCCCGTCCCACGACGACCTGGCCGGCGTAGCCCGCCAGCTCGCGCAGCATGGTGGCCGGCGTCGACCTCTCCGAGTCGACCGCCGGTCGCAGCGACAGCGAGGTGTGGGAGAGCACGAGCAGCTTCGGGCGCGCCTTGGTGGCCAGCTCGACGAGCTGCGAGGTCGTCGTGTGGTGCACCGCGGCGTAGCCGTGGAAGTCCTTCCGCCGGCTCAGCCAGTCGTGGGTCAGGACCTCGTGCACGAGCACGTCGCAGCCGTTGCAGGCGTCGATCGTCGCCTGCGTGGGGTTGGTGTCGCCCGAGAACACGATGCTGCGGTCCGCGGTGTCGAAGCGGTACCCGTAGCTCTCCATGGCGTGCTTGGTGGCGAAGGCCGTCACCTTGACGTTGTCGTCCTTGTAGACGACGCCCGCGCGGACCTCGTGCGCGTTCGCCGCGTGCCCCTCGGGGAACGCGCCCACCGTGTAGAGGGCGCGGTCCCGCGTGCGCGCCTCGAAGTCGGCCTGATAGGCGGCGAGCAGGTGCTCGGTCATGGCCTTGAGGCCGGTCGGCCCGTAGGCCTCGATGGGCACGCGCCGTCCGATCACCCACGGCGTGAGGATCAGGTCCGGGTAGCCGACCGTGTGGTCCGAGTGGAGGTGCGTGAAGAACACGACGCGCAGCTTGACGGGATCGAGACCCGCGATGCCCCTGTCGACCACGGCCGACTTGGCGCGGCGCACGACGCCGGCCCCGGCATCCACCAGGTACGGCGTGTCGTTGACGACGACGGCCGCCGCCGGGCCCGAACGGTCGGGGTCGGCTGGCGGCGTGCCCGTGCCCAGCAGGACGACCTGCGTCCGGCTGGGCGCGGGGGGCGCCGGGTTCTGGGCCGAGGCGGCGGTGGCGACGAGAGCCAGCGCACCGACGGCGGCTCGTGACGCGCGCATCAGCCGGCCGGCACGGGAGCGTTCGACGTGAAGACCGCGTCGGGCATCGTGTCGGGCGCGGCCAGCACGGGGAACAGGATCTTCGTCCCCTTCTTCGGATCCACCCGCTCGTCCGAGAGCATGATCTTCCCGTGCTTCTTCCAGCCCTTCCACTCGAACGTGGACGGCGGCACCTTCTCGCCCTTCAGCACGAAGTCCCAGCGGTCGATCAGGTGGGTCTTGCGGTTCACGAACAGCCAGTACTTGTCCTTGGGCGTGAGGCCGACGTTGTCGAAGGTCAGGACCACCTTGTCCCAGGCGTCGGCGCCCTTCTTCATCTCGCCGTCGTAACCGAGCTGCACGCCGCCGTCCTTGAGCTTGAAGGGGACGACCAGCCAGTACGTGTCGTTCGTCCAGGCCCCGTACGCGCGCTCCAGGTACTTCTTCGCCTCCTCGCCCTCGAGCTTGGCGCCCTTCCGCCAGGCGGAGCCCTGCTTCGTGTTGAGGTTCATGAGCACGAGGTAGGGTTCGCCCTCGGGCGTCCTGCCCTCGAGGCGATAGCGGCCGGTGTGCTTGTCCCACCAGTGCGAGCGCGGCGGGCGGGCCTTGCCGTCGACCTCGACGCCGAAGTCGAAGCGCAGGAACCGGGTCTGGTTCCAGGCGTCGCGGCCGCCCATCGCCTGCACGACCTCGTCGGCGATGGCCATGCTCTTCGCGTTCGAGCGGGAGGGATCGAAGGCCGGAGAGTCGGCGCCCAGCGCGGGCGCCAGGGCTCCGGCCAGAACCAGGCCGGGGAGGAACCGGTTGGTCAAGGGCCACCTCCTTGGGGAGTCAGCTTCCGATTGTAGCCCCGGCATCGAGGCCCGCCTGCCGGCCGGCCTCCAGGAATTCCTGCATCAACCGGCGACGCACCGGCGTCTCCGCCAGGCCGTGGCGGAGGCCGTTCAGGTTGATCTGCCAGAGCTGCTGGTCCGAGAGCCCCGCCTCGGCGCCGGCCCGCTCGTACTCCCGGCAGAGGTCGGTCCCGAAGAACGGAGGGTCGTCGGTGCTGAGCGTGACCGGAACACCCGCCGCCAGCAGCGCGCGCACGGGGTGCGTCGCCAGCTCGCGGAACGGCGTCAGGAAGGTGTTGCTCGTGAGCGCCACGTCGCAGCAGATCTGGCGCTCGGCCAGCAGGCGCACGACGGACTCGTCTTCGACCGCGCGCACGCCATGCTGGACGCGTCGGACCTTCAGCTCCTCGACCGCCTGGCGCACGTGGTCGGCGCCGCCGGTCTCGCCCGCGTGCGAGACGGCGGCGTATCCCGCCTGGCGCGCGCGCTCGAAGTACGTCGCGACCAGCCGCCGCGGGAACCCGTCCTCGGGTCCGCCCAGGCCGATCGCGACCACCAGCGGGTTCGCGATCGCTTCCAGCAGCGCGGCGGTGTAGGGCCCGCTCTCGGGCACCGACTCGCTCGGGATGTCGAGGATGAGGCGCACGACCGGCCCGCCGGCCTCCTCGCTGGCCAGGAGCCGCCTGGTGACGATGTCGAGCGCGCGCCGGCCGCCGAAGCCGAACCGCTCGTGGTTGTAGGGCGTGAAGTGCGCCTCCACGTAGCGGATGCGCTGGCGGGCGCAGTCGGCGACGAACGCGTCCACCATCTGCTCGTAGTCGGCCGGCGTCTGGAGGCAGCGGCACATGGCCAGCCAGAGCGTGAGGAACGTGTCGAAGCCCTTGAAGTCGTAGAGGGCCCGCAGCTCGGCCAGCGTGCCGGCCGGGAGCGGCACGGCGTTGCGCTCGGCGATCGCCCACAGCGTGTCGGGCGCGATGGTGCCCTCCAGATGGAGGTGCAGCTCGGTCTTGGGCAGGCGCGCGAAGAGCTCGGACATCCCCGTACTCTATCGCGCGGCCCGCCCGGGCCGTCAGCGCACGCGGGGCACCATCGGCGAGTCGAAGGCGAAGCCGGTCGCCGGCTCCAGCGCGACCGTCTTGCCCGCGAGCGCGCCGTAGGGGGCGTCGTGGGCCACGGTGACGGAGCCGCCCTGGCCCGACAGGCCCGCGAGCGACGCCGTGTTGACGCTGGCCGACCCATGCGCCGGCAGCGTCACCGCATGCTCCAGCAGAAGCGCGCCGGCCGGGCTCCAGAAGGCCACGCGCGCCTCCACCGGCTGGCCCGTCGGGTTCTGGAGCACCACGACCGTGATCTGCGAGCCCGCGTTGTTGAAGCGGGGGACCGAATACGTGGTCTCGTAGGCCCTCAGGCGGTACTCGTCGTCCGGCCCGCACGCGGTCGTGCACGAGGCGCTCTGGACGCGCACGAGCTCCGCGTCAACCATCGTGCCGGTGGTGTTGAGCCAGCGCAGGCTGCGCGCGGGCCCGGAGCCCGCGGCCTGCGCGGACTGGAGCACCGTCGAGCCGTCGCTCCCCACGCGGTCGAGCGCGGGGCCCTGGCCGTCGCCCACGTCGCCCGAGGCCGCGTCCACCACCACCTCGTAGCTCGCGTAGGGCTGCTGCCGCAGGCGGAAGAGATCGCGGTCGGCCACACCCGCCGCGGCCGCCAGGTCGCCACGCAGGCGCGTGCCGTGGCTCAGCTCTCCCTCGGGCCCCGTTCCGGCGGGGAGGATCGTGTCGGTGTCCGTCGCGGAGTTGTTGAGGGAGTTGGGATCCGGCGTCGTTCCCGGGGTCGACACGGTCGCCGTGTTCACGAGGGTGCCGGTCGCGTTGGGAACGAGCGTCGCGCTCATCGTGTAGGTCAAGGTGCCGCCCACGGCGATATCGACCGCGTGGTTGATGGCGCCCGGTCCCGCCGAGGGGCAGGACGACCCGGGCGATGCCGCGCAGGTCCACGAGACCGAGGAGAGGATGGGCGGCGGCGCGTCGACGACGGTCGCGCCGACCACGGCCGAGGGTCCTGCGTTGGTGACCACGATCGTGTACGTGACCGGCTGGCCCGCCGCCACGGTCGTCACGCCGTCGGTCTTGGTGACGGCCAGGTCCGCTTGCGGCGTGACGGTGCCCGAGGCGGCCAGTGCCCAGAAGCCCGAGTGCAGGCCGTAGCGGCCTCCCAGCGCGGGGCCGCCCGCGTCGGGCTGGCCGATCGTTCCCGACAGCTCGAAGGTGCCGCCGGTCGCGTTCATGCCGCCGCCGCCGTCCACGGTGTGCCAGGAGGCGTCGTAGGGCTGGGCCATCGCGAGCGACGCCGCCAGGGCCCCGCCCAGGCAGGCAAGGATCACCGCACGCGTCCTCACGGTTCCCTTCCCGGCTCGGGCGACCCGGCCATGAGCAGGTCCGAGTCGGCGCTCACGAGGCCGAGGGACGGGGCGCGCGCTCCGGAGCCTCGCGCAGGCCGTGCCGCATCGACGCGCGCGCCCGCGAGCCGCGAGGCGCCACGCACGACGTCGGCGCGGGCGGGCTCGCGTGGCGGTGCCGCCACCCGGCCCGGCACCGCGAGCGCCAGCCCCGCCAGCCCGGCCAGCCCCGCCAGCAACGAGAGCCTACTGGCACGCCGCATTGAGCGCCGCGAAGCTGCCGTTGTAGGAGAACAGGCAGGTGGAGGTGGAGCCGCTGTTGTTCGCGACGAGCCCGACGAGCTTGCTCGCGGCCAGGCGGATCACCGACCCGGACTGGCCGAACACACTCGCGCTCGAGCCGGAGAACGTGGAGCGGTCCGCGAGTGTCGTGGCGGGCCCCGACGGCGAGCCGTTCACGAGCCCGTAGCCGCTGCCGCCGCCACCGGCCGTGGCGGTCACGTTGGTGAGGCCCAGGCTCGCGCCGTAGTTCCACAGCCCCACGTTCAGGCCGGCCGGAGCCGTGGCGCTCGCGACCACGTCGTTGAACGTTCCTGCCCCGCCGTTGAGGGCGTACACGCCGATCGAGAACTGCGCGCCCTCGCGCCCGTGCGCGCT
>JAICEW010000291.1 GCA_025923995.1 Vicinamibacteria bacterium | reverse complement strand
GCCGGCCGCGGCCGTGGGCTCCGGCCTGCCGGCGATGCGCTCGTGCGCCTGCGCGGTCGCGAGGTCGCGATCGAGCCCGCACGTCTCGAGTCCCGCGGAGCGCGCGCCACGGCCCGCGCCCGGATCCGACCCGGCGGCGCGATCGAGGGGCGATGGGCCGCGGAGGTGCCGCTGGCGTCCGTGTCGGGTCTGCTCGCCGACCTGGGCTCGTCGGCCCGCCCGCCGCTCCTCACCGGGACGATCGTGACCGAGGGGGACCTGTCGGGATCGCTCGCGCGCCCGCGCGCCGCGGCCAGGCTGCACAGCGACGGGCTGGCCGCGTACGACCAGCCGCTCGCGCTCGAGGGGTCACTGGCCCTCGACGGGAGCCGGCTCTCGATGGATCCGCTGGTGCTCCGCTCGGGCCCGGGCCAGGTGAGCCTCACCGGCAGCGTCCCGCTGGCGGCGGCGGGCGCGTGGGAGGTGGCCGGCGCGATCGAGTCGCTCGACACCACGCCGCTGCTGCGCTTCCTGGGCCTGCCCGGACGCGGCGCCGCCACGGGCACGCTCCGCGTGAGCGGGCCACGCGACCACCCGATGGGCGCGACGTCGGTCCGCGCGAGCGCGACGCTTCCGCGGCCGGAGGACCCGGCGACGGAGGACGCGGTCGCCCTCGATCTCGAGGCCGCCTTCGACCGCGGCCGCATCCAGGTGGATCGGCTGGACGCGGACGTCGCCGGAGGGCGCGTCTCCGGGAAGGGCTGGTACGACCCGTCGTCGCGCGAGCTGGATGCGACCCTCGACGCGTCGGGCGTGGCCTGGAACCGCTGGCCGCTGCTGCCGGCCGGCGCGCGCCGGCTGAGCGGGACGGTGGCGGGGCGCGCCACCGTGTCGGGACCCATCGCCGCGCCCGCGGGCGACCTGCAGCTGGCCCTCGCGGACGGAGCGCTCGGCTCGGCCGCGCTGCCTGCGTGGTCGCTCAGCGCCCGCTCCGACGGACGCGAGCTGCGGGTCGAGTCGTCGGCGCCGGAGGTCTTCCTGCGCGGGACCGGCGTGCCCACCGGCGCCTGGCCGGTCGAGCTGGAGCTGGACGCGTCGCGCCTGCCCCTGCAGCCGCTGCTGGACGGGCTCGTGCCCGCGGCGGCGAAGCCGATCGCGCTCGCGGCCGAGGGGAAGGTGTCGCTCTGGCTCCCGCTGCGCGAGCCGTCGCGGCTCACGTACTCGACCACGAGCCTCGCCGCGTCGGGGAGCGTGCGCAAGAACGAATGGAGGCTGGCGCCGTTCGCCGTCCGCGGCGATCGCGACTCGGCGACGATCGAGCGCTTCGCGGTCACGGCCGGCCAGAGCCGGCTGGCCGCGAGCGGACGCGTGGGGCTGGCCGCCGCGAGCCCCTTCGACCTCGCGGTCGAGGGCGACGTCGACCTGGCGGAGCTGGCCGCGGGCGAGGCGCGCCGCCCGCTGGCCGGCGCCGGCCGGTTGCGCCTGGCCGTCGCCGGAACGCGGGAGGCGCCGGTGCTGTCGGGCACGCTCGCGCTGACCGGTGTGCGCGGCCGTGCGGAGGACGCGCCGCTCACGGGCCTGGACCTCGACGCGCGCTTCGCCGGCCGCGAGCTCGAGGTGGTGCGCCTGACGGCCGACGTGCTCGGCGGACAGGCCACCGCCGACGGGCGCATCGCGTTGTTCGACGCAGGCGGCGCCGAGCGCGCGCGGCTCCGCTTCGCGCTGCGTGACGTCGACCTCGCGCGGTCGATGGGCGGGGAGCGGCGAGAGGGCGCGGACGCGCCCGCCGTGCTGCTCTCGATGGACGGCGAGGTGGAGGCCGGGGACCTCTCGCTCGCATCGCTCTCGGCGCACGGACGGGTCACGCGCCTGGAGACGCGCTCGGCGGAGGGCGGCCTGGCGCTGGCGGAGCCGGCGGGCTTCTCGCTCCAGTCGCGCCGCCTCGCGCTCGACCCGCTGCGGCTGTCGGGCACGCTCGGCACGCTCGAGGCGCGCGCCGACGCGGACCTGGACGCCGCCCGTCCGCGCGGGTCCGCGTCCCTGGCCGGCGACCTCGACCTGCGGGCGCTGGAGCCCTACCTGCCCGGCACGTCGCTCGGAGGGTCCGCGCGGATCGACGCGCGGCTGTCCCGCGCGGGCGGGTCGTGGCGGCTGGACGGCGGGGTGCGGCTGGAGCGTGCGCGGCTCGCGCTCGACGCGCTCAACTTCGCGCTGGGCGAGATCGCCGGCGAGCTGCGCTTCGAGGGGGACCGGGTGGCGCTCGACGCGGCGGGCTCGGCGGGGGACGGCCGGCTGCGCGCGACCGGAGGCCTGCGCCTCCCCGGCACCGCGGACATCACGGTCGAGGCCGAGCGCGTGCCGATCCAGCACCCTCCGGGCCTGCGCGGGCGCGCGAGCGGCTCGGTCCGCCTGACCGGCGAGCCGGGCCGCTACCGGCTGGCGGGCACGGTGAACATGAGCCAGGGCTACTACACGGCCGAGGTGGACGCGAAGAGCCAGTCGCTCGACCGCCTGGACTGGCAGCTGGCCGCGCTCGAGGGAGGCGCGCTCACGGACCAGGTCGCGCTCGACGTGGGCGTGCGGCTGGCCGAGCCCCTGCGCGTGCGCAACCAGACCATGCGGCTCGACGTCGAGGGCGCGATCGCCGCGTCGGGCACGCTCGCGCAGCCGACCCTGGGCGGCCAGGTCACGCTGCGCGACGGCGGCGAGCTGACGCTGGGCCGCGCGCGCATCCGCGTGCAGCGGGGCACGGTCGTGCTGAACGGCTATCCGGCCGGGACGCCGAGCGTCGACTTCGAGGGGGCGACGCGCGTGAGCGGCGTGGCGGTGGAGGTGGCCGCGCGCGGCCCGATGGACGACCTGCAGCTCACGCTGGGCTCGGACCGCTCCGACCTGTCGCAGACCGACCTGGTCACGCTGCTGCTCACCGGCCGCACCGCCTCCACCGCGGCCTCCGAGAGCGGCGAGATCGTCGCGGAGCAGCTGGCGGTCGCGCTGGGCGGGATGCTGCAGAAGGGGGTGGGCAGCGCGCTGCTGATCGACGTCTCGCCCGACCGTTCGCTGCTCGCCGACAGCACGGACCCGACGCAGCGCTTCCACATCGGCACCCGCATCACGCAGAACACGACCGTCGTCTACTCGGCCGCGCTCGACGGGGCGGAGCAGCAGTGGATCGTCGAGTTCAACCCGGGCGGTGGCCGGTTCCGGGTGCGCGCGATCAGCGAGGAGGACAACAGCTTCTCGGTGGAGGTGAGCGACCGCCTCACCTTCGACCTCTGGAGCCGCGGACGCGGCCGTGCTCCGCGCGAGATCGACCGGCTGGCGGCCGTCCGCTTCGAGGGCGAGACGAAGGTCCCGCCGGGGACGTTGCGCGGGGCGCTCAAGCTCAAGGCCGGGCGCCGCTACAGCGGGCTGCAGCGCGAGCAGGCGGCCGACCGCGTCCGCGACCGCCTCGTGCGCGCGGGCTACCGTTCGGCCAGCGTCGACGCGCTGACCGAGCGCGCGGCCGGCGGCGGCGTGGTGCTCGTGATCCGCGTCGAGGCGGGCCCGCTGGTGCCGATCGAGTGGTCGGGCGACGACCCCGGAGGCCGGGTGCGCCAGGCGGCCGAGGCCACGTGGCCGCCGCTGGCGACGCCCGAGCTGGCCGCGTCGCTCGTCGCGCGCGCGGCCCTGGTCCACCTCCAGGCGGAAGGCCACTACGGCGCGAGCGTCCAGCCCGAGGTCGCGGCCGCAGCCGACCGCGTGGCGGTGCGCATGCAGGTCACGCGCGGTCCCAAGGGGACCGGAGTCGACGTCGCGTTCGAGGGGAACAGCGCGCTCGACGACGCCGTGCTGCGCGCGAGCCTGCCCCGCGCGGGCAGCCGCGAGTTCTTCGAGGCCCTCGACGCGCGCAGCCCGCGCATCGGCAACGACGTCCGGCTGGCCTACGCGCGCATCGGGTACGTGCGGGCGCGCGTGGGGGCGCCGCGAGCCGAAAGGGCGGGGGGCCGGTTGCGCGTCACCATCCCGGTCCGGGAGCGCGGCGCGTCCACGATCGCGAACGTCGTGCTCCCCGACGAGGCCGCGCGTGCGAGCGACCTCGCGCTCCAGCTCAAGGCCGGCCAGCCCTTCGACCTCGCGGCCTACGTGGCCGACCGCGAGGCCCTCTCGACCTGGTACGTGGCGAACGGCTGGGTCGAGGCCCAGGTGCGCGGCGTGCTGGAGGCGCGCGGGACGAACGTCTCCGTGCGCTACGTGGTGGAGGCCGGCCCGCGCCCGCGCGTGGCGGACATCCGCGTGGCCCAGGACGGCAAGACGCGCGACGTCCTGATCCGCCGGTCGCTGGCGGTCAAGGAGGGCGACTTCGTGCGGCCGACCGCGCTCGCGGACAGCCGCGAGCGGCTGACGGACGTCGGGGTGTTCCGCTCGGTGGACGTGCGCGCGGAGCGGCGGGAGGACGACCCGGAGCGCCGCGACGTGGTGGTGGAGCTGGTGGACAAGCCCGACGTGCAGGTCGAGTACGGCCTGCGCTACACCACGCAGGGCGAGGGCGGCGCCGGCGGCGCGCCCTCCAGCCCGAGCGAGGCGCGGCTGCAGCTCGCCGGCGCCCTCGAGGTGGTCAATCCGTTCGGCTACGGGGTGAACGCGCGCGCCTACGGCTTCGGCACCACCAGCCGCCAGAGCTGGGGCGCCAGCCTGGACGCGGCCACGCTGGCCGGCTGGCGGCTGCGCACGCAGCTGTTCCTGTTCAACGACACAGACGAGGAGCTGGAGGTCTCGGGGGTCGCCAGCCACGTGCGCGGCGTGACCGCGCAGCAGTCGCGCGTGCTGCTGCGCGACCGCCGCCGCCGCCGCTGGCACGAGCGCCTGCGCCTCCAGTGGGGCTACACGTTCAAGGACATCGAGTACGTCGAGTCCGCGGAGGGCGCGCGCATCCTGCAGGGCGACCGCGGGTTCGGGAGCCTGGCCCTCATCGGCGACGAGCGCGACAACCTGACCGACCCGCGGCGCGGCCTCTTCTGGACGGGCACCACGGAGCTGGCGCGCACCTGGCTGGCTTCGGACGTCGACTACGTGCGGCTGTACGGCCAGCTCTTCGCGTACGTGCCGCTGGGCCCGCTGGTGTGGGCACAGGGCTACCGCGTGGGCACGGTGCCGGGCACCGATCCGCTCCTGCTGCTGGAGAAGCGCTTCCACGCCGGCGGACCGACGACGGTGCGCGGCTTCGAGCAGAACGGGCTCGGCCCGCGGACCGCCGAGGACGACGCGCTCGGGGGCCAGGCCGTCGTGGTCCTGAACCAGGAGCTGCGCTTCCCGATCGCCGGCAAGCTCAAGGGCGGGCTCTTCTGGGACGCCGGCAACGTGTGGGCGACCTCGGGCGAGCTGGACTTCGGGGACCTCAGGCACAGCGCCGGCGCGGGGCTGCGGTACATCTTCCCGTTCGGGCCCGTGCGCATCGAGTACGGGTGGATCCTGCGCCGCCGCGAGGGGGAGCCGTCCGGACGCTTCGTGTTCGGGCTCGGCCACGCCTTCTGACGTTCGGCGCCGCAAGGGTTGCGGCGCGACGGCCGCCTGGGCGGCACGGATTGCGCGGCGCCTGCGGAAGTGCGGGCTTTGCGCCCGGGCACGCCTCGTGCAAAGTTGACGCGCGGTGACGGTCATCCGATGATGAGCCCGATGCGTGGGCGCCCCTCGACGGTCGTCGGCCTCCTGGTCAGCGCCAGCCTGATCGGCATGCTGTTCTGCCCGTGCGCGATGGCCCCGGCGCCCGCGGCGAACGCCGATGCGCACGGCTGCTGTCCCGTCGAGACGGGGCTCCGAGCCGCCGCGCCGGGCTGCTGCGCCGCGAACACCGCCCCCGAGCCGGGCACGGCGGCTCCGCCGTCGGCCGGACCCACGGCGCCGCTGCTGGCCACGTCCGTGCTCGCCCCGCTCGCGCTCCGCGATCGTCTCCTGGCCGAAGCGCCCCACACGGCCGCCGCCCCGCCGCTCGTCCTTCGCATCTGAGCCCTGCCGTGACGCCTGACGGCGTCCCCTCGTAGTCCGCCCTGCGCCCGCCGTCTCGCCGTGACCCGGCGGAGCGCACCCGCTCGAACGGCAGAGGTGCTCGATGTCGATGAAGTCCGCGGTCCCGCTCGTCCTCGCGGGGTCGCTCGTGACGGCGGCGCCCGCGTGGTGCCAGCCCGTGCCCCCCGCCGACCCCGCGCTCGCGGGCCTCCTGCAGGAGGCTCTGGCGAGCAACCCCGACCTGCTCGCGGCCGCCGCGTCGGTGCGCGCCGCGCGGGAGCGGCCCGCCCAGGCCTCGGCGCTGGCCGATCCGGTGCTGAGCGTGGTGTACACGAACGAGGGCTGGTCGCCGAGCCTGGGCTCGCTGCCCGACACGAACCTGGCGCTGATGGTGAGCCAGGACCTGCCCTTTCCCGGCAAGCGCGGGCTGCGCGAGCGGATCGCGGCGCTCGCGGCCGACCAGGTGGAGCAGCAGCTCGCCCGCGCGCGCCTGGCGATCGAGGCGTCCGTCCGCCGCGCCTACTCGGGCCTGCTCCAGTCCCGCGCGCTGGCCGACCTCACCCGCGAGCAGGCGGAGCTGTGGCGCCAGATCGAGGGCGTCGCGCGCGCCCGCTACTCGGTGGGCCAGGGCAACCAGCAGGACGTGCTGCGCACGCAGGTGGAGCTGACCCGCGTGGGCCAGGCCCTGGCCGAGCAGGAAGCCGAGGAGGCCATCCGGCTCGCCGAGATCAACCGCATCACCGGACGGGCGGCGGAGACGCCGCTGCCGACCGCGGTCGCGGTGCAGGCCGCGCCCGCGCCCCAGCCGCTGGCCGTGGAGCTGGATCGGCTGCGGGCGCTCAGCCCGGAGCTGTCCGCGGCGCGCGTCGCGATCGATCGCGCGCAGGCGTCGGTCGACCTGGCGAAGAAGGAGTACAAGCCGGACTTCGGCGTCCAGGGCGGGTACATGAACCGCGGCGGCCTGGACCCGATGTGGCAGGCCGGCGTGAGCGTCACGCTGCCGCTCCAGCGCAAGCGACGCGCCAGCGCGGTGGCGGAGGCGGAGCAGGCGCTGGCCGCGGCGCGCGCCCGGCTGGCGGGCGTCGAGCTGCAGCTCCGGCTGCGCACGGAGGAGCGGTTGGCGCAGCTGGCGGCGGCCCAGAAGCTGGCGCTGCTCTACGGCGAGGGCATCGTCCCCCAGGGCCGCATGAGCGTCGAGGCCGCGATCGCCTCGTACCAGGCGGGCCGCGTGCCCTTCATCACGGTGCTCGAGTCGCTCACGACGCTCCACGGCGACCGGTCGGCGCTGGTGCGCGCGCTGGCCGGGCAGTCGCGCATCCGCGCGAGCCTGGACGAAGCGAGCCTCGAAGCCACCTCGGACCTGCCGGCCGTCTTCGCCCCGGCCGCGATGGGGGTGGGGTCGGGGCCGCCCGCGTCCGCCGGCGCGGCCATGGGCGGGATGCGGTGAAGGGGGCAGCCATGTCGATGAAGCGGACGATCCTGGTCGCGGTCCTGGCCGCGCTCGCGGCGAGCGCGGGCGTCGGCGCCTGCCGCCGGGGCGCCGAGTCGGGGCCATCCGCGCGGGACGCGGCGGCCGCGCCGTACCACTGCCCGATGCACCCGACGTACGTGTCGGACAAGCCCGGCTCGTGCCCGATCTGCGGCATGCGGCTGGTGAAGCTGGAGTCGCCCGCACCGGGCGCGGCGCAGGCGGGTGGCGCCGCCGCGGGGACCGTCGCCGGCCGCGCGGTGGTGACGCTCTCCGCCGAGCGCCGCCGGGTCCTCGGCGTCCGCAGCGAGCCGGTGCGCCGCGCGTCGCTCGCGCGCACCATCCGCACCGTCGGGCGCGTGACGCCCGACGAGCGGCGGCTGCACCACATCCACACCAAGTACGAGGCGTACATCGAGCACCTGCACGTGGACTACACGGGCAAGTTCGTCCGCAAGGGCCAGGCCCTCGCCTCGCTCTACAGCCCCGAGATCGTGGCCACCCAGCAGGAATACCTCCTGGCCTCGCGGGCCCGGAAGCAGCTCGCGTCGAGCTCCATTCCGTCGGTGGCCCGCGGGGGCGCCGACATGCTGGAGGCGGCGCGCCGCCGGCTGCTGCTGTGGGACAGCCGTCCCGCGGACATCGACCGGCTGGAGCGGACGGGCGAGGTGAGGCGCACGCTCGACCTGTATTCGCCGGTGAGCGGGTACGTGACCGCCAAGATGGCGCAGCACGGGATGCGCATCACCCCCGCGGACACCCTCTTCGACATCGCCGACCTCAGCCGGCTGTGGGTGCT
>JAICEW010000290.1 GCA_025923995.1 Vicinamibacteria bacterium | reverse complement strand
CGCAGGCGGTGGCGCCCTTCGCCGCCTGGTTCGTGGAGGAGGTCCGGCGCGAGCTGGAGGAGACGCTCGGTCCCGACCTCTACGACGAGAAGCTGCGCATCCACACCACGCTCGACGCCGACGTGCAGCGCGCCGCGCAGGAGACGCTGGCCGATCAGCTGCGGGCGGTGGAACGGGGCGAGCTGGGCCACTTCGAGGGGCCCGCGTACGGGGAGGCGGCGGCGATCGACGAGGACGTGACCCCCTACCTGCAGGGCGCGCTGGTGGTGCTCGACGTCGAGAGCGGCAACGTGCTGGCCTGGGTCGGCGGGCGCGACTTCCGCCACTCCCGCTTCGACCGGGTGCGCGACGCGCGGCGGCAGATCGGCAGCGCGTTCAAGCCCTTCGTCTACGCGGCCGCCATCAACGCCGGCCACACCATGAGCGAGGCGCTCACCGACACGCCGCTGCGCGTGAAGATGGACCGGCGCCGTGTCTGGGAGCCGCAGAACTTCGACGGCGCGTTCGAGGGGCGCGTGACGATGCGCGACGCGCTCGTGCGCTCCCGGAACGTCCCGACCATCCGGCTGGCCACCGACATCGGCTACGACGCCGTGGCCCGGCTGGCGGAGGAGGCGGGGCTCCACGACGTGCCGCGCCAGCCGTCGATGGCGCTCGGCACGGTCTCCGTGAGCCCGCTCGAGCTGGCCGCGGCCTACACCGCGTTCGCGGGGCTGGGCGACGCCGTCCGTCCGCGCCTGGTCCTGAAGGTGGAGCGCGGCAACGGCCAGGTGCTGTGGGAGGCGCAGCGGCCGCAACGGCGTCGTGTGATGACGCCGGCGGTCGCGTACATCGTCACGGACGCGCTGCGCGAGGCGCTCTTGCGGGGCACCGGCTCGGCGGTGACGCGCGCCGGCTTCCGCGCGCCCGCGGCCGGGAAGACCGGCACCACCAACGACGGCACGGACGCCTGGTTCGTGGGCTACACGCCGAGCATGATCTCGGCGGTGTGGATCGGGTTCGATGAACGGCGGCCCATCATGGAGCGCGCGACCGGAGGGCGCCTGGCCGCGCCGGTGTGGGCCCGCATGATGCTGCGCCTGAAGCGGGGACGCTCGTCCGCGCTGGACTGGCGGCGTCCGCCCGACGTCATGGAGGGGCGCGTCGATCCGGCGACCGGCCTGTTGCTCGCTCCCGGCTGCCGTCCCTGGGACGGCAGCGCCCGCCGCGAGCTCTTCCTGACGAACAATGCGCCGGTCACGGCCTGCCCGAACCAGGGCGAGCCGGAGTTCTACGACGCCGCGCTCGAGCCGGAGATGCCGGACTACGAAGAAGGACTGCGCACGGGCCTCGGGATCGAGGAGGTCCCGGAGGAGCCGGCACCCGATGCGCCGCGGTTCTACACGCCCGCTTCGCCGGAGCCCGCGCCGCGCGAGGTGGTGCCGGTCGTCGCCGTGCCGCAGCCGACCCCGACGCCACCGGAGATCGAATAGGAGCTAGGGGCGGCCGGCGGCGCGGCGGAGCAGCGCGATCTGCCCGCCGTGATACGCGTTGTGCTGCAGCGACCCCTGGATCAGGCCTTCGTAGCTCACGCCGGTGCCCAGCGGCGCGTCGCGCTCGTGGCCGACGCGCTCGGCCAGCCGCTCGGCCGGGAACTCGACGATCGCCCGCTCGAGGCGCCCCTGCGCCTCGGCCAGCGCGCCCAGGGTCTCCTGCCAGTGGTCCGCGCCAGGCTCGGCCGGAGCCGGCCAGTCGCCGGCCTGGGGCATGGCCGGCGCGTGCCCTGCGAGCCTCCTCGTGACCTCATCCGTCCATCCAGTCAGGTGCAGGACCACCTCCCAGATCGAGTGCCCGCCCTCGATGGGATGCGCGGCCGCCGTCGCGGCGTCCACGTCACGCAGGAGCGCGCCCAGCGACGAGCCGTGCCAGGGGTCGCTCCAGCAGGAGCGCCGCCACAGGTCCGCCAGGACGTCGATGGAACTCACGCCCGCGAGGCGCCGCCGAGCAGGCGGGCCGGGAGGGACACGATCGCCCGCAGGAGCTCGAGCACGCCGCCCACCGCGATGCCCACGATCCGGAACGGCAGGAGCAGCAGCCACACGACGGGGTAGAGCACGAGCGCCAGCAGCGCGAGCGGCCAGCACAGGAGAAGGACCAGCAGCCAGAGCAGGAATCCAACCATCGGGGCCTCCCTGACCGCTATTACGCCCCGCGCGAGCGGGGGGTTCCGGTCAGCGCGCGACGCCGAGGAACTCGAATACGGCGGTCCGGAACGACTCCGGCTCCTCCAGGGGCGCGAAGTGGCCGCTGTGCGGGAACACCTTGAAGGTCGCGCCCTTGATGCCGTCGGCGATCTCCTTCACCTTCGACGGGGGCGCGGCGTCGTGCTGGCCCGCCACGACCAGGGAGCGGGCGGTGATCGCGCCCAGCTTCGGCCGCGCGTCGAACGTGGCGGTCTCGACGTCCGTCTGGCGCGTGTGCGGCGCCGAGAACGGCTGGCCGCCGAACGCCGCCTCCAGCCTCGGCCTCGACGTCTTCGCGTCGGCCAGCAGGAACGGGAAGTACTCGCCCATCCAGAACGCCTTCTGCCGCGCGGTGCGCTCGTCGTCGGTGAGCCTGGGGTCCTGCTGCGCCTGCTGGAACGCCACGAACTTCGCGGTCATCTCCGGGTACGTCCTCGTGAACGCCTCGATGTCCTCGGGCCCGTAGCTGGCGAGCCCGTGCAGGAAGATCGCGGACCGGATCGTGGCGGGTTTCTCGGCCGCCAGCAGCAGCAGGTTCATGGCGCCGTTCGACCAGCCGATGACGTCGGCCTGCTCGATCTTCAGGTGGCGCCGCAGGGCGTCGAAGTCCTCGCGCACCGCGGCCATGCCGCGGTCGGCGTCGTTGCGCGCCGGCGAGGACGCGCCCATGCCCCGCGGGTCGAAGTACACGAGCGTGAGCCGCTCCTCGAGCGGCCGGTACATGCCACGGAGGCCGTCGAGCGTGAGGCCCCACGAGTTGGTGAGGGCGATCAGCACAGGGCCCGTGCCGTGGACCTCGTAGTGGATGGTCCGGCCGCCGAGGTCGGCCTTGAAGGAGCCGTTCGGGAGGGCCTCCGTCTTTGCCGCGGGCCCGGCTGCCAGGGCCAGGAGCAGCGGAACGGCAGGGGGGATGGGCATCGCAAACCTCCGATCCAGCAGTCTATCGCGCCCCCCGACGGGGCGCCGCTTCCACGGTCCGGCGGGCCGTGCCAAGATGCCCGACCGAACCGTTCCATGGACCAGTACGACCGCGACGAGGAAGGCCCCGAGGCCAAGGCCGAGCGCAAGGCGCTGAAGAAGCGCGACAAGGCGCGCGAGGACGCCCATCGTCCGCTCGACTCGTGGGAGCGCTACCGCGCGCTGACCGACGTGCTCGACGACGCCATGGAGCTCGTGGACCTGGCCGACCACAAGGCCCGCTTCGCGATCGTGATCATGGCGGCGCTCAACGTCGCCATCTTCTTCGTGGCCACACGCACGGACCTGGCCAGCCGCCTGCCCGCGCGCTGGCAGCCGTGGCTCGCCCTGTACTTCCTCGCCTACGTGCTGGTCGCGCTGTACTTCTTCCTGCAGGCCATCGAGTCGCTGCGGCCGCGCAAGAACCAGCCGCGCGTGCGCTACTTCGGGGAGGCCGGCCTCGAGGAGCACCCGCTCGGCCTGCGCTTCTACGAGGACATCCTCACGCGCGACCTGGAGGCCTACCGGCGGGCCTGGCGCGAGATCCGCATCGGCCAGCTCAACAACGAGGTGGCCGTCCAGGCCCACGCGCTGGCAGAGATCAACCGCGCCAAGTACCGTGCGCTGGGGCGCCTGTACGTCGGGTTGCAGGTCATGACCCTGATGGGCGTCGGGCTGGTGGGCCTGGCGGGGGTCGTCACGCTGGCGGCGCCGGGGGCGGTGATCGAGGGCAAGCCCGCGCTCGCGATGCCACACGTGATCCGCACGCCGGGCGTGGCCGAGCCGTCGGGGCTCGTCTTCCATCCCACGCTCGAGAAGTGGTTCCTGGTCGGCGACGAGGGCTCGCTGGCGGAGCTGGACGCGGATGGCAGCGTGGCACGTGTGGACGCGGTGCGGGGAAACCTGGAGGGCATCACGGTCCACGGCCCGTCCGGGTCGCTCCTGCTGCTCGCCGAGGGCACCTCGGAGCTGATCGTGTGGGATCCGGTCGCCCGCAAGGAGGGGCGCCGTATCCGCCTGGACCGCCCGGGCCTGCTGGGCCGTGCGCCGGGCGACGTCGGCAACGGGTTCGAGGGGGTCGCGTTCGTGGAGCAGGCGGCCGGCGGCACGCTGTACCTCGCCCACCAGCGCGCGCCGGCGCTGGTGGTGGCCGCCAGGTTCGACCTGTCGACGATCGGGGACACGCTGGGAGCGGAGGCGGTCACCGCGCGCTGGCCGGTGGGCGGACGCGGCGACCTCACGGACGTCTCGTGGTCGAGCGAGATGGGACGGCTGCTGGTCCTGGCGGACAAGAAGGACCGGCTGGTGGTCATGAGCGCGGAGGGACGCCTGCTGGGCGAAGTCAAGCTGCCGGGCCGGCAGCAGGAGGGCGTCGCACTCGCTCCCGACGGCTCGCTATGGATCGCCGACGACCAGGACAAGTGCGTCCTGAAGATCGACGGCGCGCAGGCCGTGCTCGAGAAGCTGCTGGCGCCGGAGGCGGTGCCACAGCGATCGTCGGCCGATCCCCTGGTCGGCTGATTCGCGCCTGCTACACTTTCGCGCCATGGAACGAGGACTGACGCTCTGATGCTCGCGCGCCGCGCGTGCTCCGCCGTGGTGACGTTCCTGCTCGCTTCCACCGCCGCCGCCCAGAGCCCGCTCGAGTACAAGAAGGGCGACTTCCGCTTCCAGCCCACCGGATACATCCAGGGGGACTTCCGGTCCTTCCAGGATTGGGATGCGGGCGACGAGGACACGGGCGAGCTCCGGAGCGACACGAGCGAGCTGCGCCGTTTGCGCATCGGCTTCGAGCTCGAATGGCGCTGGCTCGCGGTCGAGCTCGACGTCGATCCGACCGACGACGGGGACGAGCTCAAGGACCTGTATGTCGACCTCGGCCCCGGGAAGGCGTTCCACGTGCGCGGCGGGCACTTCAAGCTGCCGATCAGCGCCGAATTCCTGACGTCCGCGTCGCGCACGGACTTCGTGGAGCGGACGATGCTGGCGAACGACATCGGGCCCCAGCGCGACTGGGGCGTGATGCTGCACGGCCAGCCCTCGAAGTCGTTCGGGTACGAGGTCGGGCTGTTCCGCGGCGACGACCGCACGTCGGTCGTGCGCGCGGACTGGACCGCGGCGGCCCGGCTGGTGCTCAGCCCCGCGGACGACCTGGACCTCGGCGTGTCCTTCTCCCAGGGAGACGTCGAGGCGGAGGAGGAGGTGCCGGGGTCGGACCTGCGTCCGAAGGGGATGCTCGGCGAGGGGCCGGCCGGCTTCGAGTTCTACGAGCGGCACTTCGTGAACGGCCGGCGGCTGCGGTTCGGCGGGGACCTCGCGTACACGCCCGGTCCCGTCGGGGTCAAGGGCGAGTACATGGAGGGGCGCGAGGAGCGCATCGGCCAGGGCTCCACCTTCGACGACCTGCCCGAGCAGGTCGCGCGCGGCTGGGCAGGGTCCATCACCTGGCTCCCGACCGGCGAGTCCAAGAAGGGACGCATCGAGCCCCGCCGTCCGTTCCCGCACGGCGTGGGCGCCATCGAGATCGGCGCGCGCTACGAGGAGCTCCGCTTCGACGACCTGGGTCCCGACGAGGGCTTCGAGGGGGCGGGCAACCGGGCGCGCAACATCCGTCCCGCCGCCGATCGCGCCTTCACGGGCGGGCTGTCCTGGTGGCCGGTGTACTGGGTCCGCTTCATGGGCAACGTCGTGGTGGAGCGGTACCTGGACCCTTTGTTGGCCCCCGAGCCCGGCAAACGGGGCAACTACGTTACCCTGTTGTTCCGGGCCCAGCTGGCGCTGCCCTGAGCCGTTCTCCCTGGGGCCGCTTCAACCCCGGGCGCGCCGGGCCGGTCTGATCGTGAGGGAGGAACCCGTGCGTTTCGTGCTCGTCTCCGTGCTGGTGGCCGCCGCCGGCGGCGCCCAGGCCGCCGACCCCATCTTCGACGCCTCGCGCCTGCACGAGGTCCGCATCGTCATGGACGCCAAGGACTGGCAGTCGCTGCGCCAGAACTTCCGGTCCAACCAGTACTACGCGGCCAACATCTCGCTGGATGGCGAGGTGATGGAGCAGGTCGGCATCCGCTCGCGCGGCGACGGCTCCCGCAACGAGGAGAAGCCGGGACTCAAGATCGACTTCAACAAGTACATCAAGACGCAGGAGTTCCACGGCTACAAGACGATGGTCCTGGACAACCTGTGGCAGGACCAGAGCCTCATGCGCGAGAAGCTGAGCTTCCTCGTGTTCGAGGCCATGGGGATCGCGGCGCCGGCGCTCGCGCACACGCGGCTCACCGTGAACGACGAGTACTGGGGCGTCTACACGATCGTCGAGTCCGTGAGCAAGCCGTTCCTGAAGGCCCGCATCGGCGAGGAGAGCGGCAACCTGTTCGACTACGAGTACGTGTCGCGCTGGGACTTCGGGGTCCTGGGCTCGGACGCCGGCGCGTACGTCCCCAGCCCCTTCCAGCCCCAGACCAACGAGGACCACCTGGACGCGAGCGGGCTGGTCGCCTTCGTGCGCGCCGTGAACGAGACGCCGGACGCCACCTTCGCGCGCGACATCGCCGCCTGGATCGACGTGCCTCGCTTCCTGGCCTACCTGGCCACGGAGAACGCGATGGCCGAGAGCGACGGGATGGTGGGTGAGCAGGGCGTCAACAACTTCTACCTCTACCAGTACGGCGGGCAGAACCGGTTCGTCTTCATCCCGTGGGACAAGGAGACGTGCCTGCAGGCCGCCGCCTGGCCGGTCATGCAGCGCGTGGAGACGAACACGCTCACGCGCCGATTGCTTGCGGACCCCGCGAACCAGGCGACCTACGCCGCTGCGCTCAAGCGCGCCGCCTCGTTCGTCAACTCGCGCTGGCTGCTGCCGCAGATGGAAGCGACGTACGCCCAGATCCGCGAGGCCGTGCTGACGGATACCAAGAAGCAGGTCGACAACGCGACCTTCGAGCTGGGCATCCAGGGGTTGCGAGGGGTCATCACCGCGCGCGAGTCGGATATCCTCGCGCAGGTGCCGTAGCGTCCTTCGCGGCTTCCGCGCGCGACGCCTCGCGCGCTGCGAACCTTGCGTGCCCACCACTCAACATGTTCCGGAACGCGTTGAATGGGCGCGACTCAATCGTCAGTCGTCCTCAGGCTCGACACGGGCACGTCCCCGCTTGCGCTCCGCCGCCTGCTTCTTGAGCCGCACGCGACGGTCGCGGGCAGCCGGCGACGCGACGGTCGGACGCCGCCGTTTGGGCTCGCGCAGCGCCTTCTCCAGCAGCCGCCGCACCTTCTCCCGCGCGTCCTCCAGGTTGCGCGCCTGGTCGCGCGTGCGCTGGCTCGTGACCAGCAGCCGGCCGGCCGCGTCCAGCCGCGTCGCCGCCAGCGCGTCCAGGCGCGCGCGGGCCCCGGGATCGAGGCCGTGGATCCGCTCGAGCGAGACGCGCAGCTCGACCTTCGACGCGACCTTGTTGACGTTCTGTCCGCCCGGGCCCGACGAGCGCACCGCCCGCCAGGAGAGCGCGCCGGCCGGCACCATCACTCCTCCGCCGATCCGGATGGGTTCGCTCATGCCGCGACTATAATCTCGGTCCCGCCGGATGGGTCCGGCCGCCGAGGAGGAACGATGAAGATCGCCGACGTCATGAGCGCCACCTACGCCCGCATCGCGCCGGGCGCTTCCCTGCGGGACGCCGCCCGCGAGCTCTCGTCGACCCTGGCGAGCGACTTGATGGTGGTGGACGCGCAGGGCGCGTTCGTCGGCGTCCTCTCGGAAGGCGACCTGATCCGCGCCGCGCTGCCGCGCTACGAGGAGATCCTGCGCGACGGCGGCAGCCTCAGCGACGCGCTCGAGATGTTCATCGACCGCGGCAAGGCGCTCGCGGACAAGCCGATCGACCCGCACGTCATCAAGGACGCGCTCTCGGTCTCGCCGGACGACCCGCTGTTGAAGGCGGCCAGCACCATGGCCACGAAGCAGATCCGCCGCCTGCCGGTCGTGAAGGCGGGGAAGCTGCTGGGCACGGTCTCGCGCGCGGACATCTGCCGGGCGGTGCTGGGCGCCTGACGCCGGGATGGAACGGCT
>JAICEW010000289.1 GCA_025923995.1 Vicinamibacteria bacterium | reverse complement strand
GCGGGATGGGCGTGGCGGTCAGGACCAGCACGTCCACGTCGCCGCGGCCCTTGCGCGCCAGCTCGTCGCGCTGCAGGACGCCGAAGCGGTGCTGCTCGTCGACGATCGCGAGCCCGAGCTTCGCGAAGCCGACCTGCGACTGGATGAGCGCGTGCGTGCCCACCGCGATCTGCGTCGTGCCTTCGGCCAGCCGCTCGCGCACGGCCGCCCGCTGGCCGCGGCGGCCCAGGGCGCCGGCCGTGACCAGCTCGACCGCGTAGGGACAGCGCGCCAGCAGCCGCTTGAACGTCAGGAAGTGCTGCTCGGCCAGGATCTCCGTCGGGGCCATGAAGGCGGCCTGGTAGCCGCTCTCGACCGCGATCACCATGGCCAGCAGCGCGATCATGGTCTTGCCCGAGCCCACGTCGCCCTGGACCAGGCGGTGCATGGGGTGCGGCGACTGCAGGTCGGAAGCGATCTCGCGCAGGACGCGCTTCTGCGCCTCGGTCAGGCGGAAGGGCAGGATGCGCTTGACCGCCTCGCGCACGCGGTCGTTCACGACGAACGTGGCCGGCTTGCGCCGGGCCTTCACCGCCTGGCGGCGGCGGGCCAGGCCGAGCTGGAACAGGAACAGCTCCTCCAGGATCACGCGCTCGTACGCGGGCCCGCGCGCGCGGTTCAGCTCGACGACGTCGGCGTCCTCCGCCGGCAGGTGGATCCCGCGCAGCGCCTCCGCGCGCGTGATCACGCCCAGGCGCGTGCGCACCGCCTCGGGCAGCGGGTCCGGCAGGTCCGCGGGGACCTGTTCGGCCAGCTGGGCCAGCACGCGGCGCAGCACCTGCCCGCTCAGGCCCCCGGCCTTCTCGTAGATGGGGACGACGCGCCCGACGTGCACGGCCGGCGCGTCCTCGTCCCCGAGCAGCTCGTGCTGGGGCGACGCCATCATGATGCGCGCGCCGCCGTACTCGTCGCGCTCGACCGTGCCGTAGAGGATGACGCGGCGGCCGCGCGTGAGCGTGTCGGCCAGGAAGCGCTGGTTGAACCACAGCGCCTTCAGGCGGCCGGTCGCGTCCTCCAGCCGGATCTCGTACAGCGTCATCCGGCGCGCCCGGCGCAGGCCCGCCACCGCGATCGTCCCCGACACCGCGGTGCGCATGCCCTCGCGCAGCTCCGCGATGGGCGTGAACCGCCGCCGGTCCTCGTAGCGGATCGGGAAGCGGAACAGCAGGTCCTCGACCGTGGACACGCCCTCCTTCGCGAGCGATGCGGCGCGCGCGGGTCCGACTCCCTTGACGAACTGGACGGGAGACTGGAGGTCGAGCAGGGGCGCCTGCCCCGTCAGAAGTCGAGCAGGGCCCGGCCCGGCTCGATGCGCACGCGCTTCAAGGAGTACGGGAAGCGGAAGGGCGCGTTGATGTCGAAGCCGTCCGGATCGCGCGCGGTCCGGGTCGAGGACGCGATCAACCGTTCCAGCACCGAGACCGGCACCGGGATGGTCGCGAGCTGGACCTCCTCGATCTGCACGTTGCCGAAGCCGTCCAGGCTCTGCAGCCGGCCGCGCAGCATCACGGGCACCTTGCCGCTCAGCAGCGCCAAGGGGCTGAACGGCGACGAGCCCTTCTTGATGTCCAGCTTGTCCAGGTCCACCTGGCCCGTGGCCTGCAGGCGCTCGCGCTGCATCGAGACCTGCACGTCCGAGACGCCGGTGGGCATGTCCTGGGCCAGCTTGAACTGCAGGTACGAGTCGAGCTCGTGCTCGGTGACGACCACGGTCCCGGGCTTGGCGGCCTTCTCGCGCTTGCGCGCCTCGATCGAGGTCAGCTTGCGCGCCAGCGACTCCGCCGCCGCCGTGGTCGGACCGGGGGCGGGGGCCGGGGACTGCGCGCTCGCGCCCGCCACGACGGCGCAGCCCACGAGGACCAGTGCGACCATTCTCATGTCTTCATTATAGGAGGCCGCCGGCCGGCCCGGGACGCCTAACGACTCGACAGCACCTTGCGGGCGGCGTCGTTCTGGGGCTCCAGCTTCAGCACCTTCTCCGCCTCCGCCCGCGCCTCCTCCTTGCGGCCCATCTCCTGGAGCAGGACGGCGAGCTCCGCGCGAACCCCGGCGTCCTCGCGGGGCCACAGCGCCATGCGCAGCTCGGCCAGCGCCTTCTCCTTGTCGCCCGCCGCCCGGTGAGCCCGCGCCAGCAGCACGTGGATGCGGGGCGCGTACGGGTCGAGGTAGACGGCGCGGCTCAGCTCGCGGGCCGCGCCCGCGTGGTCGCCCGCGGCGGACAGGCGCTCGGCGCGCCCCAGCAGGCCCGCGACCACCTCCGCCCCCGAGCGGCTCCCGCGGTCCTCCGCCAGCGCCCGCTCGGCCACGCGGATGCGCTCGAAGCGGCGCGACGCGTCGGGCGCGCGCAGCGATTCGTACGACGGAGACAGGGCCAGCACCGCCTTCCACTCCTCCTGCGCCTCGTCGTCGCGGCCGGCCTTGCGCAGGGTCCAGACCAGGACGGCCCGCGCGTGGCTGTCGAGCGGGTCCTGCTGGAGCACCGCGCGCAGCTGCTGCTCCGCGCCCGCGAAGTCGTCCTCCCACAGCAGGGCCCAGCCCAGGTTGAACGCCAGGTCGTTCGACCCCGGCTCCAGCTCCAGCGCTTTGCGCAACACCTGCGACGGGCGCACGTCGCCGGTCCGGCCCACCGTGCGCAGCAGCGCCAGCGCGTGGTTGTTGAGCGCGGCGGTCGTGGGATCGGCCGCCACCAGCTCCCCGAAGACCCCGGCCGACTCGCGGTAGCGGCCGACCTGGAGCAGCGCCACGCCCTGCAGGAAGCGGGCGGCCCGCACCTGCGGCGCATCCGGGCTCACGTGGCCGAGCGTCTCCACCGCCTCGGCGAACTCGCGCGCCTGGACCTGGAGCCGCCCGAGCGTCAGGCGGGCCTGGTGGTAGGCGGGATGGATCTGGAGCGCCTTCGCCAGCAGCTTCTGCTCCGCCGCCGCGTCGGACACGGCCAAGGCGCGGCCGTAGGCCTCGAGCGCCTCGAACGGGATCTCCGGCCGCAGCGCGAGGTACGCGTCGCGCGTGAGCACGGGACGCGGCCCGGTCGCGAGTGCGATGTCCCAGGCCAGCACGTGGGCCAGGTCCGCGAGCGAGGCGCGCGGCCCGGTGATCACGAAGGGCGCGCTGAGCGACCCGCGCTCCATGTCGAGCACGCGCAGCGAGAGCGTGACGTTCGTGCCCTGGAACGAGTAGGTGCCGGTCAGCACGCGCGACGCCTCCATCGCTTCGGCCACCCGCACCGAGGTGGCGCGCGTGAGCGGCCCGTGCGCGATCTCCAGTGCCTCCTGCGCCCGCAGCCGGTCGGCCCTGTCCACGGCCGCGATCCCGGCGTGCACCAGGGACTCCGGGAGCAGGTCGGACACCACCTCGCCGATCCAGGCCGCGTCGGCCGCGGTGGCCTCGGGCTGCGGAGGCACGACCAGCAGCGGCCCCGTTCCCGGCCCGGTGGCCAGGAGCAGCACGAGCGGCAGGGCGGTCACGCGGGGATCTCGATCCGCGCCGGCGGGCGCACCCACGCGTGCGCGGCGAACTCCTTGCGCAGCTTGAACCCCAGCCGCTCGTAGAGCCGGTACGCGTGGCGGTTGTCGACGGTGACGGAGAGGCTCGCCGTCGAGAGGCCCTGCACGCGGAACGCGCGCAGCGCGCTCGTCATCAGCAGCGAGCCCAGGCCGCGTCCCTGCGCCTCGGGCGCGACCGACACCTGGCAGACGTGGCCGTTGGTCCGCGAGAGGTGGCTCGCGAGCAGCACGCCCACCGGTCCCTCGGGCCCCGAGGCCACGAACGAGGCCTCGGGATCGAACCGGCCGCAGCCGGCGCGCAGCACGAGCGTCTCCACGAACGAGCGGCACAGGCCCGGCGTCGCGTAGGTCATGTTGAGCGCGGCGTCGAGCGTGCCCTGGTGGCTGCGGTGGATGATGCGCGACGCGAGCGTGACGTCGTCGCGGCGCAGCGGCCGCAGCGTCCAGGCGCTGGGCTCGACGCCGACCGGCTGACGCAGGTCGCGGATGAGGTAGTGGCGGCGCCGGCTCTGGAAGCCGGCCCGCGCGAATCGCCCGTCCGCGGCCTGCGCGGTCGAGAACAGCGTCTGGCACTCGACGCGGTCGTTGCCCGGCCGGCGCTGCGCGTCCAGCAGCACGCAGTCGAGCAGCGCCTCCTCCAGCCCCTGCCCGCGGAACCCGGACGCGGCGAACAGCGAGCCGACGATCGCGCGGCCGCCGTCGAGCATGTAGTAGCAGTACGAGACCGACCGCGGGCCGTCCTGGACGACCCAGCCCGTGAGCGAGCGCCGCTCCAGCCCGCTCGCCACCGCGTGGGACACGTCGCGGTAGTCCCAGAACAGCTCGCCGTGCCAGTGGTCGGACTCCTCGTCGAGGAGCGCGCGCACCTCGCGCGGGGACACGTCAGACAGCGGGCGGGTCCGCACTCCGTCTCCGCTGCTCCTTCGCCAGGAACCGGCGCAGCACCTCCGCTTCCTGCGCGGGCAGGCCGAGGAACTCCAGGCCGACCAGGTAGCGCAACGTGTCCTCCGGGGTCGTGGCCCCGTCGAGCGCGCACGAGGTGACGCGCACCTTGACCGACCAGGAGGCGGCCGCGATCCGCGTCTCGAGGTCGAAGATCGCGCCCCGGTCGAGCGGGGCCGGCGACCGCGCCAGGCAGCCCGTCGCCGACAGGTCCACCAGCTGGACGTCGCGCGGCTGCCGGCCCTTGAGGGCGCCGGGCAGCTGGACCTCCAGGCGCGGAGAGCGCCGGCCACTCTGGTCGCCGGACCGGGTCATGCGGTTCGCGTTCAGGCGGACCTCCGCAAGCGGCTTCATTCTAACCTGCCGGGGGGCCCGCCATTTCGCATAGGATGGCGTCCATGATCGTGAGGCCGCCGGAGCCGCCCATCGAGATCCCGGACGTCCCCCTGACGCCGCTGGTGCTGGCCCGTGCCGACGCGCTGGGCGACAAGCCCGCGCTCGTCGATGCGCCCAGCGGCCGGACGTACACGTACGCCCAGTTCGCGGCCGCGGTGCGGGCCACGGCGTCCGGACTGGCCGGGCGAGGCTTCGGCAAGGGCGACGTGCTGGCCATCTTCAGCCCCAACCTGCCCGAGTACGCGATCGCGTTCCACGGCGCCGCGCTGATCGGCGGGATCGTGACCACCATCAACCCGCTCTACACCGCGGCCGAGCTGGCGTACCAGCTCAAGGACGCGCGGGCGCGCGACCTGATCACGGTCGGTCCGTTCCTCGACAAGGCGCGCGAGGCGGCGGCCGAGTGCGGGCTGCGCGAGGTGTTCGTGTTCGGCGAGGCCGACGGCGCCACGCCGTTCGCGTCGCTGCAGAAGGGCGGAGGCACGCTGCCTCCGGTCGACATCGATCCCCGCGAGGACCTGGTCGCGATGCCGTACTCGAGCGGCACCACCGGCCTCTCCAAGGGCGTGATGCTCACCCACCGCAACCTGGTCGCGAACATCCTGCAGTCCCGGGCGGCCTTCGACGCGCTCTCGGGCGACGACCGGGTCCTCGCCATCCTGCCCTTCTTCCACATCTACGGGCTGGTGGTGGTCCTGAACCTCGGCCTGCACATGGGCACGACCATCGTGACGCTGCCGCGGTTCGAGATGGAGTCGTTCCTGAAGGCGATCCAGGACCACCGCATCACGTACGGGTACGTGGTGCCCCCCATCGTGCTGGGGCTGGCCAAGCACCCGCTGGTGGACCAGTTCGACCTCAAGAGCCTGCGCGTCGTCTTTTCGGGAGCGGCGCCGCTGGGGGCCGAGCTGTCGGCGGCCGCGTCGGCCCGGCTCGGCGTGCGCGTGCTCCAGGGTTACGGGCTCACGGAGACGAGCCCCGTGACCCATTGCGTTCGCGTCGGGAGCCCGACCGGTGTCGCTGGCAGCGTGGGCCAGCCGATCCCGAACACGGAAGCGAAGGTGGTCGACGTCGCCACCGGCGCCGAGCTGGGGCCGGGCCAGGAAGGCGAGATCTGCATGCGCGGGCCGCAGGTGATGAAGGGCTACCTCAACCGGCCCGACGCCACGGCGGCCATGATCGATCCCGAGGGATGGCTGCACTCGGGCGACATCGGGTACTTCGACGAGAACGGCAACTTCTTCATCGTCGACCGCGTCAAGGAGCTGATCAAGTACAAGGGGCTCCAGATCGCGCCGGCCGAGCTGGAAGCGCTGCTCATCTCGCATCCCGCGGTCGCGGACGCGGCGGTCATCCCCGTGCCGGACGACGAGGCGGGCCAGGTGCCGAAGGGGTTCGTGGTGCTGAAAGCTGCCGCGACGCCGGAGGAGATCATGGCGTACGTGGCCGAACGCGTCGCGCCGTTCAAGAAGCTCCGCTACCTGGACGTGATCGAGCAGGTGCCGAAGTCGCCCTCGGGCAAGATCCTGAGGCGGCTGCTGGTGGACAAGGAGCGCGCGGCGAGAGGTTGAGCCGGCGGTTCGACAGACGCGGCCGGACGGCGCACACTTGAATCATGACGAACGAGTTCACGGCCGTCGTCGAACGGGATGGCGAGTGGTTCATCGCCTATTGCGCAGAGATCCCCGGAGCGAACGGCCAGGGGCGGACCAAGGAAGAGGCCCTTCAGAGCCTCTCGGCCGGCGTGGCCCTCATCCTTGAAGACAGACGCGAAGACGCCCTGAGGGGCATTCCGAGCGACGCGATCCAGGAGAAGGTCACCATCAAGTGAAGCGGGGCGACCTGCTCCGTCACCTGCGTCGCCACGGCTGCTACCTGAAGCGAGAAGGGGCGGGCCATTCGCTCTGGTGCAACCCATCGACCGGGGCGGTCGAAGCGGTTCCTCGCCACACCGAGATCTCGAATCTGCTGGCTCGCAAGATCTGTCGCGGCCTGTCGATTCCTGAAACGGCCTGAACGGACCTCGATCGGCTCGCGACGTACGTCAAGGACGAGGCATGATGACGCCGTCTTTCGAGGTGTAGTCGGGTGGACCGAAGGACGGCCTTGGGCTACTGCGGGTTCCTCGTCCTGCATGGAGCATCGGTGCTCATCGTCCAACGCCTCGGCCTGCCGGGGCTCGCTGTGCTGGCTTGGCTGGCGTTCCCGTGCGGCGTCTCCGCGGTCGTTTGCGGCCTCGCCGCAGCCGGGCGGCTCCAACCTGCAGGCCGGATGACACTGATCGCCGGCACCGACTGTGTCGTGCGGTTGGGCCTCGGGCTTCTCGGCGGCCTTCTGTGGCTGAATGCGATCCCCCTTGTCGGAGCAGCCGGCATCGCGCTTGGAATCCTTGGGGTCGGTTTGATGGCAGACCCGAAGTGACCCTTCAGGCCTGTCGCTGCCTGCCAGCAGGGTCGAGACCATGAACCAGTCCATCACCCACGTCGCCCTGGTCGTCCGCGACTACGACGAAGCGCTCGCGTTCTACGTCGGCAAGCTTGGCTTCCGGCTCCTCGAGGACACTTATCAGCCCGAGCAGCAGAAGCGCT
Source organism: Vicinamibacteria bacterium (assembly GCA_025923995.1). Lineage (GTDB taxonomy): Bacteria > Acidobacteriota > Vicinamibacteria > Fen-336 > Fen-336 > JAICEW01. The sequence continues at coordinate 772 of JAICEW010000289.1, read as the reverse complement.
GGGTCGTGATCGCGCCGCCGGGCTCGACCGGCACGACTCTGCTGCTCGCCCGTGCGTCCACGCCGGAGCAGGAGGCGTTCATCGGCAACCAGGCAGGCGGGCGCGTCTTCCTCTTCCTGAAGACGGACGACTTCCGGCGCGACTACGAGCGCATGGTCGCGGCTGGCGTCCGTTTCGTCCGGGAGCCCACAGACCAGCCGTACGGGACGGTCGCCGTGTTCGAGGACCTGTACGGCACCCGCTGGGACTTGATTCAGCACAACGAGCCGTAGGGGCGAACCAGTACCCATTTCTCGACTCCCCCACTGCCCGGTGCTACGATCGGCCCCGCCGCACCGGAGAAGAATCAAGTGGGCTCGCTCGAGCGCGAGGCGCGTCACGTCGAGGTCCTGGCCTCGCTGTCGTCCGCGATTGCGCACTCGAGCGACCTCGACTCCGTCCTCGAAGCCGCCCTCGTCGCCGCGCTGGACGCGCTCGACCTGGAAGCCGGCGGCGTGTTCCTCGTCCACGAAGAGACGGGCGAGCTGCGCGCCACGTCGCACTTCCGCGGCGTGCCCGGCGAGTACGTGGACGCCGTGTCGCGCTTCCGCCGCGGCGAGGGCTACGTCGGCAAGGCGCTCGAGGGCCAGCAGCCGGTCGTCGTCCCCGACCTCACGACCGCCGAGGAGTCCCGCGACGCGACGCGGCGGCTGGGCCTGCGCACGATGGTGTTCGTGCCCCTCTACGCGCGCAACCGCGCGCTGGGCGTGCTGCCGGTCGGCGGATACGTCTT
>JAICEW010000288.1 GCA_025923995.1 Vicinamibacteria bacterium | reverse complement strand
GGTCTCGCCGCCGGCCAGGCGCGCCTTCAGGGCCTCCAGGGCGTCGTCGACCTCGGTCTTCTTGCTGATGGCCGAGAGCTGCCGGTCCAGATCCTCGCCCTCGGACACCGCGATCGTGTCCATGGCCGAGAGCTTGTCCGCCTGCGTCTGGATGGACTCGGCGGTCTTGTCGAAGACGGAGACGGCGCCGTCGATGTTGTACTCGTCGGTGATGGCCTGCATCCGCTTCTGGGCTTCGTTCATGGCGCTGATGGCCTTGAGCTCGCCCAGCTGGCGGATCTTGCCCTCCACCCGCTCCTCTTCGATCTTGAGCTTGGTGCGGGCGTTGTCGGCGCGAGCCTTGGCCGCCTTGAACGTGGAGTCGGCCCGGTCGCGGGTGGCCTTGGCCTCCACCTGCAGCTGCAGGGCGCGCCGGGCCAGCTTCTCGTTCCCGGCCTTCAGGGCCTCTTCCGCCTGGCGCTCCAGGTTCTTGAGGCGCGAGTTCTGCGCGTCCAGGTCGCGCTTGGACTTGGTCTCGAAGGCGATGGTCGTGGCCGTGGCCTCGCGCAGCGAGCGGAGGTTGTCGAGCATCTCGCGGACGGACTGCTCGAGCATGGAGACGGGGATCTGCGCCTCCGCCTCCCCCAGGATGGCGTTGAAGATGGCCTTGAAGAAGCGTCCGATGCGGGTGAACATGCGAGCCTCCGTGCCCTAGAAGCAGCGCGACGCGGCCTCGTCTGTCGTGAAGGCGGAGGATAACACGCGCGCTCCCGGCGTCCAACACACGCACCGGCCGGCGACGGACCTCCTTGAACCTTGTCTCGGGAGCGGCAGCGGCCTATACTCCGCGGGTTTGCCGCCGCCCCCGGGGCGGGCAGGCTCCGACAAGCGCAGCGCCCATGGCACTCATCCTGGTCGTCGACGACGAACCGGACCTGCTGGCCCTGCTGGTCGAGCAGCTGCAGGCGCTGGGGCACGAGGTGGCGGTGGCCCACGACGGCGCGGAGGGCCTCCGCGAGGCCACGGCCCGCCGGCCGGACCTCCTGCTGACCGACGTCATCATGCCGTTCATGGACGGCCCGGAGATGCTCGAGAAGCTGCGCGCGCAGCCGGAGACGCGCGACATCCCCGTCATCGCGCTGACCGCGCTCACCGACTCGCGCACGCGCGCGCGCCTGTCGTCCCTGGGCGTCGAGCGATTCCTGCCGAAGCCCTACACGCTGCGCGAGCTCGCGGCGCACATCATCGCGGCCGTCAGCCCGGCGTAACCGCTAGGGGCGCGCGGTCGCGCCCGAGTCGGTGGCCTGGCGCTCGGCCACGAAACGGGCGGGCTCCCTGAGGAGCTGCTCGGCCTTGGGCACCAGCTCCAGCGCCTTCAGGACCTGCGGATCCCAGGCCAGGCTCCGGCGCCGCGCCTCGCCCTCGCCGAAGACCTGCTGGAGCACCTCCTCCAGGATCTCGCGGCCGATGGCCTCGCGATTCTGCGCGAGGTCCTCCTCGGTGTAGCGCAGCTTGCGCTGGTCGAGGAACTTGCGGAAGTCCCCCCAGACCTCGTCGGTGACCTCGAAGTCCTTCCGGATGGGCTTCACCTTGGCCGAGCTGACGCCCGAGCGCGAGCCGGCCCCGGCGATGTCCGCCCCGCCGGTGTTCTCGGCCGCCGCGAACCCGCGGGCGAACTCGAAGAAGGCGCGCCGCCCCAGCAGGTAGGTCACGAACTTCCCTGGCGACTCCGGGGAGACGCAGTAGTCCGGCGTGATCCCGTCGCCGCCGTAGACCTTGCGCCCGGCGTCGGTGAACTTCGTGTCCTCGCTCGGGCGCTCCTCGCAGGGCTTGCGGTCGCGCGGCGCCACGTAGTCCTCCAGCGCCGTCGAGCCGTAGTCGCGCTGGATGAGCCTCCCCGACGGCGTGTAGTAGCGCGCGGTCGTGAGGGCCAGCGCGTAGCCGCGATGGTTGTGGAGGGGCATGATCGTCTGCACCAGACCCTTGCCGAACGTGGTCTCCCCCACGATCAGGCCCCGGTCGTGGTCCTGGATGGCGCCGGCCACGATCTCGGACGCCGACGCGCTGTGGCGGGAGGTGAGGACGATGATGGGCAGGTCGGCGAAGCGGCCTTCACCGTCGGTCACGTAGCGCTGCTCGTCGCGCCGCGAGCGGCCGCGCGTGTACACGACCAGCTGGCCCTTCTTCAGGAACAGGTTCGAGACGGCGAAGGACTGGTCGAGCAGGCCGCCCGGGTTGTCGCGGATGTCCACGATCACCGAGGTGGCGCCCTGCTTGCGCAGCGAGCCCAGCGCCCTCTCCAGCTCGCGCTCGCAGTCTTCTCCCTCGCGGGTGGGGCAGGCCGTGGTCTCGTTGAAGTCCTGCAGCCGGAGGTAGCCGGTCTTCTTCGTGGCCATGAAGTGGTACGGCACCGCGTGCAGCGGGATCTCGTCGCGGATGACCGTGAACTGCAGCGGCTCCTCGTACCCCGCGCGCACGATCGTGATGCGCACCGGCGAGCCCTTGGGTCCGCGCAGCCGCTTCACCGCGTCGTCGATCCCCATGCCGCGCGCATCCTCGTCCTCGATGCGGCTGATGACGTCGCCCACGCGGATGCCCAGGCGGTAGGCGGGCGTGCCCTCGAACGGCGAGACGACGGTGATGTTGCCGTCGACGGCCTGCACGGTGATGCCCAGCCCGTAGTAGGAGCCCTTCTGCCGCTCCTGCAGGACCGAGTACTCCTTGGTCTCCAGGAAGTTCGAGTGCGGGTCGAGCGTGCGGAGCATCTCGCGGATCGACGACGAGACCAGCCGGTCGCTCTTCACGTCGTCCGCGTAGTTCTCCTCGACCGCGGACAGGATCTGCGTGTAGAGCCGCAGATGGTCCGTCAGGCGGCCGGTCCCTGCCAGCACCCGGTCGCCCAGCAGCCCCCCGGCCACGGCCGAGACGACCAGGACCCCGACGCACACCCGCCCGAGACGCGTCATCTTGCCCATCCGCATCCGCCCCCTGTGCCCGATGATAGCAGCCCTCAGCCCGCGTCGGGCGCGTCCGTCCGGCGCCGCCGGCGGACGATCCACAGGCCGACCCCCAGCAGGGTCAGGCTGACGGCCACCGCCAGCACCACCGGCAGGTTCTGCGCGAACCACTGGTCCGTGCGCTTCAGGAGGGCCAGCGCCTCGTCGCCGTAGACCGCGCCTCCGACCGCCCACACGGTGTAGCGGACGCCGCGGGCCAGGAAGATCGTCACGGCGAAGCGGCGCCACTCGAAGCCGAACACGCCCGCCGAGAGCACGAAGATCTTGAACGGCATCGGGGGCGGCAGCAGGGCGGGCAGCGCCAGGGCCAGGACGTCCCAGCGGTGGAAGGCGGCCCGCGTGCGCGCGACGCGCGACGCGCCGAACCTCTTCACCAGGAAGGCCTCGCCGCCTCGCCGCCCCAGGCCCCAGAGCACCGCGCAGCCCGCGAGCGATCCCAGCGTCGCCATCAGCACGTAGATCCAGGCGGTGCCGGGGTTCCGCGCGGCCGCGGTGATCACGATGATGTCGTTGACTTCCGGAATGCTGAGGAAGGACGAGTCGAGGAAGGCCACCAGGAACACGCCGACCGGCCCCAGGGCCGGGACGAGAACCTGCTGGATCCACAGCGCGAGCCTGGCCACGAGCGCTCGTCAGGAACGGGAGGAGGCAGCGGCGGAGTGTGCGGCTCGCAGATTCACCCGCGGATTCTAACCGATGCCCCTCGCGTCTCCCGCCGAGGGCGCCGGGAACGCCCTTCGAAGGCCAGGAGTGAGAGTCGTGAGCCTTCGCGGGCGTTCCCGGACGTCCTCGTGCGGCGAGACGGTCAGAAGCGCAGGTTGATCCCCAGGGTGGCGCTGGGACCCGACAGGTCGATCTCGTTGAGGCGGAAGTCCTCCCCCATGTCGGTCTTGGCCCACAGGTACTTGCCCTCGGCGACGAGGCTGAAGTCGTCGCCCAGCGGGATGCGGACGCCGGCCGTCACGTGGAAGCCGAAGGCCGTGCCCTCGTCCACGAAGAAGTCGCTGGTGACGGGGAGATCGTCCTCGAAGAAGTTGATGAAATCGCCGTACTGCTGGTACTCGTAGAAGACTGCGTCGGCGCCCACGCCCAGGTAGGGCGTGACCGCGCCGCGGCGGGGGTTGAGGACGAAGCGGAGCGTGCCTCCCAGCGGCACGACGTCCAGCTCCAGGGTCTGGAAGATGTCCTGCCCGTTGGGGCGGGTGAAGTCCACGTAGAAGGTGTCGAGCTTCCGGCCGTAGTAGTCGACGTGGAGCCCGAGCTCGAGCTGGCGCGCCACGCGGAAGCTGTACTCGACGCCGCCGGTGAAGCCGATCCAGTCGTCCTTCTGCGTGCCGAAGAGCTCCTCGGTGTCGTCGAAGATGTTGCTGTCCGCGCGAGGAAAGAACGCGCCGGCGCGCAGGTCGAGCCCGGCCGCGGCGGCCGGCTGCGGTGCCGCCGCCAGCGCGACCGCTCCGAGTGCCGCCACCACCACCAATCGTCGCATCGTCGCTCCTTGGGGGCCATTGCCCTTGCCGCCCCTCGTTGCCCGCGCCAAAAGCACGAAGGATGCCATTCGCACCCGACCGAGCGTGTCGTTGCGTGAAAGGAACTTAGGCGATGTGCGCGCGTGCGGCGCGTCCTCGCGAGAGGACGATCGCCGCGTGGGGCGTCTTTTCGCGCTGTCGGTGGGGTTGGAGGTGGCGAGCGGATTTGAACCGCTGAGTAGAGGTTTTGCAGACCTCCGCCTTAACCACTTGGCTACGCCACCCCGGCCTTGGGACTATAGGGGATGCGCTGCGCGCGATCAAGCGAGGGAAGGTTCGTGCGGCGCGTCACAGTTGACGAAAAAGGCCCGCCCGAATAGGATTGGGGTTCGTCGGCAGGGCGGGAATAGCTCAGTGGTAGAGTGCGACCTTGCCAAGGTCGAAGTCGCGGGTTCGAATCCCGTTTCCCGCTCCAACCCCTTCCTGACAGGCTGACGTCAGCACCCTTCGGCGTCGAACGCGCCTTCGTCGTGCCTCACGTGCGGGCGGCCGTCCGCCCAGTCGATCGACACCACGTCGAACCGCAGCGGGCTCTCGAGCAGCGCGTTCTGCGCGGCGTAGAGGCGCGCCGCCTGCAGCAGGCGGCGGCGCTTGCTCCAGGTCACCTGCTCGAAGCCGTGGCCGTGGCTGCTGCCGTGCCGCTCCTTGACCTCGACGAAGACGGTGACGCCGGCCCGCTCGGCCACCACGTCCAGCTCGCCGGCGCGGCAGCGGAAGTTGCGCGCGCGGATGCGGTAGCCGAGGGACGCGAGGAACGCGCACGCGAGGTCCTCGCCCGCCTGGCCCGGACGAAGCGCGCCGGTCAGCCCTTTCGCCGCCATCGCGCGCCCTTGGGCGTGTCCTCGATCAGGACGCCCAGGGCCTCGAGCTGCTGACGCAGCGCGTCCGCCCGCGCGAAGTCGCGCTGGCGGCGCGCCTCCTGGCGCCCGTCGAACAGCGACTGCTCCTCGGCGCTGAGCCGATCCTCGACCGGCAGCAGCACCGCGAACACGCCGTTCATCACCTCCAGCTGCTTCAGCAGGACCGCCGCGCTGCCGCGCGTCATCGCGCCCCCCGCCAGCAGCGCGTTGCCGTCGTTGACCATCCCGTGCACGGCCGCGAGCGCCTCCGGCGTGTTGAGGTCGTCGCCCAGCGCGGCGTCGAAGGCCTCGTCCGCCTTCCGCGCCATCGCCTCGGCCGCCCCATCCACCGCCCCCTCGTGCTCCACCTCGGCCAGGCGCCGCGCGAAGCCGCGGATCTTGTCCAGCGCGGCCGCCGCCTGGTGCAGCCCTTCCCACGTGAAGTTCAGGGTCTTGCGGTAGTGGCCGGCGGAGAGCAGGTAGCGCACCGCGTCCATGTGGTGCCCGCGCGCGGCGATCTCGGGCAGCGTGAACGTGTTGCCCTTGCTCTTCGACATCGTCTCGTCCTCGATGCGCAGGTGCTCGACGTGCATCCAGTGGCGCACGAAGGGCTTCCCGGTGCCGCAGGTGCTCTGCGCGATCTCGTTCTCGTGGTGCGGGAAGATGAGGTCGACGCCGCCGGCATGGAGGTCGAACGTCTCCCCCAGGTACTTCATGCCCATGGCGGAGCACTCCAGGTGCCAGCCCGGGCGGCCCTTGCCGAACGGCGCGTCCCACTGGGCCCAGGCCGGCTCGTCGCTCTTGAGCTTCCACAGGACGAAGTCGCGCGCGTCCTCCTTCTCGTAGCGGTCGTTGTCGACGCGGGCCCCGGCCTTGATCCCCGAGACGTCCAGGCGCGAGAGCTTGCCGTAGTCCGGGAAGCTCGCGATGCGGAAGTACACGCTGCCGTCGGCCGAGTAGGTGTGCCCGCGCTCGATGAGCCGCGCGACGAGGTCGACCATCTCCGGCACGTGTGCGGTCGCCTTCGGCATCACCTCCGGCCGCTCCATGTGCAGCGCGGCCATGTCCTCCTCGAACGCCTGCGCGTGCGGCGCGGTGAAGCCCGCCAGGTCCTGGCCCGCGTCGGCGGCGAAACGGATGATGCGGTCCTCCACGTCCGTCAGGTTCATGACCTCGTTCACCCGGTAGCCCTTGTAGCGCAGGGCGCGGCGCAACAGGTCCGTGGCCACGAACGTGCGGAAGTTCCCGATGTGCGCCCGCGCGTAGACGGTGGGCCCGCAGACGTACATGCGCACGTCGGGGGGCGCCTCCGGCGCGAACGGCTCGACGCGCCCGGTCAGGGTGTTGTGCAGGTTCATCGCGCGGGTCACGCCGCCCTCACATCGCTTTCAGGACCACGGCCGTCAGGTCGTCCCCGCACCCCGCCGGCCCCGTCCAGGCGTGGACGGCGTCCACGATCGCCCCCAGCGCGTCCTCCGCGCCGCCCTCGCGGCTGCGGCGGAGGCTGTCGAACAGCCGGCGCTCCCCGAACTCACGGTCGTCCGGGGAGCAGGCCTCGGTGACGCCGTCCGAGACCATCGCGATCAGGTCGCCCGGCGCCAGGTCCAGGCTCCCGATCTCGAACGAGACGTCCTCCAGCAGGCCCACCACCGGCCCGCCGCACACCAGGCGGATCTCCGCGCCCGACGCCGACAGCAGGCACGGGGGCACGTGGCCCGCGTTGACGAAGACCATGCGGCGCGCCACCGGGTCCAGCTCGGCGTAGAACATGGTGACGTAGCGGTGCGGCTGCGTGCTGTCGTAGAGGAAGCGGTTGAGCCTCGTGAGCAGCGCGGCCGGGTCCAGCGTCCCCGCCAGCGCGCGCAGCGACGCGTGCACGCTCGCCATCAGCAGGCTGGCCGGCGTTCCCTTGCCCGACACGTCGGCCACCGCGAGCGCCATCCGGCCGTCCGGCAGCGGGATGAAGTCGTAGTGGTCCCCGCCCACCTCCTGGCTGGGCACGCTCACGGCCGCCAGCGCGACGCCGGGGATCGTGGGCGGCGCCGTAGGGAACAGGCTGCGCTGGATGTCGCGCGCGAACGCCAGCTCCCGGTCCTGCCGCTCCTTCTCCGCGCGGATGCGGTGCAGGCGCACGCTCTCCAGCGCGCCCAGCGCCTGGCGACCCAGCGCGAACGCGAAGTCGCGGTCCTCCTCGGCGAAGGGCGCGCCCGAGGCGCGCTCCCCCACGGCGAACAGGCCTTGTGCCCGCTCCCCCAGCGACAGCGGGACGGCCAGCGCCAGGCGATGGCGGCGCAGCGCGTCGCGCAGCCGCCCGCCGTGCATGTCGGCGACCGCCTCCGCGCCGCGCAGCGCCTCCAGGGCGGGCATCGCCTCCGCCAGCGCGATGCGGCGGCCCTCCTCGTCCATGCGCATGCCGCGCTCCTGCGCCAGCACCAGCTCCTCGTCGGTCCGCAGGTACAGCGCGCAGCGGGAGACGAGGAGCTGTCCCATGAGCGTCGTCGTCACCAGGCCCTTGATGGACTCCTCGTCCTGGCTGGCCGAGAGCTCGCGGCTGATGTCGAAGAGGTTGTGGAGCTGGAAGACCTTGAGCGAGAGGCGGCGGTTGACGCTCTTGAGCTCCTGGTAGATGAGGCCGTTCTCGATCGGCGTGGCCGCGCAGGCGGCCACACTGCGCAGGAAGTCCGCGTCGTCCTCGCCGTAGCGGGATCCGTCCGCGCGTCCCGCCAGCGCGATGACCGCGATGACGCGGCCCGCCTTGCGCACCAGGCACACGGCCTCCACGCCCGGGAGGCCGAGCGCGTCGTCGCCGCCGAACGTGACGTCCTCGCCCGGCAGGTGCGCCTCGCTGAGCGGGGCGAGGGCGGACGACGCGAACCCGCGCTGGGCCCGCG
>JAICEW010000287.1 GCA_025923995.1 Vicinamibacteria bacterium | reverse complement strand
TCGCCTCGCGTCCGGCCACGATCGACGGTAACGTGCTGCGCGGGCCGGGCTGCTACGACATGAAGGCCGGCCTGGTGGTCGCGCTCTTCGCGCTGCGGCGGCTCCGGGAGGAAGGTCGGCTTCCGCCGGTCACCGTCTTCTTCACGCCGCTGGAAGGGGTCGACTGCGAGCCCTACCGCCCGCTCATGGAGACGGAGATGGGCGCGTGCCGCGCGGTGCTCGACTTCGAGCCCGCGTGGCCCGGCGGCGCCGTCAAGACCGAGCGCAAGGGCTCCGGATCGTTCGTGCTGCGCGCGCACGGGCGTGCCGCGCACGCGGGCGCCGATCCCGGGCAGGGCGTGAACGCCATCCTGGAGATCGCGCGCCAGTCGCTGGCGGTGAGCGCGCTGGCCGACGCGGAGCGCGGGATCACGGTCAACGTGGGCGTCGTGCGCGGGGGCACGCGGCCCAACGTCGTGCCGGACCTGGCGGAGGCGGAGGTCGACTTCCGCGTGCGGACGATCGAGGATGGCCGCGCGATGGAGTCGCGCGTGCGCGCGCTCGTGTCGCAGGACCCGCGCGTGAGGCTCGAGGTCGAAGGCGGCCTGCACTATCCCCCGCTCGAGCGCACCGCGAAGGTCCTGGCCGTTTACGAGGCCGCGCGCGCCGTGGCCGCCGAGATGGGTCAGGAGCTGGCCGAGGTCTCGACCGGCGGCGCCAGCGAGGCGTCGTTCGCGGGTGCCATGGGCGTGCCCACGCTGGACGGCCTGGGCGCGGACGGCGACGGCGCGCACGCACTCCACGAGCACGTGCTCATCCCCTCGCTCCCCGAGCGCGCGGCGCTGGCCGCGGGCCTGATCCTGCGACTCGCGGCCGACTGACCGCTGGCCGCTACCGCACGCGCACCCGCACCGTCTGCCGGACGTCGCGGCTCGACGCGCCCGCCTGCAGCTCGTACTCGCCGGGCTCCACCGCGAACGCGCGCGCGTCGGGATCGTAGTGCGCGAGCGCTTCGCGCGGCGTCAGCCGGAAGGCGACGCGGCGGGTCTCGCCCGGCGCCAGCGCCACGCGCTCGAACCCGCGGAGCTGCTGGCGCGGCTGCGCGAGCCGCGGCGCCACGTGGCGCGCATAGAGCTGCACGACCTCGGCCCCCGCGACCGCGCCCGCGTTCCTGACCGCCACCGACGCCTCCAGCGCATCGCCGCTGCCCACCTCGGCCCGATCCACCCGGAAGTCGGAGTACTCGAACCGCGCGTACGAGAGGCCGTGCCCGAACGGGTAGAGCGGGTCGCCCGTGAAGTACCGATAGGTCCGGTTGGCCATGCCGTAGTCCGCGAACGGCGGAAGCTGGTCCACGGAGCGGTAGAACGTCACGGGCAGGCGGCCCGAAGGGTTCGCGTCGCCGAACAGCACGTCGGCGATGGCGTTGCCGCCCTGCTGGCCGGGGTACCAGGCCAGCACGATCGCGGGCAGGTTGGCCTGCGCCCAGCTCACGCCGATGGCCGAGCCGGTCATGAGCACGAGCACCACCGGCTTGCCTGTCGCGTGCACCGCGCGCAGCAGCTTCTCCTGCGGCGCCGGCAGCGCGATGTCGGTGCGGTCGCCGCCGGCGAACCCGGGGTACGACACCTTCATCTCCTCGCCCTCGACGTCCCCGCTCAGGCCGCCGGCGAACAGGACCACGTCTGCCGCGCGGGCAGCGGCCACCGCCTCCGCGAAGGGCTCGCGCGCTCCGGGCAGCTTCCAGCCCAGGCGGATCTCCGCGTCGCGGATGGCGTCGAAGTACTCGAGCTTGATGTCGACCGCGCGGCCCGCGACCAGGTCGACCGGCGCGCTCACCGCGCGCGCCCGCGGCGTGGTCGTCCACTCGTCGACGACCTGCTTGCCGTCCACGAACAGCCGGAACCCGTCGTCGCCGGTGACGGTGATCTCGTGTCGCCCGGTCACCGACGGACGAAGCTGGCCGGTCCAGCGCGCCGAGAAGTCGTCGTCGCCGAGCCCCTTCCCCGGCTGGATCTCGCCGTTCGCGACCAGCGGGCTGGTCGGCGAGCCGCGGTCCCAGCGGAAGGCCACGGTCGCGTCGACGCGCGTCAACACCGGGTCGCCCGCCGGCTCGCGCCCGCGGAAGTACTCGCCGCGCAGGCCGCGCTCGGTGGAGCCGGGAGCGGGGCTCAGGACGTCCGACTCGATCACCGGCGCCGCGCGCGGGTCCAGCCGGCCCTCCACCAGGTCGGCTCCGCGCGCGTAGAGCACCTTCGTGCCCGTGCCGAGCGCGTTGCGGATTCCCGCGAGCATCGTGACGGGCCGCGACGGCGTGCCGTAGTAGTTCCCGAGCAGGGTCATGATCTCGTCGGCGTTCGGACCCACCACCGCGACCGTGGGCAGCTTCGCCTTGGAGAGCGGCAGCAGCCCGTCGTTCTTGAGCAGCACGATCGCGCCCTGCGCCGCGCGCCGGGCGAGCTGGTCGTGCTCCTTCGACTCGTTCGCGGAGTACGGGATCCGTGCATAGGCCACCCGCTCGGGCGGGTCGAACATGCCCAGCCGCATCCGCGCCGTGAAGAGGCGCTTCAAGGCGACGTCGAGGTCGGCTTCCTTGACCAGCCCCTGGTCGAGCGCGCCGCGCAGGGCCTTGTACGTGCCGCCGCACTCGAGGTCGCAGCCCTGCTTCACTCCCAGCGCCGCCGCCGCCTCGGCGGTGGGCTCGATCTTGTGGTTCTTGTAGATGTCGTCGATGGCCCCGCAGTCCGACACCACGTACCCGTCGAACCCCCAGTCCTTGCGCAGGATCTGCTGCAGCAGCCGCACGCTGGCCGAGGCGGACTCGCCGTTGACGCGGTTGTAGGCCCCCATGACGGACGCGACCTTCGCCTCCCGCACGAGCGCCTCGAACGCGGGCAGGTAGGTTTCGTGCAGGTCGCGCTCGCTGGGCTTCGCGTCGAAGTGGTGGCGGTCCGACTCGGGGCCGCTGTGCACCGCGAAGTGCTTGGCGGTCGCGACCAGCTTGAGGTAACGCGGGTCGTCCCCCTGCAGGCCGCGCACGAACTCGACGCCCATGCGCCCGGTCAGGTAGGGGTCCTCGCCGTAGGTCTCCTGGCCGCGGCCCCAGCGCGGGTCGCGGAAGATGTTGATGTTGGGCGACCAGAACGTGAGGCCCTGGTAGCGCCGGCGCTCGCCCCGCCGCGCGAACTCGTGGTGCTTGGCCCGCGCCTCGTCGCTGATCGCGGTCGCGATCTCGCGCATGAGCGGACGGTCGAAGGTGGCGGCCAGGCCGATCGCCTGGGGGAACACCGTCGCGGCGCCCGCCCGCGCCACGCCGTGGAGGCACTCGTTCCACCATTCGTACGCGGGAACGCCCAGGCGCGGGATCGCGGGGGCGTCGTTCATGAGCTGGCCGATCTTCTCGTCCGTGGTGAGGCGCGCGACGAGGTCGGCGGCGCGCTGCTCGAAGCCGACCTCGGGATCCTGGTAGGCCGGCTTGCCGGCGGGGCTGGAGCACGCGAGCGTCCCCGCCGCGAGCAGGGCCGCCAGGACGCGCTTCACGGCTCGGGGACCGGGCGGCCGTTCACCCCGTGGAAGTAGCCGATGCACTTGTCGCGCCAGGACGCGGCGTCCTCGGTCTGGCGGCGCAGCTTGGCCAGGACCGCGCGGTAGCGCTCCTGGTCCACCTGGCCCTCGAGCGTCTTCCATCGCGCCTCCAGCTCGCGCGCCTCGTCGGCGCCGCGGCGGTACTCGCCCACCAGCTCTTCCCACAGGGTCCTCCCGGACGTCATCCGAAGCTCCCAGGGCAGGCGATGGAACCACAGCAGCAGCTCGCGCGGGCATGTCTTCGCGTCGCCCCACTGCTCGCGCAAGGGCGAGCGGTACTGGCCCACCGCGTTGCTGCCGGCCGCGGTGCGGTCGAAGCCGATCGCGGAGCGGTCGGCCCGGTGGTAGTAGATCGCGGACCAGTCGGCGCGCCGCGGGTCGGGGTTCTCCGGCATGACCGCGTAGTGGTCGCCGCCGATCAGGTGGTGCAGGCCCAGCGGCATCGTGTAGCGCACGAAGCTCTCCCGCGAGCCCATCATCATCGAGCGGATGGAAGCGACGACCTCGGGTGCGCTGGTCCAGGTCATCCGGATCCACTCCTCCGCGACGCGCTCCGCCGCCAGCGCCGGGTTCCAGGCCAGGCGGCCGAACGCGTACCAGTTGGCCTGCGCGAAGTCGTGCCCGCACCAGTTGCCGTCGCGGCCCGTGTTGGCGACGCCGGCGATGCCGGTTCGCGGCCAGCGGTCGACCGTCCCGTCGACGACGCGGGCGACGGTCGAGCCGGGCCCCTTCGCGAACGTGTCCGCGTCCAGGAACTCCTTCCACATGGGCCCGAGGTAGACGAGGTGGTTCGAGTGGCCCAGGTACTCCTGGGTCACCTGCAGCTCGGCCACCAGTGGCGTCTTCGGCATCGCGCCGAACATCGGGTGGAACGGCTCGCGGGGCTGGAAGTCGAGCGGGCCGTTCTTCACCTGGACCATCACGTTGTCGCGGAAGCGCCCGTCCAGGGGCACGAACTCCAGCCAGGCGCGCTTCACCCGGTCGGGATCGACGGACGCGTCGTAGACGAACGCGCGGTACATCACGATCCCGCCGTGCGGCGCCAGCGCGTCGGCCAGGACGTTGGCGCCGTCCGCGTGCGTCCGCTTGTAGTCCTGCGGGCCCGGCTGGCCCTCGCTGTTGGCCTTCACCAGCCAGCCCCCGAAGTCCGGGATCACGCGGTAGGTCTCGTCGGCCTTGGCCTTCCACCAGCGCGCGACCGCCGGGTCGAGCGGGTCCGCGGTGGCCAGGCCGCCGATGATGCGCGGGGCCGCGAAGTTCGCGGACAGGAACACGCGGATGCCGTACGGCCGCAGCACGCGCGCGATGGCCGCCACCTTCTCGAGGTACGGCGCGGTCAGGATCTCCGCGCTCGCGTTCACGTTGTTGAGGACCGACCCGTTGATCCCGATCGACGCGTTCGCGCGCGCGTAGTCCGTGATGCGCGGGTCGACCCGCCCGGGCAGCTCGCTCCACCGCCAGAGGGACTCGCCCGCGTATCCGCGCTCGATGGACCCGTCGAGGTTGTCCCAGTGGTTCAGCAGCCGGAGCGAGAGCCGGGGACGCTCGGCGACGTCGAGCGCTTCGATCGGCTGTCCCGTCTGGACCAGGCGGAGCAGGTGGAAGGCGCCGTAGAGGACGCCCACGTCGCCCTTCGAGGCGATGACGGTCGCGCGCCGCTCGCCGACGCGGGTCGAGCGGATCCGGTACCCCTCGTCCCCGAGCCGGTCCAGCTCCGCGGACCAGCCCAGGCCCGCGACCACGCGCGAGCTGCGTGGCGTGCCCAGCACGAGGCGCCCGTCGGCCTCGACGTCGGGCACCACGGGCACCGGCACCGCCAGCAGGTCCAGCAGGCCCCGCTTCAGCTCCTCGACCGCCACGTCCGCCGTCGCCGAAGGCGCGGGCGGAACGATAGCGGTGACGGCCTTGCGGTACGACGCCAGGAGCGCGCGGTCGCCGACGGCCGGATAGCGCAGCCAGAGGTCGTAGCCCGTCTCGGCGGTGGCCGCCGCGGGCCAGCCGGAGAGTCCGGCCAGGAGCACGATCGCCCGGAGTCGTCTCAACATGGCAGAAGGGGCCCCAAGGTAGCGGGAGGCCACGGGGCTGTCAATTCGGCCGCGTTAACGTTAACGTTGACAGGCGGCGGGGCAGCGGTTACAGTCATGCGACTTATTCCTAAATTGGGATAAATTCTATGCCCTACCATGGGATCGTCGCCCTCCTGGCAGCCCGGTACTAGAGAGTCGAGAGGAGTCAAGCCATGGCCGACGCGTATCAGCCCAAGCCTGAGCACCGGTTCACGTTCGGACTCTGGACCGTGGGCAACCCGGGGCGCGACCCGTTCGGCGAGCCGGTCCGCCCGGTCCTCAGCCCGGTCGAGCTGGTGCACCTGCTGGCCGAGGTGGGCGCCTACGGCGTGAACTTCCACGACAACGACCTGGTCCCCATCGACGCGGCCGCGGCCGATCGGGACCGCATCGTGCGCGACTTCAAGGCGGCCCTGGCCGACACCGGCATCACGGTGCCCATGGCCACCACGAACCTCTTCGGCGACCCCGCGTTCAAGGACGGCGCGTTCACGTCGAACGACGCGCGCGTCCGCGCGTACGCGCTGCAGAAGACGATGCGCGCGATCGACCTGGGCGTCGAGCTGGGCGCCAAGGTCTACGTGTTCTGGGGCGGCCGCGAGGGCGTCGAGACCGACGCCAGCAAGGACCCGCTGGAGGCGCTCAAGCGCTACCGCGACGGGCTGAACTTCCTGACCCACTACGTCAAGGACAGGAAGTACGACCTCGTGTTCGCGCTGGAGGCCAAGCCCAACGAGCCGCGCCACGACATCTACCTCCCTACGACCGGCTCGTTCCTGGCCTTCATCGAGACGCTCGACCATCCCGAGATGGTCGGCGTCAACCCCGAGGTCGCGCACGAGCACATGTCCGGCCTCAACTTCATGCACGCGATCGCCCAGGCCTGGGACGCGAAGAAGCTCTTCCACATCGACCTCAACGACCAGGCCTTCGGGCGCTACGACCAGGACCTGCGCTTCGGCTCGCACTCCATCAAGTCCTGCTTCTTCCTCGTGAAGTTCCTGGAGGACGTCGGCTACGCGGGCATGCGCCACTTCGACTCGCACGCCTACCGCACCGAGGACGTGGAGGGCGTCAAGGACTTCGCGCGCGGCAGCATGCGCAGCTACCTCCTCTACAAGGAGAAGGCCCGACGCTGGAACGAGGACAAGGAGATCCAGGGCCTGCTGAAGGAGCTGGCGGCGGCGCCGGGTGACGGAACGCCCGACGTCGGCCGCTACAGCGCGGCCACCGCGGAGAAGCTGGCCGGCCACGCGTTCGATCGCAAGGCGCTGGGCGCGCGCGGGCTCAAGTACGAGCGGCTCGACCAGTTGACGCTCGAGGTGATCCTGGGCGTCCGCTGATGAGCCGATCGTTGGCCCTGGTCGCCGGCGCCGCGCTCGCCGCGGCGGTCGTCCACGCGTCGGGGTCGGAGGCGCCGGCCCTCAAGTCGCTCAAGCCGGCCGGGCTGCGGCTGGGCGTGGCCCTCAGCCAGAAGCAGAGCGACGGGGAGGACAAGGCCGCGCTCGGCCTCGCGCTCCGCCACTTCGACCAGGTGAGCCCCGAGAACCTGCTCAAGTGGGAGCGGGTCCACCCCGAGCCGGAGCGCTACGAGTTCGGGCCGGCCGACCGCTACGTGGAGCTGGGCCGCAGCCGCGGCCTGTTCGTGGTCGGCCACGTCCTCGTCTGGCACCAGCAGACGCCGGCCTGGGTGTTCGCCGGCGAGGGCGGCCAGCCCATCGACCGGGCCACCGCGCTGGCACGCCTCAAGAGCCATATCGACGCCGTCGTCGGGCGCTACCGCGGCAGGATCGGCGGCTGGGACGTCGTCAACGAGGCGCTGGAGGAGGACGGGACGCTTCGGAAGACGCCGTGGCGGACCGCGATCGGGGACGACTACATCGCGCGCGCGTTCGCGCTCGCGCACGCGGCCGATCCGACGGCCGAGCTCTACTACAACGACTACAACCTCTGGAAGCCGGCCAAGCGCGCGGGCGCGCTGCGCATCGTCGCGCAGCTCAAGGCGCAGGGCCTGCGCGTCGACGGCATCGGCGAGCAGGCGCACTGGGGCATCGACGACCCGCCGCTCGCCGCCATCGACGAGACCCTGGCGGCCATCCGGGCCTCCGGCACGCGCGCGCTCATCACCGAGCTCGACATGGACGTCCTGCCGCGCGACCCCGACATGTGGGGCGCCGACCTGGCGAAGAAGCAGAAGATCAAGGCGGCGACGAACGTCTACCCGCAGGGCCTGCCGGACGACGTGCAGCAGCGGCTGGCGCGCCGCTACGCGGACGTCTTCGCGCTCTTCCTGAAGCACGACGTGGGCCGGGTCACGTTCTGGGGCGTGACCGACGCGGACACCTGGCTCGACGACTTCCCGATCCCCGGCCGCGTCAACCACCCGCTGCTGTGGGACCGCGACGGCCGCGAGAAGCCCGCCTTCGCCGCGGTCGCGGAGGCGCTGCGCCAGGGCGCACGGCGATAGAGGAAGGGCCCATATGACCACCGACACCCAGCACCGGGTCTCCGCGGGAGAGAAGGTCGGCTACGCCCTCGGGGACATCGCGACCAACTTCTTCTTCCAGTCGATGATCCTCTACCAGACCCGTTTCTACACGGACACGGTGGGGCTCTCCGCCGT
>JAICEW010000286.1 GCA_025923995.1 Vicinamibacteria bacterium | reverse complement strand
GTCCTCCGCGCCGGAGTTGAGCACCTCGCCCTCGGGGCTCTCCCAGTCCTCGAAGTTGCGGTAATGGCCCTCCACCAGGATGCCGCCGCGGTCGAGCCCGTGCGAGAGCTCCACCATCGCCCTCTGCTGCGGGGTTCCGGTGCCGAGCGCGCCGATGAAGCGGCCGCCGAACGGGGCGCCGGCCGACGCCCGGCGCGTGCGGAGCTGGATGACGCCGCCGAACGCGTCGGACCCGTACGCGACCGAGCCGGGGCCGCGCGAGACCTCGATGCCCTCCAGCATCGCCGGGTCGATGAAGGTGGCGCTGGGCCCCACGCGTCGCTCGGCCGTGACGCGCGCGCCGTCGATCATGAGCAGCGTGCGGCCCGCGGCCAGCCCGCGCACGGCCGTCACCGCCGCCTGGCCCTCCGAGATGGTCGCGGTGCCCGCCACGTTCTCGAGCGCCTGCGCGACGTGGACCGGCTGGCGGCCCTGCATGTCCTGTTGGGGCACCGAGGTCACGCCGTTGGCGGGCGCCGACTCGACCGAGGGCGCGGTGCCGGCCACGATCGTGACCGACTCCTCCAGCGCCGGCGTCAGCTCCAGGCGCCACGGCCCCTCGGCCAGCGTCTCCACCAGGATGGGACGCACGTACGCGCCGTTGGCCCGTACGATCAGCACCTCGAACGGCGGCCGCGGGTCCGGGGTCCAGGTGAACCGCCCGTCCTTATCGGTGCGCACGCTGCCGACGTGGCCGACGAGCGCCACCTCGGCATGCGCGACCGGCTCGCCGCTGTCCTTCTCGACCACCTGCCCCTCGAGCGCCCAGCCCTGCGACGGGACCAGGCACACGAAGGCGATGGAGGCGCCTACGAACACGGATCGGAGCATGGGCCCGAAGATTACGACCCGGTAGCGGGTACTACCAGACCTAGTAAAGTCGCCCGTGCGTCTAGGGCAGGCGGATGAGCGCTTCCGCGACGCCGTAGGCCATGGGCCACAGCAGCGGGATGGCCGCCGCCAGGGCCGCCGCGGCGAGGACGGCCGCGGCCAGGCGACCCTTTCGTCGCGCGAGGGCCGGTCCGCCCGCGACCAGCTCCTGGACGCGGCGCGCGACGTCGCCGCCCCCGTGGAACGCGGCGGCGGGGACGCGCAGGTGCGCGCCCTGCGGCGCGAGGCGCGCGGTCTTGACCAGCGCCGAGGCGAGCTCCAGCGCGCCCTGGGCCCCGCGGTCGGCTTCGTGCTCCGCGGCGTTCTCCCAGGCGCGCTCCAGCGCGAGCGCCGTGCGGCGCCAGCCGATCGAGGGCGCGCACGCCATCAGCCAGCGCTTGACGTTGTCCCTGGCCCGCAGGTGCGCGGCCTCGTGCTCGAGCACGGCATGCAGCTCGTCCGGCGTCAGCGCGTGCAGGACCGAACGGGCGACGAACAGGCGCGGCCGGATCACGCCCACCACCGCCACCACGGGGAACGCGTTGGCGATGCGGAAGGTGGGCGCGGGGGTGTCGGGCATCGCGAAGGGCTGGGCCGACCGCTCCCACTCGTCGAGCACGCGGCGGGTCGCGCGCCAGGCGTGGAACGTTCGGCGGAGCAGCGACGCGAGCAGCGCGAGCCCGGCCGCCGCCAGAGCCAGCGTGACGACGCCAGGGCGCTCCGCGGCCTGTGCCGGCTCGTGGATCAGGAAGGCCGGCACGACGAGTGCCAGCGCCGCGAGCAGGGCCCCCGCCGCCGGGAGGAGGCGCACGCCCAGCGCCGCCCCGCTGCCGCGACGCAGCGCCGCGGGAGCGACCGCGCGAGCGATCGCCACGAACGCCGCGTAGGCCACGGCCGCCGATCCCAGGCCCGCGAGGGTGGCCAGCAGGGCGACGCGCATCAGCGCTTCCTCCCCGCCTTCTGCTTCTCGCGTATCAGCTTCGCCAGCTCGTCCAGCAGGGCGGAGTCACGCTGCTCGACCGCGTCCACGAACGTCGACATGACGGGCCGCGCGGCGGCGGGGTCCGCGCCGAGCATGGCGTCGATGAGGTCGGTGGCCACGCCGCTCGCGAGCTCCTCGCTGGAGACCCGCGCGCGGTACAGGAACGCGCGGCCCGCCCGCTGCCGCTCGACCAGCCCCTTGCGGTGGAGCCGGTCCAGCGTCGTCATCAGGGTGGTGTACGCGAGCGAGCCGCCGAAGCTCGCTTCGAGCGCGCGCACCGAGAGCGGCTCGGAGTCGGCCCACAGCCGGTTCAGGATCTCGCGCTCCAGGTGACCGAGCGCGCTCTCGACCATCGCCCCCGGCCGCCGGAACCCGCGCAGCACGAACTCGACCATGCGCGGAGTATTCGGGAGGCCGGGAGCGCCTGTCAACCCCTGCGAACGGCGACGGCCGTCGGCTCGTCTACCAGAGGCTGATCTTGACGTGGTCGTCGCCGTCCCGGACCTCGACCAGGGTCTGGAACCGCGCGTGGCGCAGGCCGCGGACGGCCGCCGCCGGGTCGATGCGGCCGTCGGGCCGGATCACCTCCGACACGGACTCCAGGGGCACGTTGACGGTCACGTCCTCGTCCCGGCCGGTGACGTGGACGCGCAGCGTGTCGCCCTCCTTCGCGATCACGACCGTCTCGTCCTTCTCCTCGACGCGCACCAGCTCGCCGTCGGGCGACTCGCGCAGGGCGTCGAGGAGCTTGCGGGCGGTGCCCAGGTGCTCGCGCGCCTCGCCCATCTCGCGCGACAGGTCCGGGACGGGGACGAACGCCGTCGCCACCTCGGCCGCCAGCAGCGGCACCGGCACCACGATGCGCGTCCCGTTGGGGCCGCCCTCGCGCACGTCCACCCACGCGATGCCGGTGGCGGCGACGGTCGCGCCGGCCGCGATGGGCATGGCCGCCGCCGTGGCCAGGATCAGCTTGAGCATGGCTACTTCCCCTCTCCCGCGGCCGACTCGTCGATCCAGATGCGGACCGCGCTGTCCGCGTCGGTCACGCGCACGATGTCCCCGCGCTGCCCGCGCAGCTCGCGGATGACGGCCTTCACGTCCACCGAGTCGCCCGAGCCGGCGAGGATCGCGTCCACCAGCGTGACGGGCACGTCCACGTGGACCTCCTCCTTGCCGCTGAGCTTGCTGACCCGAACCTGGACCAGGCCGCCCTTCCGCGCGACCCTCACCGTCTCGTCCTCCTCCTCGACCGTGACGATCTCGGTGTCGCCGGCGTCCTTGAGGCTCTGCCAGACCTTGCGCATCTCGGCCAGCGACAGGTCGTGCCCGTCGTGACGGCCGTGGTCCAGGTCGAGCTTGATCCGTCCCTTGTCGATGATCTTCGCGGGAGCCGCCTCCAGGGCCGCTTCCACCACGGTCAGGGGGACGTTGACCCGGACCTTCGAGGACTTGCCGTGCTCGTCGACGCGCACGTGCAGCCAGGCCGGCGCGCCCGTCGAACCGGTGGGCTCGGCCGCGTCGCCGCTCGTCCGGGCCTGAGCCACCCCCAGTCCGACCACGCCCGCCACGACCAGGGCCGCCCCGACGCCCGCCAGGACCGTTCGATTCATTGAATCTCCTCCTGCTTCCATGTGTCCTAACGACCGGGGCCCCTCGACGGTTCTCGAAAGTTTGAGACAATCGCGGGCCATGACACCGGGAACCATCCAGATCAAGGGGGCCGTCCTCAAGTCACGGCTGGCGCTCATCGAGCAGATGGCTCCGGGGAAGGGCCTGCCGGCCGTGCTGGGCCGGCTCTCGCCGCAAGAGGCGGACACCCTGCGCACGCTGCTGCCGACCAGCTGGTACCCGTTCGAGCTGGGCAAGCGGCTCGACGCCGCCATCGTCGAGGAGCTGGGGGGCGGCCGGCCCGAGTTCTTCGAGCGCATCGGCGCCGCGTCGGCCGAGCAGAACCTGCGCGGCGTGCACAAGCAGTTCCTGGCCGAGGGCGACCCGCAGGAGTTCCTGTCGCGGGCGCCGATGATCTACGCCTTCTACTACGACCAGGGCCGGCGCGACTACGAGGCCACGGGCCCGCGCGAGGCCGTCCTCACCACCTACGGGGCCGAGGTGTTCAGCGTGCCCGACTGCGCCACCGTCGTCGGCTGGCACCGCCGCGCGCTCGAGATGTGCGGAGCCCGCAACCCGCGCGTGGTCGAGGAGGAGTGCCGCGCGCGCGGTGGCGAGGTGTGCCGCTACCGGCTGAGCTGGGAGTAGCCGCTAGCTCTTGCGGCCGAGGCAGTACAGCTTCTTCGAGGTGCGGATGAAGATCTGCCCGCCCGCGACCGCCGGCGTGGCGAGCGTCGTCTCCCCCAGCGCGTTCTCGCCCAGCACCTCGAACTTCGGGCCCGCCTTCAGGACCGTGGTCAACCCGTCCTCGCTCACCACGTAGACCTTGCCGTCCGCGACGACGGGCGACGCGCTGTAGGTGCCCACCGCGAGCCGTTCGGGACCGTAGAGGACCTTGCCGGTCCTGACGTCGAGGCAGCTCGCGAGACCCTTGTCGCCGACCACGTAGAGGTGCGTGCCGTCGGTGGCCGGCGTGGGGACGTCGGGGCCCGCGTCGTAGGACCACACGCGGTGGCTCGTGGTCACGTCGCCCCGCCCGCCGCTCTTGAGCGCGAGCATCGGCTTGATCCGCGTCGGCGCGATCACCAGGCCGTCGACGGCGATCGGCGACGCGACGATCCGGTAGTTGGGCTCGTTGCCCGGGTTGAGGCCGGTCGAGCGCCAGAGCTCCTTGCCGGTGGCCGGGTCGTGGCCGGTCACGACGTCGCCGCCCGTCACCACGATCTCGGTCTTGCCAGAGGCCTTCACGAACGTCGGCGTCGTGTAGGCGTCGGGCGACTCCATGATCGCCGCCGTGGGCCGATCCACCTTCCAGCGCGTCTTGCCGGTCGCGGCGTCGACGGCCACGACGTACGAGGGGTCGTCCGTCTTCATGCCGTGCAGGACAGGCACGTACAGCGTGCCGTCCAGCAGCAGCGGCGACGACGCGTAGCCCCACTGCAGCCCGAACGCTCCGTACTCGCCCGGGATGTCGCGCGTCCACAGCTCCCGCCCGTCCGCCGTGAAGCCCTTCAGCACGCCGGTGCCGGTCATCGTGTAGACGTTGCGGCCGTCGGTGACGGGCGACGGGGTCGCCATGTTGTGCTTGCGGTGCGCGTGGCCGGCCGCGGGGCCGAGCGGCTTCTTCCAGCGCACCTTGCCGTCGCGGCGGTCGACGCTGAAGAGCTGCACGGTGTCGGCCTCGGGCGCCGTCACGTAGACGACGTCGCCCCAGACGATCGGCGTCGCGGCGCTGTGGCCGGGCAGGTCGAGCGACCAGGCGACGTTCTCCGTGGCGCTCCATTTCGAGGGCAGGCCCTGGTCGGGGCTGGCCCCGGTCCATTGGGGTCCGCGCCACTGCGGCCAGTCGGCGGCGGAAGCGGAGGCGGCCATGCATAGAAAGAAGATGGAGGTCTTCATGGGGCGAGGATACGTCATCCGCGGCCCCGACGGCCCCCGGGGCACGATTGCAGCCGTTCGAGCCCGCGCCGCTTTCCAGCTTCGACTCGCCGCCCGTATGGAGGTCGCGCTAGCGCCCGATCGACAGCGCCGCCACCTCCTCGTCGCTGCGCACGTAGAGGCGCCCGTCGGCGAAGCTCGGCGGCGCGTCGGACCGGGCGCCGCGCGCCAGCACGGGGAGCATCGCCTTCTCCCGGTACGCCGCGGGCGTCGCCTCCACCACGCGCACCTCGCCCGAGGCCGACGAGAGCACCACCAGGTGCCCGTCCACCAGGATCACGGAGCCGCCGTAGAGCTTGTGCTTCCAGGCGACCTTGCCGGTGGCGGCCTCGACGCACGCGAGGTCGTCGCCTCCGAACCCGTACAGGTGCCCTTCGTGCAGGACGGGAGGGGCTATGGACGCGGTCAGGTCGGCCGAGCGCCACACCTCTTCCATCCGCCACGTCGCGCCGTCCTTCTTGACCTGCTGAGCCGCGAAGTCGTTCCAGGTGAGCACGGCCACGCGGTCGTTGCCCAGGACCATCGGCGCCTCGAAGGAGAACGCCTTGGTCGCGGACGGCGTCTGGCTCCACAGGATGGCGCCGGTCCCGGGATCGAGGGCGGTCACCCCGCCCAGGGGAGGCGGACCCGCGATCGCGTGGTGCACGAGCACCTGCGGCACGCCCGCGAGCGTCGCGGCGAGCGGGCTGGAATACGGGGCGCGCTCGGCGAACTTCGTCTGCCACGCGGACTCGCCCGTGGCCGGGTCGAGCGCCACCACCCGGGGCTGCTCGGGCGCCACCGCCGCCGTCTGCACCACGAGGCGGCCCTGGCTCACGATCGGCGACGACTGGCAGCCCTGGCGAGGCTCGGCCTGGAAGCGGACCTTCAGGTCGAGCGTCCACAGCTCGCGGCCGGTGGCGGCGTCGAGCGCGCGCAGCACGCAGGACGATCCCAGGACGAACGCGCGCGTCCCGTCGAGGGCGGGCGTGCTGACCGGGCCCCCGAACTGGTCGGGGTGGGTCGGTCCCAGCTCGACCCTCCACAGCTCGCGGCCCGTCGCCGCGTCCCAGGCGACCGCGAAGTCGCGGTCCTCCTGGCCGACGAGGGTCACCACGCGTCCGTTCGCGACCGACACGCCGGCGCGGCCGGCGTCGAAGCGCTGGCCCCAGTCCTTCTTGAGCGTGACGGTCGGCTTGGCGGCGAACACGCCCTTCGCGGCGGAGCGGCCGTCGGCCGTGGGGCCGAGCCGGCCGGGCCAGTCGTCGCCGGCGGACAGGCCGAGGGGTGCGACGACCATCGCGGCCAGCACCATCGCGGATCGAGTCTTCATGACGCCCCCCTACCCTTCCACCTCGAGCGCCACCATCTCCTCCACGTTCCGCAGGTAGATGCGCCTGCCCTGGAAGCTCGGGCCCGTGGACGAGGTGGCGCCCGCGTTGAAGACCGGCTGCTTGGCCTTCTCCTCGAAGCCCTGCCGCGTGATGCGGCCGACGCGCAGGTCGCCGGAGCTGTCGCCCAGGATCACCGCGTGCCCGTCGACCAGGATGAGCGACCCACCGTACACCTTGTGCCGCCAGACGGCCTCGCCGCTGGCCGGGTCGATGCAGGTCAGGTAGTCGCGGTTCATCCCGAAGATGAGCCCGTCGTGGAACACGGTGGGGCTGTAGCTGTTCTTGAGGCGCGGCGTCTTCCAGACCTCGGACGCGGAGAGCTTTCCGCCCTCGCTCTTCACCTGGAAGAGCTTCGCCTCTCCCCACCCGGTGATGAGCACGCGATCACCCGGAAGCGCGACCGGCGCGCGGCTCGCCTCCTCGGTCCAGCCGGTGGCCTGGCTCCACAGGAGCGAGCCGTCCTCCGGCTTCACCCCGAGGAGCTGGTCGTTGGCGAAGACGAGGAGCTGCCTCACGCCCGCGACGGTCGCGAGCGCAGGCGTCGCGTAGTTCACGGCCTTCGAGTGCGAGACGGACCACACCCGCTGGCCGGTGCCCTTCGCGAACGCGGCCAGGTTGTTCTTCTCCCCGCCCGCGGCCACGACCACCAGGTCGTCGACCACGACCGGCGAGGTGCCGAACCCGTAGTGCGGCTTGGGCGCGGCCAGGTCCGCGGCGAGGTCGACGCGCCACAGCTCCTTCCCGGTCGTGGCGTCGGCGGCCACCAGCGCGCCGCGGGGCCCCACGATGAAGACGCGCGTGCCGTCGACGGTCGGCGTCGAGATCGGCCCGTCCCTCGACCCGTCGTGGCCCTTGTAGACCTCGCCCAGGCGCGTGCGCCACACCTCGCGGCCGGTCGAGAGGTCGATGGCGGCCAGGAAGTCGCTCGCGCCGTCGGCCAGGCCGGTGTATCCACGCGGGCCGGCGATCGAGACGGCGGAGAACCCGCTGCCCACGGGGCGCCGCCAGACCTCGCGCAGGCGGACCGTCGGAGACAGGCGCGCGGACGCCGCGGCCATGCCGTTGCCGGAGGGACCCCAGAGCTGGCTCCAGGTGTCGGCCTCGGCGGCGCGGGCGGGTTGCGGGAGCGCAAGGGCCGCGCACAGCGCGGCCAGGCGGGCAAGCCTCACGACGATCCTCCCTCTGTCGCGCTGCCCCGGGCGCACGTGATTCGCTTGGATTGGACGTCGGGCTGAAACTTCGCACCACCCGCGCCGCCACGCAAGAGCGAACGCGCGGCTTCGCAAAGTTTCACCGCAGGTCCATTCGGCTGGACAAGTCCGGGATCCGCGGGGCGTGCTAGATTCGAGGTTTCACGATCCCGATGTGGAGGAACGAGAGTGCGCGCGACCTTGTGGACCCTGGCGGCGGCCGTCCTGGCCGCCGGATGCGGTGACGTGGCGGAGAAGCAGGCGCTGCCCGCGAGCGACGTGAAGGCGGACCTGGC
>JAICEW010000285.1 GCA_025923995.1 Vicinamibacteria bacterium | reverse complement strand
GGGCCCGCGCTGGGGGCGGGATGCATCCTGGCCGCCGGCTGCGACATGGTGCTGGCCGGAGCCAGTGCGAAGTTCGGCCACCCCGAGATACGCGGCGGCGTCTTCAACCCCGTCGCGGCCGCGCTGCTGCCCCGCCTGATCGGCCGCAAGAAGGCGTTCGAGATGCTGCTGAGCGGCGCCACCATCAGCGCCGCGGAGGCCGAGCGCATCGGGCTCATCACGCGCACCGTGCCCGACGACAAGCTCGAGGCGGAGGCCGCGACGCTCATCCAGCGCTTCCAGGAGGGCAGCGCGCCCATCCTGCAGCTCGCGCGGCGCGCGCAGGTGGGCAGCCTGGACCTCCTGCTGCCGGACGCCATCCGCCACGCGGAGGACGTCTACCTGAACCAGCTCATGGCCACCGAGGACATGGAAGAGGGTCTCCAGGCCATCATGGGCAAGCGCAAGCCGGTCTGGAAGGACAAGTAGGCCGCACCCGGGGGGGTCATGATCGATTTCGAGCTGTCCGAAGAGCACAAGCAGGTCGAGCAGATGGTGCGTGACTGGGCCGCCCGCGAGGTGGCTCCCCGCATCCACGACCTGGACCGGGAGCACCGCTTCGAGCGGGGGTTCCTGAAGGGGATGGCGGACCTGCAGCTGCTCGGGATCTGCATCCCGGAGG
Source organism: Vicinamibacteria bacterium (assembly GCA_025923995.1). Lineage (GTDB taxonomy): Bacteria > Acidobacteriota > Vicinamibacteria > Fen-336 > Fen-336 > JAICEW01. The sequence continues at coordinate 7,645 of JAICEW010000285.1, read as the reverse complement.
AGATGGGCGGCGCCGGGATGGACTACGTGAGCCTCGGCCTCGCGTCCGAGGAGCTCGAGTACGTCGACACGCACCTGCGCGTGATCATGTCGGTGCACGTCGGCCTCAACTGCATGACGCTCATGTGCTGGGGGACCGAGGCCCAGAAGAAGAAGTACCTGGTGCCGCAGGCCAAGGGCGAGAAGATCGCCACCTACGGCCTGACCGAGCCCAACGCGGGCTCCGACGCGGTCGGCATCCAGACCACGGCCGTGAAGAAGGGCGGCTACTACGTCCTGAACGGCGAGAAGGTCTGGATCAGCCTGGCGGACGTGGCCGACCACTTCCTGGTCATCGCCTGGACCGACCAGGAGAAGAAGAAGCAGCGCGACCACAGCGGGCTCAGCGCGTTCATCGTCGAGCGCTCCTTCAAGGGCTTCAGCTCCTACACGATCAAGGAGAAGTGGGGCATCCTGGCCGGCAACACCGGCGGCTTCTCGATGGACAACGTCGAGGTGCCGGCCGAGAACCGCGTCGGCGAGGAGGGCGAGGGCTTCAAGGTCGCGATGTTCGCCCTCGAGAACGGCCGCTACACCGTGGCGGCCGGGGCCACCGGGCTCGTCCGCGCCTGCCTGGACGCGTCCGTGAAGTACGCGCGGGAGCGCAAGACCTTCGGCGTGCCGATCGGCGACCACCAGCTGGTCAAGGAGATGATCGCGCAGATGGTCTCGGACTACGACGCGGCCCGGCTGCTGTGGCTGCGGGCCGGCTGGCTCAAGAACCAGGGCCGCCGGAACAACCGCGAGACGTCGCTCGCCAAGTGGTTCTCGACCGTCGCCTCGGAGCGGTCCGCGGCCGACTGCGTCCAGATCCACGGGGGCAACGGGTTCTCGGACGAGTACCCGGCCGGCCGCTTCTACCGCAACTGCAAGGCGGCGGTGATCTACGAGGGCACGCGCGAGATCCACAAGATCATGCAGGCGGACTACGCCCTCGGGCACCGCCAGGACAAGCCGCGGCGCATCGAGCTGCCGGCCTACCAGCGCTAGGCAACCAGAGGAGAGACAGCCATGCATCGCGACGACCTGTTCCTGGAGTTCGTGAGGGTCGTGGAGAAGGCCGCCATGGCCTGCGCCCGCACCATGGGCCAGGGGGACCGCAAGTACTCGGACCAGGTGGCGGTCGAGTCCATGCGCCAGGAGATGGAGAGCGTCGACATCGACGGCACCATCGTGATCGGCGAGGGCGAGCGGGACGAGGCGCCCATGCTGTTCATCGGCGAGAAGGTGGGCAAGGGCGGCTTCCCGGTCGACATCGCCGTCGACCCGCTGGAAGGCACCAACCTCTGCGCGACCGGCGCCAACAACGCGATCGCGGTCATCGCGGCCTCCGAGAAGGGGGGCCTGCTGAACGCCCCCGACATCTACATGGACAAGCTGGTGGTGGGGCCCTCCTCGCGCGGGCTGGTGGACATCAACGCCCCCGTCGAGCAGAACCTCAAGGCCATCGCCGGGGCGCTGGACCGCAAGGTGCAGGACCTGGTGGTGATCGTCCTCGACCGGCCCCGCCACGAGAAGCTGATCGCGGACATCCGCAAGGCCGGGGCGCGCATCCGCCTGATCGGCGACGGCGACCTCTCGGCCGGCATCACGGCCGCCGTGGTGGGGTCGGGCGTGCACGCGGTCATGGGCACCGGCGGCGCTCCCGAAGGCGTCCTGACGGCCGCCGCCATGCGCTGCCTGAACGGCGAGATCCAGGGCAAGCTGGTCCTGACCAAGCCGGCCGACAAGGACCGCCTGAAGAAGATGGGCATCGACGACCTGGATCGCGTGTACAAGACCGAGGAACTGGCCCCGGGGAAGAGCATCATCTTCGCCTGCTCGGGCGTGACCGACGGCGCGCTGCTACGCGGCGTCCGCTTTTTCGGCGAGGGCACGCGCACCCATACCCTCGTGATGACGACGATGCCGCACCAGGTGCGCTTCATCGACACCATCCACGCGAAGGACGATCCGGACGTCAAGATCAGGTTCTAGTTGAACCTCTTCGCACTAGCCGCGCCCGCCTGTTAGGCGAGCGCGGCTTTTTCGTTTTCGAGCGGTCCTCGCGCGACTCCCCCTGCTGCTATCGTTCCTTTGCTACAGGGTCCCCGAAGCCGAGGATCCTGTGGCCTACACTACTTAGTAGACCTACCCTCATTTTGGGCTTGACATCCCCCTGCCCCTTTGCTAGCTTCACGCAGCACTTTAACTATCTTTCGTAAGTTCGTACCCTCTCAACGGTTCCGTTTTTAAGGCCTTCGGCGTCGTGAGAGGCGGGGTCGGAAGACGTCGAAATAGCCGCCTGGAGAGAGTGAGGCTCTCGTGGCTCTGTTCGGAAGCAAGAAAGGGCTGGTCGGCGTGGACATCGGGTCCTCGGCCGTCAAGGCCGTGGAATTGAAGCCCGGAGGCCGTGGCGGCGAGTTCCACCTGGTGAAGCTGGGGCTGGAGCCCCTGCCGCCGGAGGCGATCGTCGACGGCGCCATCATGGACTCGGGGGCGGTCATCGACGCCATCCAGCGGCTCTTCAGCGCGAACAAGATCAAGACGAACGACGTCGCGACCAGCGTCTCGGGCAACGCCGTCATCGTCAAGAAGATCAGCCTCCCGCAGATGACCCAGGAGGAGCTGGCCGAGTCCATCCACTGGGAGGCGGAGCAGTACATCCCCTTCGACATCCAGGACGTGGCGCTCGACTACGAGCTGATCGAGGGCAGCGGCTCGGGCGGCAACATGGACGTCATGCTGATCGCGGTCAAGAAGGACAAGATCAGCGACTACACCTCCGCCATCAGCCAGGCCGGCAAGACCGCCGCGGTGGTGGACGTGGACGTCTTCGCCCTCCAGAACGCCTACGAGGTCAACTACGGGATCGACCCCGGGCGCGTGGTGGCGCTGCTCAACGTGGGCGCGTCCATCATGAACATCAACATCGTCAAGGGGGGCACGTCCATCTTCAACCGCGACATCGCGGTGGGCGGCAACCAGTACACGGACGCCATCCAGAAGGACCTGAACCTCTCCTTCGAGCAGGCCGAGAACCTGAAGAAGGGGGCCCGGGTCGAGGGCGCGGCCCGCGAGAACCTGGGGCCGATCCTGCAAGCCGTCTCCGAGAACATCGCCCTGGAGATCCAGAAGACGTTCGACTTCTTCAAGGCGACCTCCTCGGAGGACCGCATCGACCGCATCTTCCTGTCCGGCGGCACCTCCAAGGTGCAGGGCCTCCAGGACCTCCTCTCCGATCGCTTCGAGGCGGGGGTCGAGATCATGAACCCCTTCAACAACGTGATCTACAACCCGCGGGACTTCGACCCCGACTTCATCAGCGAGATCGGTCCATCGGCCGCCATCGCCGTCGGGCTGGCCGTGCGAAAGGTGGCTGACCGATGATTCGCGTCAACCTGCTCGCCGCGGACCGTCCCACAAAGAAGAAGAAGGCCGCCGCCGGTGGCGGCGGCGGCGCCCCGGCGGCCCCGGGCAGCGTCCAGGCCTACCTGCTGCTGGGCCTCTTCACGCTGGGCACGATCGTCCTGTGCGCCGCGGTCTGGTGGTGGCAGTCCAACAAGATCAAGAAGCTCGACGCCGACATCGCGCAGGCCGAGCAGCGCCAGCGCGAGCTGCAGGCCATCAAGGCCCAGGTGGACGCGCTGGAGCGCAAGCGCGAGACCTTCCAGCGCAAGGTGGACCTGATCGAGCGCCTGAAGGCCGAGCAGTCGGGCCCGGTCCACATGCTGGACGAGGTCAGCAAGTCGCTGCCGGACTTCGTCTGGCTGAGCGGCCTGGAGCAGACCAACGACCGCATCCGCTTCAACGGCCAGAGCAGCGGGCTCACCTCGGTCGCGGACTTCATCAGCGCGCTCCAGCGCACCGGCTGGTTCCCGCAGGTGGACCTGGTGTCGAGCACGGAGGCCAACAACATCATCACCTACGCGCTTGCGGCCCAGTTCAAGAACCCGGAGGTGGCGGCCAAGGAGGCTGCGGCTGCGGCCGCGGCGGCCGCCCGCGCTCCCGTCGCCACGCCGACTCCGGCGAAGGGCAAGAAGAAGTAGGCGGGGGAGGATTCCATGGCCGACAACGCACTCACGAGAATGAGCCTGGCGGGCCAGATGGGGGTCTCCCTCTTCCTGGCCCTGCTCATCGGCCTCCTCTTCTGGTGGCAGTACCTGTCTCCCGCGATGGAGGAGGAGAAGCAGAAGACGGCCCGGCTGGAGAACCTGCAGCGCGAGATCCGCGCCCTGGAGGTCACCGCCAACAAGCTGGCCGAGTTCCAGCGCGAGGTCGCGCTGCTGGAAGCCAAGCTGGAGACCCTGAAGCGCATCCTGCCTCCCGAGAAGGAGACGCCGGACCTGATGCGCAAGGTGCAGTCCCTGGCCTCGCAGTCCAGCCTGCTGATCAAGACCTTCACGCCCGGCCAGACGGTCAACAAGGAGTTCTACCAGGAGTGGCCCATCAACATGAGCGTCGAGGGGAACTACCACAACCTCGGGATCTTCTTCGACCGCGTGGGACGCCTGTCGCGCCTCGTGAACATCGGCAACATCAAGATCTCCTCCCGGGGCGAGCAGACGGTGTCGAACACGATCACCGCCAGCTGCGTGGCGACCACCTTCGTGTACGTGGACACGCCGGCAGGCGCGCCACCGGCGGCCGCGCCCGCGCGTGGTGGGGCCCGCCGGTGAAGGGGAGCGGCATGCGGACCCCAAGGATCCTCGCCGCGCTCTTGGCGCTGGCGGTGCCGGTGTCGGCCCAGCAGGCGCCCCCGGCCACGACCGGCGGCGCGCCGGCCACGGAGGCGGCGAAACCGGACACCATCAAGTCGATCATCGAGCAGGAGCTGCAGCCCGACCCCGGTGGTTACAGCTACAACCCGCAGGGTCGGCGCGACCCGTTCGTCAGCCTGCTGAAGCCGGTCTCCGCCGACCAGGGCGCCCGCACCCGGCGGCCCGGAATGGAGGGCTTCCTCATCCAGGAGGTCGCCCTCAAGGGGATCGTGCGCACGCCCAAGGGCTACACCGCCATGCTCCTGGGAACCGACGGCAAGTCGTACTTCGTCAATGTCGGACAACGTCTCTTCGACGGCGTGATCACGTCGATCGATGCGACGACGGTGACCTTCCGGCAGGAGGTCTCCGACCCGCTGTCGACCGTCAAGAGTCGCGACGTCAGGAAGACGCTCTACCCGTCCGAGGAGGCCCGGCAATGAGAGCCAAGCTGGTAGGGGCCCTGGCGCTGACGTGCTCCGTCATCGCCGCCGCCGCTACGCCCGCGTGGTGCGAGGACCGCACGCCCACCGCCATCACCGATATCCGCCAGGAGACGGGCGAGAGGCAGACCCGCCTGATCGTCTCCTGCACCGGCCCGCTGGCGTACACGTACTACACGCCGGATCCGCTGACCCTGGTCGTGGACGTGCCGGAGGTCGACTCCTCCAAGGTGCCCGCGCGCATCAACGTGGGCACGGCGGAGGTCGAGTCCGTGCGCGTCACGAACATGGCCCGCGCAGACGGCCGCAGCCTGGCCCGTCTGGAGGTGAGGCTCGCCAGCCTCGTGCCCTACCAGATCTTCTCCAAGGGCAGCGACCTGAACCTGGTGTTCGAGCGGCCGGCCTCGACGGCCGCCGCCTCCGCACCGGCTGCGCCGGACCCGGCGCCGCGCGCTCCCGCAGGCCTGCCTGCTGCGGCCACGGAGCTGATGACCGCGGCGGTGGCGGCGGAAGCGCCGCCGGTGGAGAAGCCCGTCGAGCACGAGGCTCACGCGGCACCCGCCGCTCCGGCTCCCGCCGTCGAGCCCGCTCCCGCGCCCACCAGCCCTCGCCATCCGGCGACCCGCATCCTCTCCGTGGTGCAGTCGGCGGAGCGGGGCAACCTGGCGGTCACGGTGCGCGCGGACGGAAGCCTGCGCTACCAGGACTTCTTCCTCGGCAACCCGGACCGGCTGGTCATCGACTTCAAGAACGTCGTGAGCCGCGCGCCCATCCGGTCGATGGACGTCAACACCACGCCCGTCCGCAAGGTCCGCCTCGCGCAGTTCAGCGCCGCCGACCCCAAGGTCGCGCGCCTGGTGCTGGACCTGTCGAGCCGCGCCCCCTACCGCATCGTCGACGCCGCCGACGGCGTGAAGATCGTCTTCGGCGAGGGCGCGACCCCGGCCCCGGCGCCCCTGGCGGCGCTCAAGGCCGACCCGGAGCCCGAGCCGCAGATGGCGGCCGGCGCGCCGCCTCCGCCCGCCCTGCTGCCGGCGCCGCTGCCGGCCCCGCTGCCGGACCTGGCGCCCGAGCCGCAGGAGCCGAACCTCTCGAGCGTCGCCAACCTGACGACGGGCGAGAAGGTCTACACCGGCCACCCGATCAGCCTCGACTTCAAGGACGGCGACCTGCAGGACATCTTCCGCCTGTTCGCCGACATCAGCGGCATGAACGTGGTCGTGAACCCCGGCGTCAGCGGCAAGGTCACCCTGAAGCTCAACGAGGTGCCCTGGGACCAGGCCCTCGACCTCATCCTCAAGGCGAACGGCCTCGGCTACACGCTCGAGGGCAACGTCATCCGCATCGCCCGCCTGAGCGACCTGCAGAAGGAGGAGGCGGACCGCCGCAAGCTGGCCGAGGAGAAGGCCCTTGCCGGGGACCTGGGCACGCTGACGACGCGCATCTCGTACGCGAAGGCGCAGGAGCTCTCGGACGTCCTCAAGCGCGCCGGCGCGCTGTCCGCCCGCGGGACCATCAACGTGGACACGCGCACCAACACGATGATCGTCAAGGACCTGCCCAGCTTCCTGGAGAGGGCCAAGGAGCTCATCGCCGAGCTCGACCGCGCGACGCCGCAGGTGGAGATCGAGGCGCGCATCGTCGTCACCAGCCGCAACTTCACCCGCGACCTGGGCATCCAGTGGGGCTTCCTGAACCAGCAGGTGCCGCAGTTCGGCAACACCAACCAGCGCGCCTTCCCGAGCTCGGTCATCCTGAACGGGCAGGGCGTGCCTGCGGTCGGCGGCCTGCCCGCCGACCAGAATGGCCTGGCGCCCCAGGCGGGCATCGGCACCACCGGACGCGGCTACGCCGTCAACCTGCCCGCGGCCGGGTTCAACACCGCCCTCGGCGTCTCGCTGGGCAACCTGATCGGCAGCTTCAACCTGGACGCGGCGCTCACCGCGCTGGAGCGCCAGGGCCGTGGCCGTCTCCTGTCGACGCCGAAGGTCACCACCCAGAACAACCAGCAGGCCGAGATCAAGCAGGGCGTCCAGATCCCGATCCAGACCGTCGCCAACAACACGGTCACCGTGCAGTTCAAGGACGCGGTGCTCACGCTCAAGGTGACGCCCCAGATCACGGAAGCGGGAACGGTCATCCTGCAGCTCGAAGTGGAGAACAACGCCGCCGACTTCGCAAACCTGGTGAACGGCATTCCGCCCATCAACACCCAGTCGGCGAAGACGCAGGTGCTGGTCATGGACGGCTCGACGGCCGTCATCGGCGGGATTTACCAGAGCAACGAGCAGACCTCGCAGTCGTCGACGCCGTTCCTGGGCCGGCTGCCCATCCTGGGCTACCTGTTCCGGAACCGGTTCGTGCAGTCGACCAACAACGAGCTGCTGCTGTTCATTACGCCCCGCATCATCAAGGGATGAGCGGC